>NZ_QTXU01000005.1:0-122822 GCF_003461785.1 Ruminococcus sp. AM43-6
ACATTTCTGCAATTGTTGCATTTTTTATGCAACAAAAGTGGTGATTTTCGGGATAAGTATAAGGGTATTATCCCGAATCGAATATCCTGCAAGGTAGCAGTGTATGAGGACACATTCTGAGAGCGTGAGTTAGGTGAACACGATGAGAGGTTCTGATCGCACAGAAAAGCACTTCCTGCACCTTGTTTGAAGCTTGAAAACTGAATAAAAATCGTACAAAACCACAAAATTACGGCAACAAATCTGTAGGGGCGAACAGCGTTCGCCCGTCGAAGAAACAAGTCCACGATTACAACCATTATAGGACAGAACAAAAAACTATCCTATCACGCTTGTAGGGGCTGGCGCCCTCGACAGCCCGCTCTTTCTTGCCCATTGAATTATCGGGGAATATCACAATAATGTACCTCGAAAATAATTTGGCATCAAAGATACAACAATCACAGCATTACACCTTCGAGTGGGCTGTCGAGGGCGCCAAGCCCCTACAATGCTGAAATTATGCAAATTCTGAACACGGGCGACACAAGGTCACCCCTACAGTTATTTGGGTTAGTTTATTCCTCCGCAAAATCGCTTCGCTCTTTGCGTATCTACGTTTTGCTATGGGATAGAAAAGCGGTGCAGATTTTATACTCCGATATCAATTTTATCTGATATTTGACTTCTATATGCTTTTGATACTACAATCTGCACCTTGTCGGCTTGCGCCGAATGAGGCTCTGCCTCATACTCCGCTAGGGGCTTTGCCCCTAGACCCCACAATGGGTTTCACCCCTTGACCCTGACCAGGGACGTGTCCCTGGACCTTTTGCTCGCTTCGCTCGGTGCTTTATTTTACTTTATGCTTGTAATTTACTTTGGTCTGCTATGCTCATTCCTCATTCCTCCCCTCCTCACTAAAAATCCGCCCCCACATCTTGCAATTTACCTCAAAATGTGCTATCATTATCTCTATAGGGGGTCTTATCCATGAAAAAACTCTTTTCCGTAATTTTTATGAACTTTTTCGGCTTCGACATGATAATTTTCTTGGTTGCAGTCGCGACCGCCCTCGTCTTTTATCTCACTAAAAAATCGGCTGATGTTCTCTACAACAAGCTTCATCTTAACATCTTCGTTCCCGACTCAGGTGCTTCCCGCCGTCAGGCTGACAGCGATATTTCGGACATTCGTGAAACAGATATCGTTTCTATGCGCAACCGAACAGGAAGCCTTTATTCTCTGTTCGTAAATCTCACAGGGATTTTCCCTCTCTTGGGTATCCTCGGCACTGTTATCTCCCTCCTTGGTATGGTGGGCGATATGACAAACGTTCAGGATAATTTCTATGGCGCTTTGACCTCCACTTTTTGGGGACTTGTTTTTGCTATAATCTTCAAATTTCTTGACGGCATAATCTCTGCAAAAATAGAGGATAACGAGAAAAATGTTCAGCTCTATCTTGAAAGAAACAACGCTGAACATTCCCAAAGCGGTGAACAGCCATGAATGGTTTCAGGAAAAATAAGGGCATAGTCCTTGAGCTGACTTCCCTGCTTGATGTTATCATGATAATGCTTTTCTGGGTCATGACCGATGTTTCCGCATCTGCCGACAGTCAGAAAGAGGACGCAAAAGCTCAGGTGCAGGCTGTCACTCAACAGCTTGAGGAGCAGAAGCAAAAGTCCGCTGACGAGCTTGAAAAGCTCCGTGAGGATATGCAAAAGCAGATAGATGAAGCCTATAAAAAGGCTGAGAGCATTAACAGCAATGCCGCAAAAAATCAGCAGGCGCTTGACGGCTACACTCAGGGTATGCTTATCTCACTTGATATGCGAAATGAAAACGGCTCTGACAAGCTGTATATTTCCCGAAATGATGAGGATATTATGACCGTGACCCCTGATGAAGACATCTCAGGCAGGCTCATATCTCTTTTTGAAGGACTCGGTGCGGCAGACGGTGAAGTAATGCTTGCGGCAGTGGTCTATGACGGTGACGCTGTGCTTTATCGTAACATGAGAATAGTTGAAAACGCTGTGCAGGCTGTGTCAGACAAATACGAAAATGTTTACTTTACATACATAAACACTTCCAAATAGAAAGGACAATAAAAATGAGTATTCAGAACGATGTTGAAAAGCTCTACCGCAGTGACCTTGAAAAACAAAGACAAAAGCAGAAAAAGAAAAAGAAGAAAAAGCTTCTTGGTATCATGCTGATCGTCATTATCATTGCGGCGCTTATTCTTATAATGCAGTATCTTGGACTTGGACTGGGCGGCGGAAAAGGCGAAGGCTCAGGGGACGGCAAGGACGCAAGTGCTTCCTCCAATGAAGCTTCCGTTACTACCACAACAACAGCAGCTCCAAAGGAGTTTTATGACATCAAGGTTTCAGGAAGCACTTATATAATCGACGAGCGTGTGGTAGATCTTAAAAGTCTTGTTTCCACAGTGAAGCTTATGAGCGACAATGTTATCGTAAGGATAACAGACGACAACGCTACAAAGAACGCCATGGACGAGCTTAAAAAGGCTCTTACCGACGACGGCAGAGAGTTCACAGAAACAGTTCTTGACAATTCAGCTTTGGATAACAGCAGGGCAGATACAACATCTGAAGCCGTAAGATAAAAACTGTATGGGCGAACATCCTTCGCCCGTTTTCTGCATAATTTTAAATGATACAGATATAAAATAAAATTGGGGACGGTCAAGCCGTCCTCTTTTCAGAAACAGAGGTAATATCATGCTTGGACTTACTTTAGAGGGCGGAGCCAGCAGAACGGTCTATTCCTGCGGAATAATGGACGCTCTGCTGGAGGATAAAATAATAGCCGATTATGTTATAGGCGTTTCGGCAGGAGCAGCTTTCGGCGTTTCTTACTGCTCAGGGCAGATAGGCAGAAATCTCCGCCTTGCAACTGAGTTTATGGGAACAAAGAAATACATGGGTGCAAGACATCTTATCGACCCGAAAAACCGATGCTACTATAACCTTGATTATGCCTACAATGTTGTGCCTAATGTTGAGCTTCCCTTTGATTATGAAGCCTACAGAAACTTCAAGGGCAGATTTTGTGCAGTTGTTACAAACGTAAAAAACGGCAAGGCTGAGTACATGGACGTGCCAAAAGATGACACCCACTGGAATTTGCTTAGAGCAACCTGTGCGCTTCCTCTGCTTTTCCCTGAGATAGAGATAAACGGCGAAATGTATATGGACGGCGGTATATCAGATTCAATACCATATATGCAGGCAATAAAAGCAGGCTGTGACAAAAATATCGTTGTGCTGACACGACCAAAGGGCTATGTTAAGACCCAGGAGCCTGCCACAAAGCTTGCCATGAAATATTATCACAAGCACCCTGAATTTGCCGAAGCCCTTGCCACAAGAGCTGAGAGATACAACAAATGTATCGCAGAGCTTATGGAGCTTAAAGCGGAGGGGAAAGTCTTTGTTTTCACACCAAAGACCACCTTCGGAGTAGGCAGGACTGAGGGCGACCCTGCAAAGCTGAAAAAGCTTTATGATTACGGCTACGCCCACGCAAAATGGGCAATGGACGACCTGAAAAAATATCTTTGCAAGTAGGAATGAGGTAATAAAATGTCATACAAGCTGCCGCTTTTTGCTGCCGCCGCATTTCTGGGCGGTTATATGCTTATTTCCAACAGACAGCTAAGGGTGAACGAATATGAGCTGAAAGTATCAAAGCTCCCTGAAAATTTTGTTGGTAAAAAGATACTTCTTCTTGCAGATCTTCACAAGAAGCGTTACGGGGATAATTTCAACAATCTGGTGAATTCCTGTATTGCCGCCGAGCCTGACTTTATTTTCTTTGCAGGTGATCTTTACAGCCGTGATGAAACGGACATGATACCGAAGCTTGCCCTTATGAAAAGGCTAAAACATATTGCACCGACCTATTATATTTTCGGTAACCATGAAACTGACAACATGGATAATGCCGAAGCCCTTGCTTTGAAACTCACCGAATGTGGAGTACACATTCTGAGAAACAACATGGAGCAGATAAAAATAGGTGAGGATCACATCAATATATACGGCACTCAGCTTCCCCAAAGATTTTACCGCAACGAAGATTTTTCACATCACGACCTGCCGCAAATTACAAAGGACGAGCTTACAAAGCTTTTAGGCGAGCCTGACAGGAGCGAATGTAACTTTTTGCTTTCGCACACACCGCTGGCTTTCCGTGCTTATGCGGACTGGGGAGCAGATGTGACTTTTTCGGGTCACTGTCATGGGGGAGTTATAAGATTGCCTTTTATTGGCGGAATACTTTCTCCCGAACGGAAATTCTTTCCACGATACACAAAGGGCATTTACGAGCTTGACGCTGAACAGGGCTTGGCTAAGCTTGCTGTTACGGCAGGGCTTGGTAAATTCAGGCTGAATAATCCCTCGGAAATAATGATTTGCACACTTGAAAGGCAGGAATAAATATGTATCAGAAACAATTTGCAGAATATTTTGACAAGCACATGGAGGAGATCCTACGTGACCTAGACGAGATTATTTCTATTGAGAGCGTAGGTGACATAAACGCCCCTGTTAAGCCATTTGGCGAGGGTTCTCGCAAGGCTCTTGACTGGGGAAAGGCTTATCTTGAAAAGCTCGGCATGACAACAAAGGACTTTGACGGCTATGCTGTTCACGGTGATTTTTACCAAAATGGAGAATGTAAGCTTGCTGTGCTTTCACATCTTGACACTGTTCCCGCAGGCGAGGGCTGGAGCTATCCGCCTTTCAAGCTGACTAAAGCTGACGGAAAGCTTTTCGGCAGAGGAACAATTGACGACAAAGGTCCGAGCGTTGCGGTGCTGTGGGCTGTAAAGGCTATCAAAGAGCTTAACATTCCTATAAAAAAGAACTTCCGTGTTATTTTCGGCGGCAATGAAGAGGGCGGCTGTGAGGACATGGAATATTATGAAAGCAAACAGCCTTTCCCTGAAATGGTGTTCACCCCCGACGGCTCTTTTCCTGTGCTCAACTGCGAAAAGGGCATGGTGCATCTTACATTCTCTGCTGAATTTTCAGATGATAAGATAGCTGAGATAAAAGGTGGAAGCGTTATAAATGCTATCCCTGACAAGTGCATTGTGAAGTTTGCTGACGACTGTGAGAAGGTCATCAGAGGAAAATCGTCACACGGGTCAAGACCTGAAAACGGCGACAATGCGGTGACAAAATTTGTGGCAGAATATAAAAATAAAAATGCTCTCCTTGGTGGGTTGGCTGAGCTTTTCCCACACGGAGAATGCAACGGAAAATCCTGCGGTCTTGGTTTTTCAGACGATGTATCAGGCGAGATGACCTGTGCGCTGACTATCCTTAAAACTGAGGGTGGCAGGCTTCATGGCGGTATCGACATACGCTTCCCTATTGACAAGACGCTCGCTGAGATAAGCGGTATCATAACTTCGGCACTGGAGAGCAAGGGCTTCAAGGTGGACGAGCTTGACGGCATGGAGCCGCATTATGTGGACGAAAACAGTGAATTCGTTCAGACCTTGTTAAGGGTATACGAAAAGGTCAAGGGCGAAAAGGGAAAATGTATCGCAGAGGGCGGAATAACCTACGTTCACAACACAAAGGGCGGAGTTGCGTTCGGTGCGGAATTTCCTGAGGAAAACAACAATATGCACGGAGCTGACGAGCATATTTCCATGGAAACTTTCAAAATAAATCTGAATATGTACGCTAATGCTATTGCAGAGCTTTGCGGTGAATAATTGGGTGTGCATGGCTCTTGACAAAGTGTGATTTTAGTGATATACTTTATTACATAAAAGCTTAAAAGCGTAAAAGCAAAGGGAGCATGACGGACAATGAAGATTTGTATAGTTGGACTTGGACTTATAGGCGGTTCGCTTGCCAAGGCAATAAAAAAGAACACTCACGAGAGCTGTTTCGGTATAGATATTGACAGGGGAACGATAGCAGGGGCGCTGGCACAGGAGGCTATCGACGGTGAAATGACCATTGACGACCTTGCAGGCTGTGACGTCGTTATCGTGGGACTTCACCCTGAGGCTACCATAAAATTTATCACGGAGAATGCAGGTAAGTTCAAGAAAGGCGGTATCGTTCTTGACACTTGTGGAGTAAAGGGCGAGATAGTCAGAGCTGTAGAGGGCGTTTGCATTGAAAACGGCGTAAACTTCCTCGGCTGTCACCCTATGGCAGGACGTGAATTTTCAGGCTTTGCATACTCGGTGGACAATCTTTTTGAAAAAGCAAGCTTTATAATGACGCCTACTGACAGAACGCCTATGAGGGTGGTGCAAGATATATCAAGGCTTGCATATAATATCGGTTTTGCAAAAGTCGTTGTATCAAACGTTGAGGAGCATGACAGCGTTATTGCGTTCACTTCTCAGCTTGCTCATGTTGTATCAAGTTCCTATGTAAAAAGCCCTAGTCTTTTAAAGCAGGCAGGCTTTTCGGCAGGATCATTCAAAGACCTTACGAGAGTGGCTAAACTCAACGAAGATATGTGGACGGAGCTTTTCCTTATGAACCGTGGTCCACTGGTGGACGAGATAGAGCATATAATCGCAAGATTAACGGAATATCGTGACGCTATTGCAAATAATGACGCTCAAAGGTTGCATGACCTGCTTAAAGAGGGTCGAGAGCTTAAGGAATTGTCTAATAATAGCAAATAATAAAATAAAGCGGTGTCAGAGTTCAATTCTCTGCACCGCTTTTTGTTTATTCTTCTGTTTCTTTATCTGTGTCTGTATCGTCGTCTGTATTATCAGTTTCTTCCTGCTCTTCATTTTCGTCAGGCTCGGACAAATTGGTATCGTCGCTTTCGTCTGTATCGTGGATATCTTTATCATTATCCTTGTTGGCTGACTTATTGTCGCCTACTGTTTTGTTTTTCACTATCATAAGATACTCAGCGGCAATAAGAGCTACGCACAAAACGCAGACCACGCCAATAATAACGCCCATTGATGAACCGCCCTTTTCTTCCGACACCGGACTTGCGGCTTTTGAGGTCGCTTCTGCTTCTGAGCTTTCAAGCTTCACGGCTTCAGGTTCTTTTATCACTATTTTAAAATGCCCTACTGAGCCGTCCTTATAAACAATATCTATCTTTGTTTCGCCTGTGCTGAGGGTCTGAAACTTGCCGTCCTCGAATATAAGCACTTCACCGTTGGCTACTGTTACGCTTTCAACATCTGTAAGCCCTATATCCTCTGGTGCGATAGGGTACTTGGAATAGTCAACGTCTATTTCGATATAATCGCTGTTGTCCTGCTGAACGTCTGCAGCGTCCTGATACTTGACGATACCGTTCTCTACCTGATTTGATATGGCATTGAGGTTTTCGTCATCAAGGGAATTTACTGTGAGATAAAGCACTGTTGAGGTGAGCTTTTCGTCTGCGACTTTGAAATGAAGGGTCGCATAATCACCGTCAAAGTCTGTGCCGTCTGCGTTCACATAGTTATATACAAACTTACCTGCAAAGGCGTTGTCAACTGCCATGCCCCCTGCTTTATCGTTGGTTTCGCACTTTTCAAACTCTACAAGGCTATCGTCATAGCCCACGGAGATAGATGCGTTTGAGATAAGATGATCGGACTGGATATTTATTTTCGCTGTGAACTTTTTGTCCTTTACCTCGCTGACCACAAGCTTTACAACTGTCGGCGTAGAAGTCGGAGTGTCCGGAACATAGGAATAAGATGTGGTAGTTCCCCATGTGGTGGTTTCCCATGTCTGAGCTGTGGTAGTTGTAGTCGTTTCAGCGTCCTCCCGCTGAGGCTGAGCGGTAGTGGTTGTTTCCGGTACAGGATCTGTGGCTGGCACATCGGTTGTCACAGGCGTTTCGGGATCAGCGAAACACACTGAGGTCATTGCCATGACCGCTGCAAAAAATCCCACTGTTACTTTCTTGAAATCCATTATTTACTCTCCTGATATTGTTTTTGCCGTAAACAAGGGCTGCCGCCATAAAGACCGCAGCCCATGATTTTCCTTTTTATTAGTCCTCAATAAGAGTTACTTTCTTCATGACCTGATCTACAAGCGGCTTATCGTTGAAATTTACGTCAACTGCTGCGATCTCGTCAACAACGTCCATGCCCTCGACTACCTTGCCGAATGCTGCATACTGACCGTTAAGATGAGGAGCGTCCTGGTGCATGATAAAGAACTGTGAGCTTGCTGAATTTGGCATCGCTGAACGTGCCATTGAGATAACGCCTCTTGTATGCTTGAGGTCGTTACGAACACCATTGGCAAGGAACTCGCCCTTTATCTTCTCTTTTGCACCGCCCATGCCTGTTCCCGTCGGGTCGCCGCCCTGTATCATAAAGCCTGAGATAACTCTATGAAAAATGAGCCCGTCATAGAAGCCCTCTTTAACAAGCTTCTCAAAATTTGCAACTGTGATAGGCGCAACGTCAGGATAAAGCTCGATCTTAATATTCTTTCCATTTGCCATTTCTATATTTACCATGTTAATATTCTCCTTATTATTTGTTAATACAAAATTTACTTTGATTTTGGCAGCTCGCCACGTTTATTTTTCTCCATAAGATCATTGAAATACAACGTGACAGGAGTCGGAACTTTCTTGAAAAGTCCCTTTTTCTCAACCTCGTCACAAACGATATAATCTCTTTCACCGTCATTATTTACGCAATAGATCCTGTCTGTTTTATAGAAGCCACCGTTGCCGTCATCTCTGTTCTTATCAAAACAGCCGAAGATATCCTTTGCCATAAGCTCGCAAAGTCTGAGTATCTTTTCATAGTTGGTATGCTCGCTCCACTTTTCAAGCTCTTCATGGAAAAACTGCTGGACAGGAACGTCATTGACTTCCATTTTTCTTATTATTCTCGCAAGGCATATAGAAGCGTCCTGATCGGTAAGCTTATCAAGTCTTGCATTCTTATAATCAAGTATATACTCATTTAATGTAGCATAAAGCAACTTATCATACTGAAACGGCTTGCCTTTGCCTGAAAACTTTATGATAGGGTTATCGGTATTGATCTTCAATTTTATCTCTCCAATTCAATTTATTCTGGCAATACCCCTAGTGACTGCCTTTACCCCCCCGATCATCTGCCATATTTTTCGTTAAATTCCTTCACCTTCTGCGCCAAAAACTCTTCCGATACTGAGCCGATAGCGTCGTCGTCCTCGCTGTGGTCAACAGAGCCAAGACCCTCCACAAGAGCCTCATCGACGGATATTCCCTTTATATCCTTATACTCTGCATAGTCCTCAGGCTTTTTTGCATAAGGAAGCTCAGCCACCTTTGCGGCTGTGGTCTCTGCACTTATGGCTTCGATATTGCCTGTATCACGCTTCTCCTGGGCCACTTTCTCGTCATGTATCCTATATATCTCCTCAAGCTTTGAGTCGATACCCTCAACGGACGCCACGCTTATATCCTCCTTATGAGAAGCTACAAATCTTGCGTGTTCCTCCTCATAAAGCTTTTCATACTCGCTCTGGGCATCGGTTATCTCAGCCTGTCCTACTGGGTTCACGTCGTAGTCGGCATAGGTCTTTACGGGATCGTTTTTCTTTTCAGCCAGCTCTTTTTCAAGCTGCTCCATCTTGCTGCGGATAGTTTCCGGCTCTATGGTATCGGTTATCTTCTCAGCGTGTACCTTATCGCTGTTGGACTCCTTCACAAAAGCCGTATCTCCGCCTGCTCTCTTCACAGGAGTGTTCCATATATCATCAGCATTTATCTGCTGCTTTTTAGGCTGTGTCGATGTTTTGGGCTCGGAGCTTTTTCTGCTGAACAGACCCATAAGATCTCCCCCTTTTTTATTGGCATGATGATCTGATATCGGCATTTTATGCCTGACATCTTATACTTATTTATTATACAATATTTTCACCAAAATTGCAAACCTTTTGACAGTTACTTTTTGTACGATTTTTTAAACTCTTTTTGTGCATTTTGTTTCGCATTAATATAATATAAATATAAAATTCACGTTTAGTTAATGTAATTTATACTAATATTTGCTATACTATATTTGTTAAGTTATTTATTTTGTTAATTAAAAACAAAAAACAAATTAGTTTAAGAAAACTATTTTTGGCATAAAGATACACAAAAATACCCGATCGTGAAGAAGATAACACGAATAAGAATGGTAAAAGCTTAAGTATATATGAAGTAAATTCATGGAGGAGGATATATTTATGACAAGACCGTCACTTGGGATAACGGCAATGGAACTTTTTGCCTGCAATCCTTTCAGGGTGCTCGGCATAGCCGTTGACACTCCTACTGCTGATGTCACGCTCACATACAAAAAGTTGCTTGATATGGCGGCTAAAGGTGACACGGCTGATTATGAAACGCCTTATGATTTTGATTTTCTGCCGCCTTTCTCCCGTTCCGAAAAGGATCTGAAGACGGCTTATGCAAAGATCGCCAGCAACGGATACAGATGCTTCGCATTCTCTGATCCTATATTTTCGGCTTCCCTGAACATTGATGACGTTATGCTCAACCTGAGAGATATTTCATGCTATGACTGTTTCCTCAGATGTTATATGTGGCTCATCACCAATGACAGAGATTTTGAAGAGCCTGAGCTTTGGATACCGCTTTGTCAGTACATAGACAAGATGATAATGTCAAGCCCTGAGCAATGGGATAAGTATTTTGACCATCGTTTTCCTCAGGATATGCTTGACGGCTCAATGTCTGCGCTGAGGTCTTTCTATGCCACATTCTGCGATATAATTCTGCTTCCTATCAAGGAAATGGTAAGAGGCTCTATGAAGTGCAGAACCGCAATGGAGATACTTAAGATCGCAAAGGTGGACGTTGACGAGGTATTCCCTGACATTGACATTCCACAGGCTAACCTGCCTAAGAGGGGCGAGCCTGCGCCGAAGCTCAAGATCGCTGTCAAGGACGGCGAGGAATACTATGATGTTACAACAGGCAAAATGGTAAGCTTTGAGGGCGACGAGGATTCTGCTATCGAGAGCAACGATTTCTCTGCGGCTGCAAGCTCCATTTCTGCTGACGCTATCGTTGGCGAGGACGGTCCTGACAGCGAGCCTATACCTGACGAGCCTGAGGAAAATCCTGAGCTTAAGGTAGTTCCGCCTCCAGCTCCCGTTCAGCCTGAACCTGCGGCAGTACAGCCTGCACCAGAGCCAGAGCCTATACCTGAGCCACAGCTTGCTCCTGCACCTGCACCGACGCCTGCAGAGGACATCCAGTCTGCTCCTGTATTCAACACAAAGCCGATGGCTCAGAGCGGTATTCCCGGCGAGATAAACGCACCTATAAGAAAGAGAAAGATCTTTATTCCGGGACACGAGGGCATTTCAGGCTCTGCACCTGCAAGCCAGCCTGTTTCTGCTTCTGTTCCGCCAGTTTCACAGCCTGCACCTGCTCCAACGCCTGTTCAGACAGCACAGTCTGCACAGCAGACAGTTTCAGCACCTGTGTACAGCCAGCCTGCTCCACAGCCTGCGGCGGAAGTTCCGAAGCCTGCGGCTAAAAAGCCATACAAGAAGGCGAACAAGGGACTTACTTCCCTTATCGATACAGTTGACGAGGCGATAAACGACACCTCGGACATAATCCTTACTGACGAGGCTGAGGAAGAGGAAAACCTCTACACTGACACTCTTATCAAGATGCTGAGGGCAAACCGCTCAAACAATCAGCTTATGAAGAGCGTTGACACAAAGCATATTTACGACAATGGTGACAGCCTTGGCAGACCTGAGGAAGCAGAGCTTTCTATGGACGCTATCAACATGAAGAAAATGGACAAGAGCCTGCTCAATTCTTCATATGATAACATCAGCACCAAGGAGACCGATCCTAAGAAGCTTCGTGAGGAAAAATACCGCAACATCAACATCAATGATATGCTCAATCCAACAGTAGGAAGCCAGATGCACAAAGAATACACTCCGGACGCTATCGAGGAATTTGTTAAAGCTAAAAAGCAGGAAAAGTCCGCCATAAAGGGCGTTTGGAAGCTTCTTGGCGTTCTGTCGCTTTTGCTTATTATTTATCTGGTACTGCTTTACACGGGGCTTATTTGATGACGATATAAAGTGTGGGAGAATATCCGCAACGTGGTGTAACGAAAAAGAATCAGTAAACAAGACGTCGGGCAAGCGGGACGTCGCATTTCTGCAAAGCAGAAATTGAGCCGCTCCCCTACAGGGTTTGTGAAACGCACCAAATTGTGCGAATAATGCAGATTGTACAGGTGACAAGACGGGACGTCGAGGGCGCCGTCCCCTACATGATAGTGCAATGCGCATTTTTGTACGGAAATAAACAGTGTTAGAAATTTAGATAACAGATTTATAAGGGGTGGGATTTCCGCCCCTTTTTTGCAATAAGGAGAAATTTTATGAAAGAATACATACTCTCTTTAGATCAGGGAACGACTTCCTCCAGAGCGGTGCTTTTTAACGCAAAGGGTGAAAAGGTTGCGAGCGTACAGAAAGAATATCCGCAGATATTCCCCGGCAACGGCTGGGTGGAGCATGACCCTATGGACATACTGGAAAGTCAGCTCAGTTCTGCTCGTGAGGTCATTGCAAAGGCTGGGATAACAGCGGAGGACGTGGCGGCTATCGGCATCGCCAACCAGCGTGAAACGACGATACTTTGGGACAAGAACACCGGCAAGCCCGTTTACAACGCTATCGTTTGGCAATGCAGGAGGACTTCTGAGGACTGCGCACGAATGGAAAGTCAGGGCTTGCAAAAGTTTTTCAAGGACAAGACGGGACTTCTTATTGACCCTTATTTCTCCGCCACAAAGATAAAGTGGATACTTGAAAATGTTGAGGGCGTGAGGGAGCGTGCGGAAAAGGGGGAGATACTTTTCGGCACTGTGGATTGCTGGCTCATATGGAATCTGACAGGGGGAAGGGTACACGTAACGGACTACTCCAATGCTTCCAGGACTATGCTTTTCAACATTCACACCCTTGAATGGGACAGGGAGATACTGGGACTTTTGGGCATACCCAGCTGTATGCTCCCTGAGGTCAAAGAATGTTCTGGTGACTTGGGCGAAACTGAGGAGAACATTTTCGGAAGCAGGATAAAGATCGCAGGCTGTGCAGGAGATCAGCAGGCGGCACTTTTTGGGCAATGCTGTTTCCGTGAGGGCGATGTGAAAAACACCTATGGCACGGGCGGTTTTCTGCTTATGAACACAGGTGAAAAGCCTGTGGAAAGCCGTCACGGACTGCTCACGACTATTGCCTGGGGCATAGGCGGAAAGGTGAATTATGCTCTGGAGGGGTCGGTATTCGTATCGGGTGCGGCGGTAAAATGGCTTCGTGACGAGCTTTGCATAATACGCACAGCGGCAGAAACTGAGGAGCTTGCAAGAAGCGTTGAGGACACGGGCGGTGTATACTTTGTGCCTGCATTCGTGGGACTTGGCGCACCATACTGGAAACCTGAGGTAAGGGGCATGATAACAGGGCTTACAAGAGGAACAAACAGATGCCACATAGTCAGGGCAACATTGGAAGCTATGTGCTATCAGACCTATGACGTTCTCAGGGCGATGGAGGAGGACGCCGGGGCAATAGGCAGCATAAAGGCTGACGGTGGTGCGGCAAGCAACGATTTTCTTATGGAATTTCAGGCTGATATATTGGGTCATTCGGTCATAAGACCTTATAACGTGGAATCCACCGCAACAGGTGCGGCATATCTTGCAGGGCTTGGCTGTGGTCTTTGGGGAAGCATGGAAGAGCTTGTTGGCATTTCGGATAAGTTCAGGGAGTTTATTCCGTCTATGAGCGAGAGCAAACGCAGTGATCTGATAGGTGGTTGGAAGAAAGCGGTTCAAGCGGCTATTGAATAATAAATCAGAAAAAGAATAGAAGAAACCGAGCGAAGCGAGAGATAAAGCGCACGGTCAAGCCCGGCGCCAGAGGGCTTGTGGGGTCAAGGGGCAAAGCCCCTGCGGAGCTTGAGGCAGAGCCTCAATAGGCGTAAGCCTACAAGCGGTGCAGAAAAAGACTTAAAAGCATAACAAAGTAAAAGAAACAACAAAGCGGTGTCGGAGAAAAAATCTCTGCACCGCTTTTTTTCTATCCCATTAAACAAAGTGAATTCCGCAAAGAGCGACAGCGATTTTGCGGCACAACAAACTGTTCCGAAAATAATTTGGCATCAAAGATATAACAAACACAGATTTACACCTCCGAACGGGACGTCGCCTTTCTGCAAAGCAGAAATTGAGCCGCTCCCCTACAGGTGTGGCGGGAAAGTTTTACAGTTGGTGAACAGTGTTCGCCCATACACGATTTGTGCGGATATCGCAAGTTTGTGAGGCAAAAAAATCGGGCGACCTGAGGTCGCCCATACTGATGTACGTTAATCATCTTTCATTTCATTAAGCACCTGGGCACATAGGAAAAGCGAACCGCATATAAGATTCACTCCGTGAGGATTCTCGTTTATTAGCTGACGTGCCATTTCAAGGGCAGGCTTTGGGCTTTGCTCTGCCCTGCCGCCTGCGTTGGTTATGATGTCGGCAAGGTCAGAGGCAGTTTCGGCTCTGTCGCTGAAACCGTCAACTGTGTAGAATTTGTCTACATACGGTATAATTTTCTTTACCGCCTCGGTGATGTTTTTATCCCTGCACATTCCCATAACAGCGTAACATGGATGTTTTTCACAATGCTCCAATACGCCTGCCAAGGCTGACAGACCGTCGGGATTGTGTGCGCCGTCCAGTATCAAGAGCGGCTCACGGCTTAGTATCTGTACTCTGCCTTGGAGCTGGGCTTTTTTGATGCCCTCAAAAATTTTATCCTGGGGAATTTTCAGGGTATCGTTTATAAGGCGTATGCCGCTTATGACGCTCATGGCGTTCAACACCTGATGTGCGCCGCCCATTGTGACTTCATAGGACTGTCCTTTGAACTCAAACTTTGAGCCGAAAACGTCACAGCTTATAAGTTTGAGCTGATTGATGTCGGGGATAACCAGCTGAGAAAGATTTTTTACTGCCTGCTCTCTGACGGTGCGGATAACTTTCATATCATTGCCTGCGCTCAAAACGCAAGGGCAGTGGGGTTTTATAATGCCTGCTTTCTGATAGGCTATTTTCTCCAAGGTGTCACCTAAAATGGCGGTGTGGTCGAAATCAACTGAGCCTATAACTGTGAGGACAGGGGTTTTTATAACGTTGGTGCTGTCTAAAAGTCCCCCAAGACCTGTTTCAAGGACGACTATGTCGCAGTTTTCCTCGGCAAAATAGAGGAAAGCTATGGCGGTGGTTATTTCAAACTGAGAGAAATTCTCACGGTCGCAGTGCATATCAGTGACGGCTTTCACACGCTTTGCCATTTTCGCAAGGGCAGACTTTGGTATATCAATGCCGTTTATTTTTATCCTGTCGGTATAGCTTATTATATAAGGCGAGGTGAAAAGACCTGTTTTTAGTCCTGCGCACTGAAAGACCTCGCTGAACATCTGTGCCATTGAGCCTTTGCCGTTGGTGCCGGCGATATGGACGAATTTAAGGCTGTCCTGCGGATCGCCAAGGTCGGAAAGCAAGGCTTTTATTCTGGACAGGTCTTTCACGGGCTTGCCTGAATGGGAAAAGCTGTTTATAAATTCAAGCTCGTCTATGTCTTTGGTATTTTCTATCAATTCTATCCCTACATTTCGTCTATTATTTCTTTAAGCTCTCTTGCGGTGTCTATATTCACACCTGCGGTCTTTGCAAGCTCCTCTACTGTGGCTTTTTTGAGAGCTTCTTTGGTCTTATACTCGGTTATTAGCTTGGCGGCTTTTTTATCGCCTATGCCTTTGACTTTGGTTATTTCAAGTCGGTGGGCATTCTTTTTATGCTTCTGTGCCTGATAGGTTATGGCTACTCTGTGCACCTCGTCCTGAATGGCGGTAACAAGATTGAACGCCGCTCTGCACTTTGCAAGGCTTATTTCTCCGCCCCCTGTGGCAACTGCTCG
Source organism: Ruminococcus sp. AM43-6 (assembly GCF_003461785.1). Classification (NCBI taxonomy): domain Bacteria; kingdom Bacillati; phylum Bacillota; class Clostridia; order Eubacteriales; family Oscillospiraceae; genus Ruminococcus; species Ruminococcus sp. AM43-6. The sequence continues at coordinate 15,996 of NZ_QTXU01000005.1, forward strand.
TGTGCGGTGCTTGGAGTCTTTCACAAGTCCGAACAATGGGCAGGTCACACCCATTCGCTCTAAGACAGGCTCAACGGCATTGACGTGGCCGTTTCCACCGTCGAGCAAGATAAGGTCGGGCATAATGGAAAAGCCCTCGTCTGTTTTCTCAAAGTAGTTTCTAAAACGACGTTCTATGACCTCCTGCATACAGGCATAGTCGTTTTGCTCTGCAACTGTTTTGATAGAAAACTTTTTATAATACTTCTTGCATGGTCTGCCGTTTTCAAAGACCACCATGCCTGCTACCATATTTGTAGAGGCGAGATTTGAGATATCGTAGCACTCGATATATTTCGGGGTCTTGGGAAGTCCCAGCGCTTTGGCAAGCTCCTCAAGGGCGGTTATCTCACGGCTCGTTCTGCCGACTTTTATGGAGAGATACTCGGTGGCATTGCTTTTGGCAAGGGTGGTAAGGCGGAGAAACTGTCCTCTTTTCGGAGTGGAGATATTAACGGCATGGTCATACTTCTGGCGGAGAAATTTCTCTATTATCTCGCCGTTTGTGATATCCTCGTCAAGAAGGATATCTTTTGGTATGCTGTCTTTGGAGGAATAATACTGCATGAGAAAATCTTCACGCATTTTTACGCTGTCGTCTTTTTCTCCAAGGAAATAGGAAGCCTTATCAAAAAGTCTGCCCCCACGATACATTATGACGCTGGCACAAGCCATTTCGCCATTTTGAGCAATGGCGATTATATCAGTGTCACGAATATCGTCATTAATTATCTTCTGACTTTCAGCGGCTTTTTGTATGGCTTGGATACGGTCACGAAGCTTTGCGGCAAGCTCAAAGTCAAGCTCCTCAGCGGCTTTGTTCATTTCATCGGTGAGTCTTTCAACTGAATCTGACGAGCCGTTTCGGATATAGTCCACCGCCTGACGGACAATAGAATTATACTCCTCTTTGGAGAATTTTCCTGTGCAAACGCCCATACACTGCTTTATGTGCATATTAAGGCAGGGACGCTGTTTTCTGAAATCCTGCGGAAATTTTCGGGTGCAGGTAGGGAGCATAAAGACTTTATTGGCTTCGATAACGGCTTGCTTGACTGCGAATGAACTTGTATAAGGTCCTATATACTCTGCACCGTCATCGTATTTTTGCAATACGGCTTGCAAACGTGGGTAATCCTCATTTGTGACCCTGATATAGCTATAGCCCTTATCGTCTTTCAGCAGGATATTATACTTTGGGGTATACTGCTTTATAAGAGAACACTCCAGCACCAGGGCTTCAAACTCAGAGTCAGTGACGATAAAGTCATAGTCATAGACGTGGGACACCATTTTCCACACCTTTGGCAGATGATCCTGACCCTTCCTGAAATAAGATGTCACACGGTTGCGGAGATTTTTCGCCTTGCCGATATATATTATCTTTTTCATTTTGTCTTTCATTATATAACAGCCCGGTGAGGTGGTGAGCTTTGAAGTTTTATCACGCAGAAATGGCAGGCGTGGGTTGTCTTCATCTGTAATATACATAAATTCTCCTAACTGAAACTAAAAGCAAAGGCAATACGAGTTGTCCGTATTGCCTTGCTATTATCTCTTACCAATACATAAATACAGGAGTACCCATATCTATTTTTTCATAAACGTATTTTGCTTTATCTAAAGGCATATTTATACAGCCGTGTGAGCCCCATGTGCTTGACTTATAACGCTCACCGCCGAAGTTACCGTTCTGCCATGACGCGTCGTGAAGTCCTATGCCGATAGTGGAAACGTTGTTCCAATAGTCAACATAGGAAGCGTAAGACTGTCCGTCTGCTGATCCTCTGAGGGTCTTGCCCTTTTCCTTATACCAAAGCTTATAAACACCGCCAGGGGTATTTCTTGATTTGCTTGGGTAGCCTGAAACTATATCAGACTCCATTGTGAGCTTGCCGTCTTTATAATACCACAAATGCTGTGCGGTAAGGTCTACCTCGATATAAGTGTTGCCGTAATCCTTATCGGCTGTACGCCAATCCTTATTGCAGGTATACTCATAGGCTGAGTCAGGGTTTACATAGTAGACAGGCTCTGTTTCGGCAGACTCGCCCTTTTCAACAAGGTCCACGATAAGGTCGCAGGTCTTTTGCTGGTCTATCCACCAGCCGTAACAGCCCTGACCCTCGGAGATAGTGATAGTTCCACGCTTTGTGGTCTTGAACTCTCTGTCCTTGCCAAAGGTATCATACTTATCTGCAAGGTCTTCAACATATGCCATTGCCTTATCTTCATCAACTGTATAGCCTGCTTCGGCGTTATCCTCGTCAAAGGTTATCCAATCCATGATAGTATCACCCGTGAGAGTTTCGGTGGTGTAGATAAAATCGAATGTTATTTCGATATCATTAAGGTTATTGAGCTTCTGGCAGGTCTCTTCAAGCATATCCGCTGTTATGGCAGGCTTTTTATAGCAATCTGCCTTTGAGATATCAACGTCAAAACTACCGTCGTCAATCTGATTTTCCACATAGGAATAAAGTTCGTCTATCTTACCCTCCTCCACAGCGTCGCCCGTGGTCTCTTTCACAACAACATAGCTGTTGTCGTCGCCTTTTTTGATATAGGCGTCCTCAGGATCTTTTGTGCTTTGGGAGTCAAGCACCTTTCTTTTCAGCACCTTTTCAAGCTTAGCCTTATCGTACTTGAACTTAGATTCAAAAGTGAAATCCGTACGCTTCATGGCAGAAGAGAACCATGAATAGTGGTTTTGCTGAGTATAATACTGTGTGATAAGGTTTTGAGTATTATCGTTATAGCCTATTTCAGACAGCTTTATGGAAAATGTTGTGCCGTCTTTCTTTGTAACGGTGATGGCTTTTGGGATAACAGCCTGCTCGCTTACGAGCTTATAGGCTTCCGCCTTGGTCTTTCCGCTGACCTCGATGCCGTTTATATATGTATTTCCAAGAAATCTATCCTTATACGAATTCATGCCCCACAGATAGAAGCCACCTGCGGCGACTATCATAACACCAACAACTGAGCATATTGCTATTGCGACAGTCTTTCCTGACGAGGACTTCTTTTTCTTCTTTTTTCCATTCTTTGAAGTCTGCTTTGATGCAGGCTTTGCATTTTTACTGCGTGTTTCAGTTGTTTTGGGCTTTTTAGGCTTGATAGTTTCCTCGCCAAAGTCTGAAACTCCTCTTACGGGAGTGATAGGCTCGTCAAAGCCGCCGTCCTGCATTGCCATATTTTTAGCGATCATTCTTGCCATATCCTCATGGCTCATAGGGCGGTTCTGCGCCTGCGGCTTTGCCGCTTCATCGCTGTCGAGGGTAAGACCTTTCATATCAAGATCTATACCAAGCTCATTTTCCTTTCTTTCTTTATCGTTCATAATATTACCTTTCCTTATATAACCTTATTATAATATACTCGTTTCACATTTATTTTACCCTATTATACAACACTATCACCTTTTTTTCAAGGAGTATTTCCTACAATATAAAGACAATTTTATGACAATTTCTCAACAGTTTTCATACAGTTGTATAAAAATGCAGTTTTCAAAATGTTATCCTGCATATTTTTCCTGTGGCAATGAATTTTTTTTGCAAAACCTCTTGAAAAAGATCACAATAAGTATTATAATATATGTGGTAAAGGTTCGCTTGGCGAGCCGATCATTAATTTAAGAAAGAAGGATCTGTATGTTAGACATCAAGATCGAACGTACCACTACTCCAAAGGAAAAACCGGCTGACGAGACAAAGCTTGGTTTCGGTCACATTTTTACTGACCATATGTTTGTTATGAATTATGACGCAGGTCAGGGCTGGCATGACGCTAGGATCGTGCCTTACGGCGACCTTTCACTCTCCCCTGCTGCTATGTGCCTGCACTACGGTCAGGAGATATTTGAGGGCCTTAAGGCTTATCGTACTGCTGACGGCTCTGTTCAGCTTTTCAGACCGCAGGAGAACTTCAAGAGAATGAACAACTCTGCTGAGAGAATGGTAATTCCTAAAATAAACGAAGAGGATATGCTCTACGCTCTGAAAACTCTTGTTAAAATGGAGCAGGACTGGGTACCTCACACTGAGGGTGCTTCCCTTTACATCAGACCATTTATCATCGCTGTTGACCCATATGTAGGTGTTAAGCCTGCTGACCACTATCTGTTCATCATTATTCTTTCACCTTCAGGCGCTTACTATTCAACCGGTCTTAACCCTGTTAAGATCTATGTTGAGAACAAGTATGTAAGAGCCGTAAGAGGCGGTACAGGCTTTGCTAAGACAGCCGCTAACTACGCTATCTCGCTTGCAGGTCAGGAAGAAGCTCACGAGCAGGATTACGAGCAGGTACTTTGGCTTGATGGTGTTGAGAGAAAGTATGTTGAGGAAGTTGGCTCAATGAACATCTTCTTCGTTATTGACGGCGAAGTTGTTACACCACAGCTTCTTGGCTCTGTTCTCCCTGGTATCACAAGAAAGTCTGCTCTTGAGATATGCAAGAAGAAGGGCTACAAAGTAAGCGAGAGAAAGATCTCTATTGAGGAGATCGCTGAGGCTTACGACAACGGCAAGCTTGACGAGGTATTCGGCACAGGTACTGCTGCTGTTATCTCACCTGTTGGTCATCTTAAGTGGGGCGACAAGGTAATGGAGATAAACAACAACAAGATCGGCCCTGTTTCACAGATGCTTTATGATACAATGACAGGCATTCAGTGGGGCAAGATACCAGACGAGTTTGGCTGGATCGTTAAGATCGACTAATATCGTGAATAATCAATGCGGTCTGTGCTTCGGTATAGACCGCATTTTTCATAGGAGTGATAAAAATGGAGCTGCAGCAGATAATAGACAAGTCACACAGGATAGTATTTTTCGGAGGAGCAGGGGTATCAACAGAGAGCGGCATACCTGATTTTCGTTCCGTGGACGGACTTTACAATCAGAAATATGATTATCCCCCTGAGCAGATACTCAGCCACACGTTTTTCATGAGGCACACAAAGGCGTTTTATGATTTTTACCGTGACAAAATGCTTTGTTTGACGGCAAAGCCTAACAAGGCGCATTACAAGCTGGCGGAAATGGAGAGGGCAGGCATACTTTCTTCAGTTATCACGCAGAATATTGACGGACTTCACACGGCGGCAGGAAGCAAAAAGGTGCTGGAGCTTCACGGAAGCGTACACCGCAACTACTGCATGGACTGCGGAAAATTCTACACTGCGGAGGATATTTTAAACAGCACAGGCATTCCGAAATGCACCTGCGGCGGAATAATCAAGCCTGATGTTGTGCTTTATGAGGAGGGGCTTGATGATAAAACTGTGACGGAGGCGGTGAGAGAGATATCTCAGTGCGACACTCTTATTATTGCAGGCACTTCTCTGACAGTTTATCCTGCGGCAGGAATGGTGAGATATTTTCAAGGGGATAATCTTGTGCTGATAAATCGGGACAAGACTTCCATGGACGGCTCCTGCGACCTTGTTATCCACGACAAGGTAGGGAAAACGTTGGATAAGATAGTGATAAAGCAAAGATAAACAACGTGATAACAGGGTGAAATAACAAACGGGCGAACGCTGTTCGCCCCTACAGATGTGGATAGCCACATTTGCAGGGTGCAGTGTCCGCCCGTGTTTTTATGCTATTTTATTCGTCCATATGCTGTGCGGTATAAAGCTTGTAATATTCGCCTTTCTTTGCGATAAGCTGGTCATGAGTGCCGCACTCGGCAATGCCTTTGTTGTCGATATACATTATCTTATCGCAGTTTTTGATAGTGGAAAGTCTATGTGCGATAATAAATGATGTTCTGCCAACAAGAAGTCTTTGAAGTCCCTGCTGAAGGAGCTTTTCTGTACGTGCGTCTATTGATGAAGTTGCTTCGTCAAGGACAAGTATTTTCGGGTCGGAGAGGAGCGTTCTTGCAAAGGAGATAAGCTGTTTCTGACCGCCTGAGAGCTTTGAGCCACGCTCGTTGACCTCGGTCATATAGCCGTCTTTCATTTCGCTTATGAACTCGTCTGCGCAGACTATCTTTGCGGCTTCTCTTATTTCTTCTTCCGTTGCGTCAAGTCTGCCGTAACGGATATTATCGTAAATAGTGCCGCTGAAAATAAAGCTGTCCTGAAGCATTATGCCCATTTGTGAGCGGAGAGAATGCAAGGTCGCCTGACTTATATCCTTGCCGTCTATGGTTATTTTACCGCTGTCCAGGTCATAAAATCTTGACAGGAGAGAAACTACTGTAGATTTTCCTGCGCCTGTTGGTCCAACGAGGGCAACGCTTTCGCCCGGCTTAACGTCAAAGGAGATATGCTCCAAAACTGTTTTGCCCTGCTCATAGCTGAATGTAACGTCATCAAATTTTACCTCGCCTGTGATATCACCGATATCCTGAGCGTTCGGCTTGTCTGCGATAGTGGCAGGCTCGTCAAGGGTTTCAAAGATACGCTCAAGGTAGGCGATATTGTTGATGAAGTTATTGAAGATGTTTGACAGGTTCATGATAGGCTGCCAGAAGCTTGAAGCATAGCTTGTCATGGCAACGATAGTTCCAAGGCTCACTGCCGCAGGGGTCAGAACCAGCAGACCCACCACGAATATTGCGGCTCTCACAAGGGTAGAAACGTTGTCGGTAGCAGGCCAAACAAGGTGAGAATATTTCACGGCGTTTATCCAGCTTTTACGATATTTCTCGGAAAGTCTATCGAATATCTCAGCGTTTTCTTCCTCACGGGTAAATATCTGGGTCACTCTTGCGCCTGTGATGTTTTCCTGCAAATAGGCGTTAAGGTTTGAGGATTTGTTTGAAACGTCCTGCCATGCTTTACGCTGTCTTTTCTTTATCATCATCATTATGACTGCAAATATCGGCAGACCCGAAAGCACCACCAATGACAGCTTCACATTCACAAAGAACATGAATATCATGATGAAAAGCATATTAAGACATTCGAGTATAACATTTATGATACCGTTTGAGAGCATATCCGACACGGAGTTTACATAGTTTACAACTCTTATAAGAATTTTGCCGTGTGGGCGGTTATCGTAATACTCAAATGGAAGTTCCTGCAAATGCTTGAAAAGGTCGGTACGGATATCGAAGATTATATCCTGACCAACAACTGTCATTATCCTTGAACGGATAGTGGAGAATGTTATTGACACGGCTATAGTGCCGACAAATGCGAGGGTGAGCAGGACGAGCTGTCCCATATTTTTCTGCGGTATGGTATTATCAAGAGCGTACTGTGTGATGAGCGGTCCGAGAAGTCCTGATATTGCGGCGAACACGCTCAGCATAAGGGCGGTTATCATTTTGCCCTTATATTTTTTGATATACACAAAGGAGCGTTTCAGGTGGGCGAAGTCGAATGGGGTCTCAAGGACTTCGTCAACGTCATAACGGTTTCTTGCCATTTAGACCGCCTCCTTTCCGAAGCCATCGTTCTGCAGCTTGAACACCTCGTAATAGTATCCCTTTTTGGCGATAAGCTCATCATGAGTACCCATTTCGGTTATCTTGCCGTCATCGAGGATTATTATCATATCAGCGTCTTTGGTGGAGGAGATACGCTGGGCTATTATTATCTTTGTACATGGGAAATCGAGGTTTCTAAGGCTGTCCTGAATATACTTTTCTGTTTCCATATCCACGGCGGAGGTGGTATCGTCAAGGATAAGAATAGCAGGCTTTATGGCTAAGGCTCTTGCAAGGGAAAGTCTTTGCTTTTGTCCGCCTGAAAGACCTACGCCACGCTCGCCCACGATAGTTTCATAGCCGTCAGGCATTTTCTCAACGAATTCGTTTGCCGCCGCAAGCTTTGCATAGTGCTTAACGTCCTCTTCGGACATATCAGAGTCGCCGTATGCGATATTGCCGTCTATGGTATCAGAGAAAAGCAGGACGTCCTGCGTTGCCATTCCTATTTGTGAGCGGAGCTGTGAGAGCTTACGCTTTCTTACATTCACACCGTCCACAAGGACTTCTCCTGAGTTGGTATCATAAAATCTTGGTATGAGATTTATAAGCGAGGTCTTGCCTGAACCTGTTTCGCCCATTATGGCAACTGTCTGACCTGCTTTTATCTTAAAGTTCACGTCGTCAAGAACTATATGCTTGCCAAACTTAAAGGTAACGTCCTTGAACTCGACATCTCCGTGAAGCCTTTCTGTCTGGTCAACTGCGTCTTCACGGTCGGTGATGATAGGTCTTGCATAGTATATCTCGATGACCTTCATTGCGGAAGCCATGAACCTTTGCATATCGTTCACATAGATACCAAGGTTTCTAACAGGGTTTGCGATGCCCCAGATAAGTCCTGAGATAGCAACATACTCGCCCATTGTTATTTCCCCTTTTATAAGGAAAAATCCACCGCCAAGGAGCATTATAACTGACAAGGCGTTTGCGAAAGCTTCCATATAAGGGAAGAATTTAAGCCACAGCAGTGACGCTTTTTTGTTGGCGTCAGAATATTCTTTATTGGCTTTTTGGAACTTTTCTATCTCATAGTCCTCACGGGCGAAGGCTTTTACAACTCTGTTGCCTGAGATGTTCTCCTGAGCGTCTGTATTCATTTTAGACAGCTTCTCACGAAGGTCAACGTAGATCGGCTTTGCCTTTTTATCAAGAAGCACCACCACGCCGAATATGAACGGTGTAACAGCCAGCAGAAGAAGTGCCATTTTCCAGCTTACCATAAAGAAATACACTGACGAAGCTATAAACAGCGAACATGATTCAAGCATACCTTTAAAAACGAATGCCACTGCATGGCGCACCATATCAAGGTCGCCTGTGAGTCTTGTCATAAGGTCGCCTGTGCGGTTGCGGTCATAAAACTCCATATCCTGATTTTCGATACGTCTGAAAAGGTGTGTCCTTATTCTGTATATCATGCCCTGAGATGATAATTCATAGGTCATGTTGCAGGTGTACTGACAGATAGTTCTAAGCAGGGTAAAGCCCACCATGCCTGCAAGCAGTAGCCAGAACAGCTTTCTTTCATGCTCAAGGTTAAAAAGTGCGTCCTTGCTTGAAAGAAACTTATCCACAAGCTCTTTGCTGAAATAAGGTGTGGTAAGATACAAGGCGTTGCATACGATAGACAGCACAAGGGCTGTTACATAGAATTTTCGGTAGCCTTTCAGGTTGTGCCATATCCATTGAAGCTGGAACATATTCTTTCACTCTCCTTTTATTCTTCTAAACTTCATGCTCTCATAGGCACATATATAAAAATATGAAACCCATACTCTTTTTAAACTATGGGATATTATAAGCCCTTTTGAAAGTAAAGTCAAGGGGGTAAAAGCATTTAGTTTACATAAAGTAAGCTAAAAAATCAACGAAAACGCGAAGCTTTTGTTGTGCTTTTTCACAAATTATGAATATGTTGTTATCTAATGATAGTCATATTTAGAAGAAAACGTTTTCTTTAACTATTATATTATATTAAACTAAGGTTTCGCACAATAAAATAACCGCCCTGAAATAACAGAGCGGTTAGAGGATATTTTTGTATGCAATAATATGTGAGCGAAAAAGTCACCCTTACGGGTTTATTTAATCCTGAAAAACGTCGGTGAAGTAGCCTGCGTTGGAGATAGGCTCGTTGCCGCCTGCAAGGTGCTTTGTACAGCCCATGACGTGGCATCTGAAAAAGCCATAGTCGCCCTCACGCTCTTCACAGCCGAGGACCGTAACGGAGGTAGGCTGCATATTGAAGCCATGCCACATATTCATGGTGGAGATGCCAAGAATATGTCCTATTATCACCATTGATACGGCGAAGTGACAGAAGAACACAAGGGTTTCATCGCTGTGCTTCTCGATGCGGAACATACCGTTCTCGTGGATATAACCATGGTCGGCAAGGAGCTTATCAATGCCCTCATGCACCCATTTAAGCTGTTCTTCAACATTGCCTGTCTGCATATAGTCGGACTTGAACCAATTATTTCGGTCATAGTATATCTCTTTATCCGCCCACTCGGTGGGGTACATATCCCATGGGATACGATGTCCTCCGTCAGAGGTGGGTATTATGCCGTTAAATTCTCTCAGCCATGGGAGAGTTTCCGCTGTATCCCCACGAAGCTTCAGGGAATATTCCGCTGTGAGCTGCGCTCTGCCAAGGGGAGAAACATAGAACTTTGAAACGTCCCAATTCTTTACACGCTGTGCAAGAAGCTCTGCTTCACGCTTGCCCTTTTCTGTAAGAGTATCATGAACGTAATCGGGGTCGCCGTGTCTGATAAAAATAAGCCGCATAAAAATACCTCCTATTTAATCTGCCATTGGTTTTATTTCAGCGTTGTAGGCTCTTCTAAGGAAGAACAGCGACGCCATGATCGAGAATATTTCGGCTATCGGGAACGCCCACCAGATAGCGTCAAGCTTGCCTGTAAGGGAAAGAAGATACGCCACAGGAAGAAGCACAACAAGCTGTCTTGTAAATGAAACGAGCATAGAGGAAAGTCCCTTGCCAAGAGCCTGCAATGATGAGATTATGATTATATCAAAGCCTGCAAAGAAGAAGTGTGTGCTGATTATACGCAGGGCTGTTACGCCTATGCTTAGCATATTATCGCTTGCGTCAAAGAGTTTCAGAAGCTGTGCAGGAAAAATCTGCATTATGATAGTTCCGACTATCATGATAGACACAGAATATATCATGGCGTATTTTATTGCACCTGTGATACGCTTTTTCTTTCTTGCGCCATAATTATAGGCAACGATAGGGATAAGACCGTTATTAAGTCCGAAAACAGGCATGAAAACGAAGCTCTGAAGCTTGAAATACACACCGAAAACTGCGGCGGCGGTGTTTGAGAAGCCGATAAGTATTTTATTCATGCCGTAGGTCATGATAGAAGAGATAGACTGCATTATGATGGACGGCAGACCAACAGCGTAGATCTTCTTGATTATTTTCGCCTGCGGTCTATACTTCACAAGGTTTATGGTTATCTCTTTGTTGAACTTCATATTAAAGAAAAGTCCGAAGGCTGCAGCGGTGAACTGACCGATACAGGTAGCCACAGCCGCACCTGTTACGCCCCACTTAGGGAAGAAGCCCACGCCAAAGATAAAGCAAGGGTCGAGGATAATATTTATCACTGCGCCTATTCCCTGAGTATACATTGAATAGATAGTTTTACCTGTTGCCTGCAAAAGCTTTTCCATAGTCATCTGACAGAAAAGACCGATACTTAGCAGGCTGATGACGGTTAGGTACTGGTCGCCATATTCGATAATTATTTTGCTTGAGGTTTGTGAGCGATAGAAGATCTCAGTGAAAAATGCACCGAAAACCACGAAGATAGCGAAGTTCACAAGGCAGAGGAAAATGCCGTTATTGGCGGCGCTGTTAGCCTGCTTGAAATTCTTTTCACCAAGTGATTTTGACAGCAGTGCGTTGATACCGACACCAGTGCCTGCACCGAGGGCTATCATAAGATTTTGCACAGGGAAAGCCAGTGACACGGCAGTGAGTGCGTCCTCGCTTATTTTAGCAACGAATATGCTGTCGACGATATTATAGAGCGCCTGCACGAGCATGGATATCATGATCGGCAGGGACATTTTGAACAGCAGATCGCCTATGGGCTGCGTTCCCATTTTATTTTCTCTTACTTCTTCCATTTTACGATTCCCACCTTAGAGTTACTTTTTCTTAGAATTTATACTTTAACCTTTTTATTATAGCATTTTTATACGAAAGTTGTATGAATTATTTGTTAAATCAGCACAAATCGGGTGGTGTCCTCTATGGTTCAGAATTTATGCAAGTTCTGAGCACGGGCGAACGATGTTCGCCCCTACCGATGTTTGTGAGGTTATCAAGGGTTGTGAGATAAACAATAATGCGAAATGTCAAGGGGGGGTGGGCTGTCGAGGGCGCCAGCCCCTACATTTGATTGCTATGGTTTGTTATGCCGCAAAATCGCTACGCTCTTTGCGGATTTACATTTGCTCAGGGCGAGGGTGGGCGGTGCAGATTTTGTGCTCCGATATTACATTTATAATAGTACATACTTTCTTTTGCTTTTTTTCACTTAATCTGCACCTTGTCGGCTTACGCCGAATGAGGCTCTGCCTCAAACTCCGCAAGGGACTCTGTCCCTTGACCCTGCAAGCCCTCTAACGCCGGGCTTGAGCCTGCGTTTTATCTCTCGCTACGCTCGGTGCTGTTTTTTTTACTTTATGCTTGTTCTTTTCTTTGGTCAGCTTTGCTCATTCCTCACTCCTCACTCCTCATTCCTCACTCCTCACTTAAATCGCTTTACCGCTTGACGAAACCACTGTAAAGTAGTATAATATAAGAAATGCTGCTTATGCAAATTCTTTTACGGAGGTCCTTTATATGGAGAAAAAACCGTTTTATATCACTACCCCGATATATTACCCTTCCGGTAATCCTCATATCGGTCACTGCTACACCACTGTTGCCTGCGATTCTATTGCCAGATACAGACGTATGCAGGGCTATGATGTCATGTTCCTCACAGGCACTGACGAGCATGGTCTGAAAATCGAACAGAAGGCTGCTGAAAAGGGTGTTACACCTAAGGAATATGTTGATGAGGTAGTCAAGACTTTCAAAAAGCTTTGGAGCTACATGAACATCAGCTATGACAGATACATCAGAACTACTGACGATTATCACATTGAAACTGTTCAGAAGATCTTCAAGGCTCTTTATGACAAGGGCTATATTTACAAGGGCGAATACAAGGGCAAATACTGCACACCTTGCGAGAGCTTCTGGACTGAGTCACAGCTTGACGAGAACGGCTGTTGTCCTGAGTGTCACAGAGAGGTAACAGAGGCTAAGGAGGAGGCTTACTTCTTCAAGATGTCGCCATTTGCTGAGAGGATAGAGAAGCTTCTCACTGAGACAGATTATCTCCAGCCAAAGACAAGAGCCACTGAGCTTGTAAACAACTTTATCAAGCCCGGTCTTGAGGATCTTTGTGTATCGAGAACCACTTTCAAGTGGGGTATTCCTGTTACATTTGATGACAAGCACGTTGTTTACGTTTGGATAGACGCACTTTCTAACTATATTTCTGCTCTTGGTTTCTGGAACGAGCAGTACAATGATTTTGACAAGTTCTGGCCTGCTGACGTTCACATGGTAGCAAAGGATATCATGAGATTCCACGCTATCATTTGGCCTGCAATGCTTATGGCACTTGATCTTCCACTGCCTAAGCATCTTGCTGTACATGGCTGGATAACATTCAACGGACAGAAGATGTCCAAGTCTTTGGGCAACGTTGTTGACCCGTTTATTCTTGGCGAGAGATATGGTGCTGACGCTATCAGATACCACATTCTCCGTGAAATGGCTTTGGGTGCAGACAGCTCATTCTCAAATGAGATAATGATAAACAGAATAAACTCTGACCTTGCAAATGGTCTTGGCAATCTTGTTTCAAGAACTGTAGCTATGGCTGACAAATATTTTGGCGGCACGCTTCCTGCTGACAGAGAGGCCGGCGATTTTGACGCTGAGCTTATTGCTGAGGCTGAGGGACTTGTTGCAAAGGTAGACGAGTTCATGGACAAGACTCAGATAAACAATGCTTTGGCTGAGATATTCAAGGTAGTATCCAGGGCTAACAAGTACATTGACGAGACAGCTCCATGGGTACTTGGCAAGGACGAGAGCAAAAAGGCAAGACTGGCGACAGTTCTTTACAATCTGCTTGAAACTATCAGGATAGTATCAACGCTTCTCAGCAACTTTATGCCTACAACAATGCCAAAGGTATGGGAGCAGATAGGTGCGGCTGAGAGCGATATCACATACGAGAACGCCGGCAAGTTTGGTGTACTTCCTGCTGACGTTACAGTTCACAGGGGTGAGATCATCTTCCCAAGAATTGACGTTGACAAGGAGATAGAGGAGCTTAACAAGATAATAGGCAGCAATGCAAAGCCTGAGGAAAAGGCTGACGATGGATTTGAGCCTGCGCCTATAGCTGACGAGATAACCATAGATGATTTTGCAAAGGTAGATCTGAGAGTTGCTCTTGTTAAGGACTGCGAGAAGGTAAAGAAGTCCAAGAAGCTTCTTTGCTTACAGCTTGACGATGGTTTTGGCGGCAGGCAGGTAGTATCGGGCATTGCGGCATGGTACAAGCCTGAAGATCTTATTGGCAAGAAGGTAGTTATTGTAGCCAATCTGAAGCCTGTGAAGCTTTGCGGAGTTGAGTCAAACGGCATGATATGTGCGGCTGACACACCTGACGGTGCGGCAAGCGTTATTTTCCCGGATCAGGACTTGCCATGCGGAGCTAAGCTTAGATAAAAAATTTATAAAAAAACAAGGAGCGGATTTCCGCTCCTTATATGCGTCTGTAGCTCAGTTGGATAGAGCGCAAGACTCCGACTCTTGAGGTCGCAGGTTCGATTCCTGTCAGGCGCACCAACAGGGGCGAGCCCCTGTACCATATCCGCTATCATTTATGGTAGCGGATCTTTTTATTTCCGCCCATAGGCGTAATACGCTGGGAGAGTTATATGTTCGCCGTGGCGGGCGATTTACGCCCAACTTTCTTTTAAATCTTACGACTACGCCGCTTGGTGTAGTTAATTGTTATTTTTACTTTGTAGGTGCTTGCACCTGCACCAAATCCGCTATCATTTATGGTAGCGGATTTTTTTATTTCCGCCCATAGGCGTAATATGCTGGGAGAGCTATATGTTCGCCGTGGCGGGCATTTAAACCTTACCTTGTGTAAGGCGTTTTATTAATTGCATATTTCATTCAGGCACTTTGTCACTCGCCTGCGCAGTTCTTCTCCTCCAAAGGGAAAGCCGAACTCTGCGGCGGAGCTTCCCCACTCAGGTGGGTGCTTCTTTGAGCCGTCAAAATAGCGGCTTTTCACCACGCCACGATAGCGTTTTGGCATTTTTGCCGCAAGCTCCTCACATTCTCTCAAGCGAAGCTGCACCTTTGCAAGGTCAAGCCACAAGTCAGTAAGTTTTTTCCCTCTGTGGGCTACCCTGCCGCAATGCTCCCCCACTGCGGCAAGCTGTGAGGACATTTCGCAGATATCTTCTTTAAGCTTCCACTCCTGCCACCTTAGTTTGCGATACTGTGAAAGCTTTCGCAGTGCGGCTGTATTAACTCTGCTTCCACCGCTTCTGAAATTATATCGACTCGCTGAGGGTGCAAGCCTTTTTATGGAATTTACCTCTACGGAATAATCTATATTATCGTACATTTTTCTCCTTTCGCCTTTTTGTACAGACATTTGGACAGTTAGTATGATATACTGTAAATAAAATAAAGCAATGACATTTCAGATAACCGTTTTCTGCATATCTCTCGGGGCGGAGATGTCAAAAAGTGGGCGGTTTATCCTCTTGACTTTTACAGAGAAATGTATTATAATTATATCAAAGCCAGATTTTATGCAGATATCTGTACTAACGATACATACAGTATACTACAGGTTTCTGCAAAAGTCAATAGCTATCAGCAAATTTGATACAGACTTCTGTATCTTTTGTGAAATGCTCACAATTGGAGGAAGAAAATATGACTGAAATGTACAAAAGGATAAAAGAGCTATGCGAGGAGAACAATATGACGGTATCGCAGATGTGCAAGGAGCTGTCTATAACGAGGAGCTGTTTATCTGAGCTGAGCAAAGGCAGGACGGAACGACTTTCCGCAGAGAATTCTACAAAGATAGCGAACAGATTTGGAGTGAGCGTACAATATCTTATATCTGGCAGGGAAGAAGATTTTGACACGAAGCTGAAATATGCATTATTCAACGGCACGCTTGGAGTGACGGACGAAATGTTTGACGAGGTCAAGCAGTATGCAGAAATGGTCATGCTCAGAGAGGAAGCAAAGCGCAGAAAGGCTGGTGAAAAGTGAGAGATGACGAACATACAGGAATTGTA
Organism: Ruminococcus sp. AM43-6; assembly: GCF_003461785.1. NCBI lineage: Bacteria > Bacillati > Bacillota > Clostridia > Eubacteriales > Oscillospiraceae > Ruminococcus > Ruminococcus sp. AM43-6. Next base: position 31,944 of record NZ_QTXU01000005.1, read on the forward strand.
TGATATTTGCAGTAGAGAGAACATAACTATAGATTTTATTGATTGTCCAAAGTGCGGGGCGATATCGCTTTTTGGCGCAGGTGGCTGTGCGATCGGCATAGACAGCCAGACGCCTGCAAGGCTTTTGAAGGAGCGCACTGCTCACGAGATAGGTCACTGCGTAAAGGGTGCGTTTTACAACAGATACGCCACGGCAGACAACATCTCACAGCATGAATACCGTGCAGACAAATGGGCGATAGAAAATCTGATACCGAAAAGCGAGCTTATCAAAGCCATAAAGAAAAATCTGGACAGCATTTATCTGCTTGCACAGCATTTTGATGTGAGCGAGGATTTTATGATAAAGGCTTGCAGGTATTATGGGGTTTATTTTGGGTAGAAAAATGTATATACCGCCCACAGAACCGCAACTGCACTGACTTAAAACCGCACTTTAACGGTTACAAAACCGCGCTCTTGCCACTATTGAACCGCACAATATATCCACGAACTTGTCGCTGACTGCCCACGGGAAGTCAGCAACAAGTTGTGGCAAAACGTCTGTGCAGTTGTGACAGTCGAAGCGATATATACAAATCAAGTGCTAATTGTCTTGGTCCTTTTATCCAAAAACAAATAAATGGTTGCTGCCGATGTAATTATTGTTGTGAATATGGCAATGAGCACTGTTATATCCATTTCCTTGTTTTCATAGCTTAATTGCACTGTATAATTACCCTTAGGGATAACTGCTGAAATATAGCCATCCGAGGTTTCTGACAGTTCAGCATCTCCTACTGATCTTCCGTCTTGATATAATGTCAATTTGTAATTATCAACGTAGGTCATTGATACAACTATCTCGGTATCCTTAGCAAAGTCAGTATCAAAATTTAGCGTATCCAAATCTGCTTTTATCGGAATTTCAATATTATCCCCATAGGAACAGATAGGAGAGACTCCGTCTATTTCTATAAGCTCCATACCACGCGTCCAATCACGCACAGTTGATATCGTCAATTTAGGGCATTTTTCAATTACTTGGGTGAATGCTTCAATAGCTTTCGGACTATTTTTATCGACCAGAACATATTTTACTCCGTTTGATATCATCTGATCTTCAAACTTATTTATCCATTCGGGGTCTTTCATATATTGCAGATAACTTAATGGTGATGCTACCATATTGCACATCATACCCTCTGTGGATATATCCTTCATTATTGCATTGCTCTGATCAAAGCCTTTTTTGGAAAATATATTATCATAACCATTTAAGGAAAACAAGCCATACTCGGTGCAAATATTTTTTGTAAAGCCATAAAAACATATCTTAGAACTATATTCAACAGGATTATTAGAATACGTCATATTATCTTTATAGATCTTTCCTATCGTGAGAAATCTATAATTATTGTCTATATGGTTTTCATCAAGCATGATTTCAACTTCTGACTTAATGTTATTATAATCCCAATAATCATAGTGCTTATTGTTAATGTATACATGATTGCCAGAGAGCATGAAATAGAGTACAATAACGAATGAAGAAACGGAGCTTATTATTGAAGCAATTATAGCTGTTTTATAATATTTTTTTATGCCGTCCAGCTTATACGCCCCCGTCACTATTATGAGCGGCACATAAATAAACGAACATTTATACAGAAATCGAAATTCACGGATAAAAGGTAGGTGACTTAATATATCAGCAATGCCATGCCCACTTCCCTCTGCCATTATAACAAAGAACGCCGCCGCAAAAAGGAAACAGTGCATAAGTTTCTCAGACTCGTTATATTCATTTTGACATTTTCCTTTTATAAAGAAGTAAATATAGTATACTATGACAGCAAGATATAATACAATATCTAGCTTTAGTACAAGAAACAGCAGAATTAAAAACAGCACACAGCCTGTTCTTAATTTATGCGAAGTCAGGTAATGGGTATCAGATTTTTGGTCACGAACCAACAAACACACAACACTGACTGCAGTTAGAACAACAAGCACGGCATCTGCTATTGGCGAGTAATGATATTGCTCAAACAAATAATATACAACTATTCTTAAAGCTGCAAAGTAAAGCAACCCATACAACATCATTTTTGGCTTCTTGCCTATTTGTTCGTGTGACGCCAACTTATTAATGGCTAAATGTATGCCGTATTCTGTCTTTTCGTGCAGCTTTTTTAAGATCGGTGTAGCATACATCAAACAAAACCAAGCAAAAAAGCCCAAACCAATATAGTTCATATAATAATCACGCTTTACTATTTTATCATTAAATAGAACTATATAAATAGGTTTAAAAACGCTTGAAATAGATATGTCCTGCGAGAAGAAATCATTGTTGCCATAGCCAGAAAGTATCAGACTTCTGTCGCCTGAAACTTTCATAGAACCGATTATGATTCCGCATGACAACCCTGTAAATATTACCAAGTTGATTAGTAACGGAACTAATTCTTTTAACTTTTTCTTTTGGACAGAAGCGACCACTTGAAAAATACAGTATACCATTACATAATAACAGCTGAATTGAACATGGCCCATTAACAGGGAAAAAGCTAAAACTATGCCAGGAATAAAATAGCGGGTCCTTTTGGAGTTGCTCTGAATAAATGTCCACATTAAAAACGGCATAAAGAAATAATTATTGAAAGTAAAATAATAAAAGCTATGCAGAAAAAAAATTATACTTGTTGAATATGTAAGTATGGCTATTATTATCGTACTACGCTTTAAATTTAATAACCTCAGTATCTTATACATCATAAGATTACCAAGCATATACATAATTATTTCATAAACAATTAGCGTTTCAAGAAAACCGTTTAAAAGATAATGGCTTATGGCATAGGAAACATACATAAAGGGATTCAACAAGCCATAATAACCGCTGCTGAAAATGTTTATGCCTTTATACTGATAAAAATTCCAATATGGTATGCCCTTACCGCTGAAAATATTATCAAATGCTTTATTTATAACAGGTCCCCACTGAAGAATATTATCATCAACATAAAGGGAACTTCTATTCTTTGACAAAATAACAGCAAAGAACAATATTGAATACAGCACTATTACAAGCACAGGTATCAAATTTCTGGTTTTATTTTTCATTGTGTCACCCTTCAAAAGCGTACTATTTTATATACCGCAGTTTCTGTATTAAGAGCAGCTTGCAAACCAACGTCAGAATCTTCAAATATAATGCTTTCGTCAGGCGTGCAATGAAAATACTTCATGGCATAAAGATACCCGTCAGGAAAAGGTTTTGTCTTATCTGTCATTTCCTGTGTGACCACCAGATCAAAAAAATCATCATAATCGAAAAACTTCAAAAGCGCTGAAGTATTGCTTCTTGACGCGGTTGTTATTATTGCGATCTTTATACCATTTGTCTTAAATAGTTCAGCTATCTTCAGAAGTGAAAAATTAGGACGTATAAAAGAGAAAAAGCTCTTATAATTATCACTTTTCCGTTTATGTATCAATTCTATATTATCTTTATCCTCCACTCCTAAAAGAGGCAAAAAAGTCTTATAGTTTTTTCCCATACAATGCTCGTAAAAAAAGTTCTCACTTATATCGCAGAAACCGCTGCAGGCTTCTTTATAGGAAAGATAATTTGCCTTGTTCGTATCAAAAAGCGTACCATCTAGGTCAAACATTGCAAGCTTTAATTCCGATCCTTTTGTCAATATTATCAAACTCCTCAAAAATATCATTTACGACCATTACAAGACCTGCATAAAACATTGCTGCACGATCACTGTCATTATTTATTTTATACGGCATCAATCTTAGCCAATGCACTATCTCGTGAAAATATATGCTTTTGACTCTCTTGGCATCAAACGTGTCTTTTAGATACTTATCAAGCCTTTTATACAATACGTCATACGATGTAGTTCTTGTTATCTTAAACGATATCTCATTTTTATTAACTTTGACCTTTGCAGTGTGCATAAAGAACTCATAATTTCCATGAAGCGATTGCAGAAGCTTTGAATAGTCAAGGTTAGGCGACGAATGGATATTTCCGCCATTTGGATCAATAAGATAATACCCTTTGGGATAATTAATATTGCACACAATATTTTCTACTGTCAAATCTCCATGGATATCTGAATAATAGTCATTTTCAAATATTTCTTTCCAAAACTCAAAGGAGTATAATTTGTCAAGAAACATTGTCAGATTATCATATGTTTCACCGTTGATGACAACCTTTTCATAGTTTGTCAATTCGCTCAAAACGTGTGCATTCATTATTTTATCTATGTTGGACCTGATCTTTTTATCATAATACTGCTTTATTGTATCAGCGTCAGCCTTGCAACTATATTTCTTAGAATAATTGCTTTCAAGATCGCTGACTACGCTCTCCATTATTCTCCAAGAACTCTCCAAAGGCATAGAATGTATGTAATCAAACAAACCTATAGAATCACCAAGATACGGCATATCATAGTAACAAACATTATTTTTCTGATACGCATCTAGGATCTCAGTAACATACAGCTGATCTTTATTATTTTGAAGCCACTTTACCTGTTCAAATAATTTTTCACCGTCACTGCCAAAGGCATACTTCCGATACACCATTCTTCCGCTTTTTATACATTGCAAAGTTGTTGCATTTGAACCTGCTGAACAGTTTCTCAATATAATTACATCTTTATTTATTTCAAGAAACCGGTCAATATAATTTTTATCACGGATATCTGAGAAATATATTTTCAAAAAGTCAAGAATACTGTTTTCATTTGTATATGGTATAATAAGCTCTTCTTTATTCTCAGAGCTTTTATTTTTGAATTTTTGAAAGAATGCAACCACTATGATCGACACACAGGTGAGAAAATTAAACAGCAAAAAGATAAAATAATAGTGAGAAAAGCCGTGACGTATATAATCAACAAACGGAGAATAGGAATCTATGCTGAACATATTATTGAACACTTCTACAAAAGACGTGTTTTCCAAGCTTTTTGAATACATTAGATATGACAAAATGTAGCAAGACCACATACAAAATGTTCTCAGAATAAGCTTTGCTTTATCGATCTTTTTCACTGTATTGCGTATGGTACATATAAAAGACCACACAAATTCTAATATGCAAAGCTGGATCTTCGTATTAAATATTGAGGAAAATACAAGCACACACTTTTTAAAACGTTTGCTAAATGTGACAGACAACCAAAGAAAAAGCAGTAGCAGTGCTGAAAAACCGGTGAAGAAAATAAAATTCATCAGATTTTTCCCTGAGGCAAAAAAAATCGTCCCATAAATGAACGCTACAACGAAAACATCTAAGATCCTATCTATGATTATCACGGCAAGAGAAAATGCAACACCATTTTTTAGTTTTTTGCCAATTATCGCTGCTCTGACAATATCGCCCACATGAAATGGCAGAACATTATCCACCAAATAACCTATTCCTGTGCAAAACATCAAGTCTGAATCATGTGAATCTTCATAGACCGATATAAAACTTTTCCAACGCCTAATTCTAAAAAAGTGTCCAAGAGTTATCACAGCCAGCGCAGCTAAAAACATAAGAATGTTCATAGCAGCTCTCCAAATTCCAGTCTGTCAACTGCGTCCTGATACTCAGCAGGTGTACCAAACGATATATGATAATCCGTACCCACTACGCCGGATATAAGTTTATTCTTTATCATGCTGTTATACACGCCGCTCATAAAATATTCACTATATTCGCACTCCGACAAATATCTCTTGGCGTTTTCAAGAAAAATGTCCTTATTTCTGAAATAATATGCTCCGCATATTGCATTGTCACTAATAACAACTTTCTCCTGAGTTCTAATAACAACACCATTTTCATCACACAAAGCATAGCTGAACTGCGGCAGATCTGATTTGAACGTGAACAACAAGCCGTCATACTTTGCCGCACTTTTTTTATCCATAAAATTGAACTCAGAGCAACAAAACATGTGATCGCAGTCATTAAACAAGACTGGTCTATCGTCATTGATATTTTCTACACCTGCCATGCAAGTCAGCACTGCACCTGCAAGAACCTCAGGTATTACCTCCACTCTAGCCTGTGGGAAATACGATAATATACGATTTTTTATATCGAACTTCTCTATATGTTCTCTCAGCACAACAAAAGTAACATCACAATCTGGATTATACTTCAGTATTGACATAGTGGACCAATAGAAGAATGGTCTGTCATGTATCTCGATCAATGGTTTAGGGGCTACATACCCGTCATTGAAAAAGCGCTGTCCCTTGCCGCCCATTGGCATTATTAAATGGAATTTTTTCATCGTTCTCCCCCAACAGTATTATCAAAAATGATCTTTCCCTTATATATATCTTTTTTACAGTAGGAATCTATATACTTCTTTTTGTTAAGCCTATATCGCAAAGCCATGACAAACAAATTATATGACAAATTAAATAATTTTGCATTTGATACCTGATCTTCCTCACGCCATGTGATCGGATAAAACTTGAAATCAACATTATAATATGCTGAAAACAGCAGCATTTCGGCATTGAAATACAGCGAATCTGACAGACCAATGTAAAATTTACTTTTGAGCATATTGGTGCTATACATATTAAGTCCTGAGCCCATATCTCTTATAGACTTTCCAGCTGCCAGTGAATAGATAAGATTAAAAACATGGTTTCCAAGTATGCGCTTTTTTGAATAGCCTTTCAGGCAAGATCTTGATTCAAATCTACCGCCCAAAACGCAACCAGCCCTTTTATAACTTCTCTTTTTCAGAATTGGCAAAAAGTCTCTGATATCCGCCTGATCGTCGCCATGGAGGACAATAACGTAATCAAAATCATTTTCTAAAGCATAATTAAAAGCAACTTTGTGTGATCCGCCAAGATTAAAATTTGCATTATTATTTATTATCTTACAGGGAAGTTCTCTATGCTTCAATAGGTAATCCTGTGTAACCTTTACTGTATTATCCGTGCTTAAATTGTTTACCACAATGATCTCATCAACATATGTAAGCACATCGTCATTGATTTGTGAAAGCACTCTCGTGATCTGCTTTTCACAATTATAGACAGGTATAAACACCATGATCTTATCTTTCTTCATAACGCTTCTCCTTCATCGATATATGTCATATTACAGCTTGGAAATCGTCCTCATAAAAATATAGTTGCACGAAAGCGTCAGCGGCGTTACCAAGATCTTCGATAACATTTTGCTGTATTTAACTATCAATGATATATCCGTTGATGCTGACAGAAATTTATTTACATAAGAGATCAGCAACGACGCCACCGTTATCATGATAAGCTGATACATTATATACAAAATATATTTGCACATTAATGGGATCTTTGCATTATCATGTATAAATATCTTTCTCGTAGAAACTATGAAAACAAATGTTGCGCCTACTATTGAGCTTGTAAAATTCGCATAAACAACACTGATATTTATTAGCTGCGTCATCATAAAGTAGGATATGAAATCAAGCAAAAAACCTATTCCAGAAGTCAATACAAATTTTATTATCTTATCAAGGTCAAGCTTTTTCACATTAAAATCCCCATTATAAAACGTTTTCTGTTTCACATATTATTTTAACACATCACTAAGGAAAAATCAAGTGTTTTCGGATAATTAATCCAAAAACAAACTTTTTGTCATATCGTTCCTAGTATAGCTTTTGGGCTGTCAGTTCTTCAAGGGTACCTATTTCATTAAACAATTCTTTTTTCATGTATATTGTAATATACTGCTGGTTAGTGGTGAATTTATAAGGCTTATAGAAATATACTCTCTTAACAGCCACATAATCATCAACATCTATATTAGGATATGCCTTGGTTATTTCACAGCGGTTGATCACAATGTCAGGCTCTCCCTGTTCCTGCCACTTTGTAAAGGTTTCTTCAGCTTGTTCCTGGGTATTTGCACGATAATACAAAAATACTTTGTTAGGATCGTCTATATTAAAATTATAGAAAATATTCTTGTCAAAATATGAGTCCAACGATACAGATACACCCTGTATTTCAGGATAATCATACCATTCATAATCAGATTCATCAGAGCCGAAATAGGTATAATCTTCAGGGTCGCCCTTGATAAGCTGCTGCCACATTCCCATTATTTTATAATCATCAAGGTGATATTCTTTTATAAAATCAGCAGCTTCATCAAACCAATATGGATAACGAATGTCAAAGTAAGAAGAAGCTCCACTCCATGCTATCGGTATCAAAACGGGCAGAAATACTATCGTCTTTATGACAAACTTAAGCTTTCCACCTAGTTTATCATAAAGTTTCAACATACGATCAGGAAGCTGAACACTGCCGTTTTCTTCAACGATTATCCAAAATGTGAATATCACAAAAGCCGTCACTACGCCTATATGATGTGGCGACGCATAGACGATCGAGCCAAACGCACCAACTACGCTGTATGGTATTATAAAGGTCAAAAGCTTCCTGTTTTTATGCAATACTTCCATGAAAATTGTAAATACAAATATCAATACTATTATAGTAGGGAGTTGTTCCGCAAGGTCGCTGATATCCATGCCATAATTATAAAAAGACGTAAAGATCGCATCTGATAGCATAACAAAATAAAACAATATGTTTCCAACGCCAATTGGAAATGACATTTCCGTTTCACTTGTAGTCTTGCCACCGAGAAAGACGTTTTCATCTGGCACAATAGCCGCCATGACCAACAACGCAAATACCAGCAGACAAAACATCAGCCAACAGCGGCGGTCTTTCAGTATGCCTGCAAGTTTTCCGCTTTTTTTATATTCAATAAAAATCTCTATGAGCCATACGATACACAGACCACCTGCGATCATTATGCCATATGAATGCACAGCACACATGAGCGCAAGGCACAAAAGGTATTTTACAGGGTGTTCATTTCTATTCTTATAGCACACTGCCGCAAGAAAAATCGCAAGTACAAATATGCAATAGGGTCTGCTTATAACGCCGTACTGATAAAACAGGAAGAAGTTAAACGGCAACAGACAACGTATCAGCTTTGGAAAAGGCGACTTGAAAAGCAAGACCGCCACAGCAAGAGTCATGAAAAATATATTGACTACCGCAAGCGACAGCTCGTATGGTGCGCCAAGCTTGGCAAATGGAAGAAGTATCAGATCCCATAGAGGCGGGTGACCTTCATAGTGTGGGATCTCAAAAAGTATCTCTTTTAATGATCCCGAACGTGCAATCGCCCACGCCTGAGCTTCATCAAACCACGGCTCATGAAAAAAAGATACAGTGCAAACGCCAAGCAGGTATATTATCAGCGTTATAACATCGCATTTTCCATGCTCTTTGCTGAACGCCCAGCTTTTAAATTTCTCTTTCATTAATATCCTCCAAAAAAATAATTGACATATAAATTATACCATTTATTAAGAAATTAGTCAATGTTTTTGTAAAACTTTTTGCGACAGATATTGACATGATTAGACTTGTACTCAATGTCTGCAATAAAAAGAAATAACCGCCCCACGTCCAATAGGTCGGTTATTTCTTAAAGAAAAAACTATATTGGAGGTAAACCGCTTAAAGCAGTATGCCTCTTTTTTGTTATCTTAATTATTCCACGGCAATGACAGATCGTCAATAGTTTCAGAATTTAACGCCCCAACTGAAATTATCAGGCAGTTCATCAAGATTTTTAGCAGGGTCAGGATACTGCCCTACTATGCCTTTAGACCCTGGCGAACTTGTATCACACCACTGTGCAAGCTTATATCTGCCGTCCTCACCTGCTATCCAAAAGGCATAGCCTGCATTGTCGCCATTGACGTTAAGTGCGTCATGGACGGCTTTTTCAAGCTTTTTGGATTCGTCAGGCTCTGCGGTGCAATCCACCACAGCCGTGCAGGACTGAACGTCGATATCGTTGCCCTCACACTGCATATCAGACGTAACAGCGTTCACAGTATTAAAAACAATCTTTGCATTGCTGTTTGCACCCTTAAGCTTCGCTTTTCTGATATAACTCATCATAGTTGGTATGAGAATAGCCGCAAGTGCGCCTATTATGGCAATAACCACCACAAGCTCCACCAAAGTAAAGCCTTTTTTATTCATGTCTTTCCCTCAATTCTTTAATCAAAATATTGATCCCCATTTAATATTTTGACAAGTATATTATACAAAATTTACCCGATTTTGTCAAGGAAAAGGCAAGCTTTATTACTCAATTTTACCATTTGTACAAAGACAATCTATTCATATTGGCTATTTTATATACTTTCAGACAAAAAAAGAACCGCTCAAATGAGCGGTTCTGAACTTTCATAAATTAGAAAGATGTACCGATTGTACGTGTTGTGTCATAATCGGATGTTGGGTTTGGCCACTGACCAACAATTGTTGCAGAAGCGTCTGTTGAAGCCCACTGAGCAAGAGTAACGTTCTTTGTAGTGCTATCAATTGTCCAATAAACAACGCCAGCATTGTTACCATTATCCTTAAGTGCCTTCTTTACTGCTACCTGAAGTGGCTGAGAAGCATCAGTATCTGGAAGATCTGAAACCTTTGTAACAGTCTGAGCAGCAATCTTGTCTTCATTACCATCAACGATAAGATCAGAAGCTTCGTTGTTTACAGTTGTGAAAACGAGCTTAGCGTTTGAGTTAGCTGTCTTGAGCTTTGACTTCTTTACATAGTTCATCATTGTAGGAACGAGGATAGCTGCAAGAATACCGATGATAGCGATAACAACTACGAGCTCTACAAGGGTGAAACCTTTTCTGTTAGATTTCTTCATAGAAAATCCCTCCATAATAAATTAAATAAATTTGTTTATAAAAGTGCCGCAAGCCGATTTAAGCAGCTACTTTCCAATAATTAAGTGGCTTTCGGAGTTCTTTGTGTTCTCCTTATCACCATGATTAAAGTATACATCATCTTGTCCAAAATGTCAATAGTTTTTCAGATTTTTTCTCAACTTTGTTCAACTTGACGAAAAACTAATTTTCAATCGGTCATTTTGACGATTTGTAACACTATGTTGACATTCTCACAAAAAATTCTGTCACACACTTTGTCACACACCGTTTTATGATGTATTACCTTACATCGTCCTTAATTATATCTTAAAACAAATAAATTGTCAAGACTTATTTAACACTTTCGTTATTTTTGTGAACTCTGTACACTTCTCATTCATTTTTGAATACATTTTGCACTAATTGTTTCACAAGTTTAACTATTTGTATAATTCCTTCATCTTATTATACAGATTTTCAGAAGCGTTTTCTATCTCCGCCCTGCCATAATAGAGCGACTCGGAGGTGCTTATAAAAAGGTCAAGTACCCCCTGATCTTCAAGCTTCGGGGACATTATTTCAAGCTCCTCTGAGTTTGCCATTTTCTCGTTGGCTTTATACTCTATCCCGTCAAGCATATCCCTCGCTTCAAGGGCTTCCAATGCCGCCTTTGATGCAGGCACGCCCTTTCCCATACCCTGCAGGAGAGCCATTTCCTCACCGTTCACAAGATAGTCAAGAAGCTTTGCGGCTTCCTCAGGGGACTTGGTATTTTTCTTTATGGCATAAACGCTTGTTGGCTTTTTATACCAGCCGCTGCTCACTGCCTGCTTATGCTTTGGATAATCGCCTATAACGATGTCAAAGCCAAGCTTCTGAGCAGGCTCGCAGTAATACTCTGCGTCTGATATCCAGGAAGCAACACCCGCCGTCAGGCACTTTTCAAGATCGTTCCTATCGAAATCCCACGCAGGCTTTGTGACCTTTTTATTAAGCATTTCCTGATAAAAGGCGAGCATGAGCCTTACGTCCTCCGAGGTATACTGAAACTCACCGCTGTCAGATAACATTTTTCTTCCCGTTACCTGCTCCACATACGCCACAGAGCTGAGATAAGACGCCTTTTTCGTCATTTCAACAGGATAGACCTCATCTGATTTCATGACCTCTGCCGCATTTATAAGGTCAGACCAATTTTCAGGCAGGCTCAGACCATAGCTGTCATACATCGTCTTATTATAGTAGAAGGTTATACAGTTCGTACCGGTAGGCAAGGCATTAAGCTTGCCGTTTATTGTGCCATATGAAAGGCTGTCATCATCAAATGCTGAGAGATTTATGTATTCCGACAGCTCATTAAGGTCATAAAAGTCCTCGCCGTCGGGAGAATATTCATAGAGCCAACTGTAGTTTAACTGCATGATATCTGCGGTGGTGTCAGAGAAAAATTCCACGTCCATTCGTGTTTTGAAGCCGTCAAAGTCTGCATACTCAGGTCTTACCACAACGTTCTTATTGCTGTTCTGATAGGCTTTAAGCCCGTCGAGAGTATACTCGTTACGTGCGTCCTTGCCCCACCACGAGAAGGACACCTCGGTCTTTACATTATGCTCCATTCTTCTTTCAAACAATGCACAGCCCGTCATGACAGTCACTGTGCAGATCGCCGAAGCGGTCAAAGCCGCACACCTTACAATGCGTGTTCTCAACTGCGGCTCACCTCTTCCTCTTTTTTATCATATATCACCGCTCTTGCGTCCTCACTGTGTTCTGCTTTCTCGCAGGCTTTTTCTGCCATTTCGTAAAGCTCATCATAATCATCGCTTGTTTCAGGGTAGACCGACGCACCCACTGCACATTTTATGTAGCCCCTGTCATCGTCAAGGCAACATTCCTTCAGCTTATCGTTAAGCTCTTTAACATAAGCCCTCACATTACCATAGGCTCTCACAAGGTCAAAGTTCGTGTGGTCTGCAAACAGAACAAACTCGCCCTCCCTGAAAATTCCGCAGATATCGCCCTCCTTGCGGTTCTCCACCAGTATTTCGGCGACCTTTCGCTCAGCTTCCGTCACTATCTCCTCGCCATAGTTGAGCCTTATAAGCTCCAGATTTGTTATTTTCACGATAATAAATGCGATAGTCGAGCCTGAGATACAAGTTTCCATTTTATCCATAATGCTGTTTTCGGTGTATTCCGCAGTGAAAAGCCCTGTATTTTGGTCCACCTTTGGATATTTTCCAAACTTCGGTCCGTTCTGAGGATCGTTATCCGCCGCCGCTGCCGCAGATATCATAATAAATATGACTGCGCAGCAAATAAAGATACCAAGGCATTTAAGCCCTGTTCTCACATAGTGACGCAAAGTGTCTGACATATCCACAGTAGTAATGACCACCCAATCGTCACTGCAATCATCAATAGCACAGATAGTAGTCATATCCGAAACGGTGACTCCGGTGCCTCCCTCAAGGAATTTAGAGAGCTTTTCATCGAGCTTTTCGCCGACAACTCTTTTTCCGTCGTTAGCATAGATTATCCTGCCATCGTCATCACACAGCATGGTATTTATCTCGCTGTAATTGTCAGAGGGCAGAAAAACAAGATCAAACTCCGTTGAAAACACAGAGGAGATAAAAATAAGATCGTCATTTATCCTGCCTGCAAAATACACACGCCTGTAATTATTGTCCTGTCCCGTGAACCATTTTATCTTGCTGTCCCCCATAAGAGCGGAAATTCTCTTGTATATCTCGTCATCAAAAATATCCTTTGTACCGTCGGTTATCTTTCCCACATTATGTTCATTACTGCTTACAATGCCAAAATCCGTATAGTTGCCCAGCGTACTTAGCTCTATAAGCCTCTCAGTGAGAGCATTCTCCTCATTAAGCACGGCAAATTCGCTCTTTGACGTATCAGTAGGATCATATTTCGCATAGTCCTCATTGCCCATTATAAGCTTGGCAGTGTCCTCCATTTTCTTCATAAAGGCAGCCACGTTCTGATCTGCTTCCGCATTTATGGCAGAACAAAGCTGAGCCTCTTTATGAAATGCGTTCACACCGCTGTAATAGCAGGCACACGCATACACAAGCAGACAAGCAACGAACAGCACTAACACGCTTGTTTTCAAAATAGATCTTCTATATTTTTTTATTTTATCATACAGTTCAAAATCAGCAGAATTTTTCAAAAGCTATATCACCTCTCAGGCTAAATTACTATAATCATTATTAATTATAACACATATGCCCATAAAATAAGTGATTTTTTTGTTAATTATTGCTCAATTTGTATTGTACGGTTTATATCTTTTCTGACACGGCACTGTCTGACCTTATTCGCATGGCGTTTCTTTTTGGTTTCCGCTTCAAAAAGCGACAGTGCCGCCCATGCCGCTGTGAACACGATGCCTGCGGCAAACACTGCTCCCATGTTCCTCTCTGCCACCGCAACAAACAGGAAAAACAGCACCATTCTCATTATAGTTTTCATAAGCCACCTGTCGCCGCCTGCACCTGCCGCAACGATAAAAACATTCATCATGATTATCCATATCATTTTTACACACATCCTCATATTTTTCTTTTTCTATTTCGGGGCTGTATGTATGATAACACAACTTCATGAATTTGAGGGGTAATTTTTTGGACAGCAAGTTTTTTTGTCGATATGCACAGGTAAGAACGTTTGTTTTGATATAAATTCTACAAATCCAAAAGACCCCGCGGCAAAAGCCGCAGGGTCTTTCAGAGAAGTAAGAAGTATAATATGAAGAAAAAATTATGAATGGGGAATGCTAAAGTTATGTATTTTTCCATGCCATTTCACTTTTGCCGCACTCTGAAAATTCAGAGCACAGCGAGATGAAATGAAAAGAAGAATGAAGGAAAATTATATATGAAAACTCATTATATGAAAAACTCATTATGAGTAATTGGTTGACGGAACTTTCATCAAGCTCTCAAAGCTTTTGCCTGAGGTCTTTCTCGGTGTTCCTCTGACCTTGTATATATAATACCTGTTCAATATGATAGTTTTATGAAAAGACACTGAAAATAAGCTGATAAGAAAAGCAAAGTGGTTTTCATATAAACGGCTCACACAAAACGCAAGTCAATCTGCCGCCTTATATCAACTATCCTGATGTGACAACAAGCACATCTCCCTCTTTGAGCCGCAGTCTGCCGTTTGGAATGAGGATACGCCCCTGACGTTTTATCATTACTATCAGGCTGTCCTCTGACATTGTTATCTCTGACACTTTCAGACCGCACCACTCGTGATTCTTATCAAGGTTCATTTCGCTTAAAACAAAATGACTGTCATCATAAAAGCCTGCCGCACTGAGCACCACAACGTCCCCTGCAAGTATCTGGGTTTTGCCTGTTGGTATTATCTTCTCCTTGTCACGGAGTATCATCACCACAAGCAGACCTCTCGGAAAAGGTATATCCTTTATCTTCCGCCCTGCCCAATTGCTGTCCGGCTGAACAGAAAGCTTTATAAACTGCACTTCCGTTTCGTCGCTGTAGTCATTGAACGTTTTCATTACGTTCTCCTCATCGTCTATCATATCGAGCTTTTTAGCAAACAGCGGCAGAAGCGTACCCTGAATACCGATAGACATAAGCACGATACAGAAAACGATATGGAAAACGTCATTTTTCATATATGCGTCATCAACTGTCGCCATGATAGCGAAAACAATAGAGGTCGCTCCCCTCAGTCCTGCCCATGAGATAAGGGCTATCTGCTTCCACTTTGCACCGAAAGGCTTCATTATGAGGGTGACAGCCGCAGGTCTTGCCACGAATGTAAGAAACAGTGCTATTGCTGCCGCAGGAAGTATTATTGACGGCATTTGTGACGGGAATGCCAAAAGTCCAAGTAGGAAAAACAGCAATATCTGTGTGAAGCCCGTTATTCCGTCAAAGAAATGCACAAGGGCTGTCTTTCCTGATATTTTTGTGTTGCCCAGGACTATTCCCACAATGTAACAGCTAAGATAGCCGTTTCCGCCCACTGCCGAGGGCAGAGCGTAGGAAAGAATAGCTATGGCAGTAACAAAGATAGCGTCAAAGCCTGCGGCGTCAAATCGCACACGTTTTATGAGATACACTGCGCCCAAAGATATAAGCGCACCGAAGCCCACACCGAAGAACACCTGTGCAAGCAGGCTCACAACAAAGCCTCCTGCCGTCGCACCGCCTTTCATTACTGAAAGTATTATAACCGTGAGCATATAAGCCCAAGGGTCGTTGCTTCCGCTTTCAAGCTCCAGTATTGAAGCCGTACCGTATCGCAGGTTCAGCTTTTTGCTTCTAAGTACAGAGAACACCGAAGCGGCGTCTGTGGAGCTTATAACAGCGCCTATAAGCAGACTTTCCAGCCACTCGAATCCTAACACGAATTTACAGAACGCTCCCGTTGCAAAGGCTGTGAGCAAAACTCCTGCGGAAGCGAGTATAAGTGACTTGCCTGCCACCTTTTTGGCTTCGCTCCATTTCGTGCCAAAGCCTCCGTAGAAGATTATGAAAACAAGTCCCACCGAGCATATCTCCTCGGCAAATTTATAGTTATCGAACTCTATTTTAAAAAGCCCGTCAGAGCCGAACAACATTCCAAGAAGAATGAACGCCAGCAATGCAGGAAGCCCAAACTTATCCGATATTTTATTGAAAAACACACAGCACAGCACTATCACAGAAGATAAAATGAGCATTGTGGTCAAGCTTATCACCCCTTTTTACCTTATTATAAAAATAGCGCTTTGGGTATCTTCTACTCAAAGCGCCTTTGCTTGTGTAAATATTATAACATATTCGCCCCTGTGCTGTCAACTTTTTGCCGACATCTTACGGAAATTTTACATTACCCCTTGACAATATCGAACATATGTGCTATAATCAATAGTGAAGCAGTATATCCAAATAAAAAACGCCTGCCTTTTACAGCAGACGTTCGCCTATTTATATCTCGGCTCTTTTATCCTTGTCCAAATTTTTATTTGTAGCAATCGGCAATATCTGAAATAGCGTCCTTTGCCATTTCCACTGCCCTTTCAGGTCCAAGCACCTTTGCCTGTGAGCCGAACTGGAAAAGCCAGCCCCAGAATGTTGGTGCGACCTGTACCTCCTCATTTATATAGAAGGTATTGTCGGAATTTTTGTGACATATGGTTTTCTCACCAAAACGATCCATTACAACATCTATGAGCTTATTGTCAAACTGCAATTGCAGCGTCATAAGCTCGCCGCCATACATTCCATAGATAGTCTGACGATTTGTGACCTCTGTCTTCTCCTCCTCGGAAAGCTCCCTCCTGGGGATATCTGTAACAGTGACCTGAGTCATTCTGTCAACTCTGTAGCGGCATATCTTTTCATGCTTTTCGCAATAGCACACAAGGTAATAGTTGTCGTTTTCCCAAACCAGAGAATACGGTGAAACCGTATACACCTCGCCACCGTGGCGAAGCTGTTTGCGTTTTTCAACGGTGTATTCGTAATACTTGAAGTGTATCTCCAAGCCGCTGAAAATGCCCTCTTGTATGCTGTTTATGGCATAGTATATCTGCTCATTGAAGGTCTTTGTCCTGTTTGACACATAGACCATTCGGCGCAGATCCTTTGCCTTGTGTTCAGATGTAAGTGATTGTATCTTCTTTAACAGCTCCTTCGATTTCTTCTGTGTAAGAAACCTGCTTGAAGCAACTGCGTCTGCAAGAACATACAGCTCCTCGTCCTGAAACAGCCTTTGAGCAAGATAATAAGCGTTGGAGTGACCGTCCTTAGTTATCTCAATATCCATTCCGCTGTCGCAGAGGGTCTTGATATCGTCATAGATAGTCTTACGCTCAGCTTTTATGCCGTAGTCGCCCAGAATCTCGATAAGCCTGTTTCCTGTAATGGTGTGCTTTTCGTCTGTCTTGGTCTCAAAAAGCTTTTTCATGGTCAAAAGCTTCTGTTTCTGTCTGGAAACTCCTGTCACTTTATTTTATCCTCCCCGCTGCGTTTCATATCCGAAACCTTAATTCTTGAGCCGTCCGGCTCAATGATCGTCGTGGCTTCAAGCTGACCTGTCAGGTTAGCTATAACGCTTCTGCGATACTCATTTCTCAAAGCCTCACGCTCAGACTTCTCATCTGCGGTAAGCTCTCTTTTTCTCGCAATAGCAGTAAGCTCAGACAATCTGTTAAGCTTTACTTTCTCCATAAATTTTTACACTTCTCCTTAAAGCTTCACACTGCCCTGTGTTTTTATTTTTATCCGCAGTATTCGGCTCAAAATAGAACGGGCAGCTTACACAATACCGCCCTTTTCGTTCAAAAGATGTTCATATCGGCTTTTTCCTTTATTTATATTTATAAGTCCAACAAAACACCCTCAAACAAATTTGCAGATACATTATAACACATATTTCTTTAAATTGCAATGGTAAAATGCACAAACAGTCCGTTTAATTTCCCACAAATTAAACAAGAATTTTGAAAATTGTGTTTGTCCAAAAATTTGCCCACAATATATAGTGGGTAAAAAAATGGTCAGAAAACATCAAAAAAAAGATAAAGAAAGGATTTTTATGCAGCACACAAAGGTATCATACGAGCTTATACAAAACTATATCTCAAGTCCTCGTGTCACTGAGAAAGATAGTCCCGACCCTGCCTCTGCCATAGAAAACAGGCTCATGCGTGAGATAGTGCGGGAAAATTTGACGAAACGGCAGAAATGTTATATAATAATGTATTATACAAAGGGCATGACAATGCAGGAGATAGCCGACGCAGAGGGTGTTTCAAAATCCACAGTATCCAGAACTATCAGGCTTGCAAGAAAGCGCATTTCCTGCGGTATGAAGCCTGCCATGCTCAAAAGCGCACTGAAAGGAAGATAGCATTGAACGCACCTGTGAACAAATTCGTGAATGATTATGCAAAGTCAGGCATAGCGAGGTTTCATATGCCCGGTCACAAAGGGCAGAAATTTCACGGTCTTGAGGCTCTTGACATCACTGAAATAAAGGGTGCGGACTATCTTTTTGAAGCCGAGGGGATCATCGCACAGAGCGAAGCCAAAATGGCGGAAGCCTATAGCAGCAGGCGGACTTTTTACTCTGCCGAGGGGTCGAGCCTTTGCATAAAGGCAATGCTTGGCATAGTATGCCGCAGTGGGCAAGGAAAAAAGATAACTGTTGCCGCACCAAGAAACGTCCACAAGGCGTTTATAAATGCCTGCATACTCCTTGACATTGACGTGGAGTGGATATATCCAAAGGGCGAGTTTACGTCTATATGCGCAGGAAGCGTCACTCCCGAGGACGTTGAAAAGGTGCTGTCAAGGACAAAGGCAGATTGCGTTTACGTGACCTCACCTGACTATCTTGGTGATCTCAGCGACATAAAGGGCATGAGCGAGGTTTGCAGGAAATATGGCGTGCCTCTTCTTTGCGACAACGCTCACGGAGCTTATCTGAAGTTTCTCCCTGAGAGCCTGCACCCCATGGACTTGGGGGCTGATATGTGCTGTGACTCTGCTCACAAAACGCTTCCATGCTACACAGGGGGAGCAATGCTTCATATTTCAAATCACTCCCCTGCGAATTATGATGATTGCGCCAAAGAGATAATGTCAATGTTCGGCTCAACAAGCCCCTCATATCTTATAATGGAAAGTCTTGACCTTTGCGCTGACTATGTGAATGGTGATTTTCCTCGTGACCTTGAACGCACTGTGGAAAGGGTAGAAGTCTGCAAAGATAGGATAACAGCTTTCGGCTGGCATACGATAGGCGAAGAGCCTATGAAGATAACCATTGCCGCATACAAAAGCGGTATCACAGGTGACGACCTTGCAGACAGGCTGAGGGAATATGGCATCGAGCCTGAATACAGCGACACACAATATGTTGTGCTTATGCCGTCGCCTTTCAACAGTGAGGAGGACTTTTTGAAACTTGAAAAGGCGTTTTCAGAGATAAAGCAGCCTAGGATAAGGCTTTTCGGTGACTTACCCACTATACCAAAAGGGATAAAACGCATGGGTATAAGGCAGGCGGCTTTTTCAGCTCAGCACACCGTAAACGTGGAGGACGCCTGCGGTCTTATATGCGGAATGACCGTCACAAGCTGTCAGCCCTCTGTGCCTGTGGCAGTGAGCGGTGAGGAGATAACACCGCAGGTAATAAAAATTTTGAAAAACTATGGAATTGAACGCATAAATGTGCTATAATATAAGGTGTAGCTAAAAAAGCTATTATTACATCAAAATAACAGGAGGCAAAATCATGAAACTTGTCTATGCTATCGTAAACAGCGATGATACCTACGCTGTAAATAAAGGACTTCTGAAAGCCGGCATAAGAGCCACAAAGCTTTCTTCAACAGGCGGTTTTCTTATGTCAGGAAACACCACCTTTCTTATCTGCTGCCCTGATGAGCAGGTAGACCTTGTTATAGAGGTCTGCAAAAAGTATTCAAAGAAAAGAAAGCAGTTCGTTCCGTCATCAACTATCATGGAGCCTGACGGTGCGGCTTCATATCCTGTTGAGGTGGCTATCGGCGGCGCAACTATATTCGTTACTGATATTGAGCGTTTCGAGAAAGTCTAAGGGATAGAAAATTTTCAGAAAGGGGTCTGAGAGCTTGATAATATACGGAAACAGCGAGCCTCGCAGGCTCGTATCTGAGATGATAAAAAAGAAACGAGAGCCGCACTCCATAATGATACACGGAGAAAAGGGGCTTGGAAAAAAGACCCTTGCACGATGGATAGCGGCGGCACTCTTGTGCGAACGTCAGACAGGCGAGCCTTGCGGCGTTTGCAGGACCTGCAGAATGATAGCCGACGGAGCTCACCCTGACGTTATGGTGGCAAGGGCAAACAGCAATGGCAACTATATCGTTGACGATTCTATCAGACCTATAGTTGCGGAAGCTCCCGTTGCACCAAACGAGGCGAGAATGAAAGTATACATAATCCCTGACCTTGACTTATCGGTGAACACTGTTATTCAGGTGCAGAACATTCTGCTTAAAGTCATTGAAGAACCGCCTGAACATACCGCTATAATACTTACGGCGAGGAGCAAGGAAATTTTTCTGCCTACCATAATCTCACGAGTGCTTTCCCTTGGCATGACCTCTGTCACGGAGGCGGAGAGCATGGCGTGTTTGCAGGAGAAATATCCTGCCACTGCCCCTGCGCTCATAAGCGAAGCTGTTTCCGCAGGACGTGGAAATATCGGCAGATGTGTCGAGTATCTTGAACACTCCCAGTTTTTTGACAGCGTGAAGCTTGCAAGAGGTCTGTGCGACGCAATGTGCGGTGGAAACGAATATGACGTTTTGAAAACGCTATTTGCGGCAGACGGCAAAAAAACGTTGCTGAGAGAGGGGCTGAGCCTTTTTCAGGAGATACTCCGTGACAGTGCGGCATTCAGGCTCGGGGGAGAAAGCGAAAAGTCTGTGAGCTGTGCGAAAGAGGGTGCAAAGACGCTCAGCAGAAGCCTTTCCTCAGATCAGGCGGTCAGGCTTTACGATATAGTTTCTGACTACATAGGCAGGATAGACGCAAACTGCAACATAAGCCTGACCATAAACAGTCTGGCAGGACAGATATATTCTGTCACAGGAAAGTAGCTGACGGCAAAGCCGTGATATATATTTGAAAGGAAAAAGAGATGTTAAAAATAATCGGAGTACGCTTTAAAAGCGTTGGCAAGATATACTACTTCGACCCAAAAGACTATGACGTTAAAATGGGCGACAAAGTTATCGTTGAGACCGCAAGGGGCGTTGAATGTGGTGAAGTTGCGCTTGTGGACAGGGAAATAGACGAAACAAGATTCACAAACCCCGTAAAAGGCATTATAAGGCTTGCCACCCCTAACGATATGAAAACTATCGAAAAAAACAGACAAAAGAAAAAGGACGCTTTCAAGATATGCGAGCAGAAGATAGCCGCTCACAAGCTGAAAATGAATCTTATCGACGTTGAATGTACTTTTGACAACAACAAGCTTCTTTTCTATTTTACCGCCGAGAGCAGAGTTGATTTCCGTGAGCTTGTGAAAGACCTTGCGGCGGTATTCAGAACGAGGATAGAGCTTCGTCAGATAGGCGTTCGTGACGAGGCAAAAATGCTTGGGGGTCTTGGCATCTGCGGACAGCCTTTCTGCTGTTCAAGATTTTTGGGCGAATTCCAGCCTGTTTCTATTAAAATGGCTAAGGAGCAGGGCTTGTCGCTTAACCCTACGAAGATCTCAGGCACTTGTGGAAGACTTATGTGCTGTCTGAAATACGAGCAGGACAGCTATGAGGATCTTCTCAAGCACACACCAAAGGTGGGCGCTATCGTAAGAACAGCTGACGGAAAGGGCGTTGTCGAGGAAGTAAATCTGCTCACAGGCAAGCTGAGAGTTAAAATGGATAAAAACGACAATGTTGTTGTGGTAAAGAAAGACGATATTGAGGTAATAAAGGATTCTGTTATAAGGCTCGATCGTGACGAGATAAAGGCTTTGAAGGGGCTTGAGGGCAAGTAATTTCAGCGCTTTGCACGAGCGATCACCGCAGCATAAACGGGCTGTGGGGGGCACCGCCCCTACACAAAATCGGCGCAGCATTTTTATATATCAGCAAATCATCAGATAAATATGCAGAAAGGAACGTCCATATGGCAAAGGTGAAAACTTCGTATGTGTGCAGTCAGTGCGGATATGAAACTTCAAAATGGAACGGCAAATGCCCTAACTGCGGCGAATGGAACACCTTTGAGGAGGTCGAGCTTGCGGTCAGGACAGGCGGTGCAAAGTCTAAGCCCACGACTGTCAGGGATATTTCCGACAAGATAGTTGGCATAGGCAGCGTTGACGCAAGCTACAACGAGATACGTTATGCAACGGGACTGAAAGAGCTTGACAGAGTGCTTGGAGGAGGGCTTGTGAAAGGCTCTCTGGTGCTTCTGGGCGGTGAACCGGGCATAGGAAAATCCACAATGCTTTTGCAGATATGTCAGTATTTAGGGCAAGACCACACCATACTTTATGTATCGGGAGAGGAGTCTGTACGGCAGATAAAGCTTCGTGCAAACAGGCTTCATGTTGATTCTGAAAATCTGTATCTTCTTGCAGACAATGACTGCGAGCAGATATGCTCTGTGATAGTGAAAGAAAAGCCTGAGATAGTCATAATCGACTCTATCCAGACCATGAACATAAGCGGGATATCCTCAGCGCAGGGGTCTGTGACGCAGGTAAGAGAATGTACAAATATGTTCATGCGCACAGCAAAGTCGGAAGAGATACCAATGTTCATAGTTGGTCACGTCAACAAAGACGGTGCTATCGCAGGACCAAAGGTCATGGAACACATCGTTGACTGCGTGCTGTATTTTGAGGGTCAGCGAAATCTCACCTACAGGATACTGAGGGCAATAAAAAACCGTTTTGGCTCAACCAATGAGATAGGTATGTTTGAAATGGCTGACAGCGGTCTGCTGGAAGTTGAAAATCCCTCTATGATGTTTTTGGAGGGCAGACCGACAGACGCTTCGGGAACTTGCGTTGCCTGCATAATGGAAGGCACAAGGCCTGTTATGGCGGAAGTCCAGGCACTTGTATGCAAGAGCGTGCTTGCCTCTCCAAGACGTACCGCCACGGGCTTTGACTACTACAGAATGGCGATAATAATAGCTGTGCTTGAAAAGCGGCTTGGCTATTTTTTCGGTGGGCTGGACGTTTATATCAACATTGTAGGCGGATTAAAGCTTGATGACACTGCGGCTGACCTATCGGTGGCGTTGGCGCTTTATTCGGGGCTGACGGACAAGGTCATAAGCGACAAGCTTATCGCCCTTGGCGAGATAGGCTTAGGCGGAGAGCTTAGGAGCATCTCCCACTGTGAACAGCGCCTTGCAGAGTGCGAACGAATGGGCTTTGAAACTTGTATCGTTCCTGCACATTCGCTGAAAAGCGTTGACACAAGCAAGTTTTCAATGAAAATAATCGGTGTGCGCTCAATAAGAGAAGCGTTCAAAGCTATAGGCTGATAAGCTAATACAGAACAACACAAAACGGACGGAAGACCAAATCTTCCGCCCGTTATTTTTCTGTCTTATGTAGAAGCCGCACGCTCTCCCATAATATCGCTTCTGAGAAGCCCATAGATATTGAAGTCTGTATAGATATTCACAAACTTTGCCTGACGCTTTGTTCCCTCGCAGGTAAAGCCGCATTTTTCCATTACTCTGTTTGAAGCCACGTTCACCGTCATGACTTCGGCTTCAAGCCTTTGAATGCCTGTTTCCTCAAAGCAAAATCTGATCACACGCCTTAGAGCCTCGGTGACAAAACCCATGTTCTGATACGCCGCCGAGATTCGATAGCCTATCATTGCCTGTCTGTCATTCTCGATATTGAAGAGATTTACCTCCCCTGCCAACCTATGATTTTTCTTTAGCTCTATCCCCCAACTTATATGATCCTTTTTGCCGTTGTTAAGAGTGCGTCCGAAAAAAAGCGACGGCTCTCTTTCCTGCCTTGTCATGTTTCTGCCCCAATATTTGTAAAGGCTCTCGTCAGCCATATAGGTTTTCATATCCTCTGCGTCAGTAGCGGTCTTCGCCCTGAGTATGAGTCTTTCTGTTTCCAGCACAGGAAAATGAGAAAAATAATAGTCCATATCCTGCAAAATAAACACTCTCCCCCTGCTTATATAATAAAATTTCCCAAGTCTACTAAAATTATAACATAAAATCTAATAAAAATCAAGTGTTTTTAAGCGAAATACACAAAAAAAGCAGAAAACGCCCCGAAACAAGTTCGGGACGCTCTCTGTTCTATAATCTGGAGAATTAGAAATCAACTTCTGTATCGTAGTAGCAGCACTTGAGGAGCTTTTCCATTTCTTCCTGTGAAGGCTGACGTGGGTTAGAACCTGTGCAAGCATCTGCGATAGCGTTCTTAGCGATCTCAGGGAGTCTCTCAAGGAATACGTTCTCAGGAACGAATCCCTGCTCACATGGATAGCTGTCTGTACCATAGTTCTTGATGCAGTGAGGAATGTTGAGCTTGTCATTCATGCCTCTTACATACTCGATGAGGAGCTTTACCTTCTCGTCATCGTTTGAACCACCCAGGTGCATATAATCAGCGATAACGCCATATCTCTTCTTAGCTGTTTCGTCCTTAGCATTGAATGCGATTACCTTTGGCAGATACATTGCGTTAGCTGCACCGTGGATAATGTGTGCACCGTAATCAGCAAAAGCAGCACCAGTCTTATGAGCCATTGAGTGAACGATACCAAGCAGAGCGTTTGAGAATGCCATACCTGCAAGACACTGAGCGTCGTGCATTCTATCTCTTGCGCCCATATCGCCGTTGTAGGAATCAACAAGATCCTTCTGGATCATTTCAATAGCGTGGATAGCAAGCGGATCTGTATATGCACAGTTTGCTGTTGAAACATAAGCTTCGATAGCGTGTGTCAGAGCGTCCATACCTGTATGAGCTGTCAGCTTCTGTGGCATTGTTTCTGCAAGGTCAGGGTCAACGATAGCTACATCCGGTGTGATCTCAAAGTCAGCGATAGGATACTTGATACCCTTGTCATAATCTGTGATGATAGAGAATGCTGTTACCTCAGTAGCTGTACCTGATGTTGAAGAAATTGCGCAGAAGTGTGCTTTCTTTCTCAGCTCAGGGATACCGAATACCTTACACATATCTTCAAATGTGCAGTCAGGATACTCATACTTGATCCACATAGCCTTTGCAGCGTCGATAGGTGAGCCGCCGCCCATTGCTACGATCCAATCAGGCTCAAATTCGAGCATGACCTTTGCACCATTCATAACTGTTGTTACAGAAGGGTCTGGCTCTACGCCCTCAAGAAGCTTAACTTCCATTCCAGCCTCTTTCAGATAAGCTTCTGCCTTCTGGAGAAAACCGTTTCTCTTCATTGAGCCGCCGCCGACTACGATGATAGCTTTCTTACCTTTCAGTGTTTTCAGGTTCTCCAATGCTCCCTTGCCGTGATAAAGGTCTCTTGGTAATGTAAATCTCATTTCTAATTCCTCCTATATGTAATGTAATAATGTGTTCAAAGAGGTTTGTGTAAATCTCACACAAATTCTCTCTTTGCTTGCTTTTAATTATACAAAATGTCAATGAACTATTCTAACATAATCTATGAATATTCTATTAATTATTAACTTTTACATAGCATATATAAGTATGTGCATACAGCTAAATGTACATATGAATGTGTAAAACAGGTGTAAAAAATATCACAATTACATGAAAAATCACGATTTTGTTTGCACTATATGGAATTTTGCAGTGCTTATTTCGTTTTCTTTTGTTAATAAATTATACATTTGTGAGTACAGAAATATTCCTGTTTATGAAGATAAAAAAATTCATAAAAAATTTGCTTAAGCTATGGAAATATGCGAAAAAATATGCTATAATATATTGGTATTGTATTGTATCCTCCCATGATGGAGGAATAATAACAAGGAGGAAATTTAATATGAAAACAAAGGTCAACACAAAATCATTGGTGATACTGGGATTGATGACAGCTCTTACAATGATCTTCTCGTTCACTCCTATCGGTTCTATACCTATCGGACCGCTGGTAATTACTCTCAACGTAATTCCTATTGCGATAGCGGCTGTAACGGTAGGCCCTGTGGGAAGCGCAGTCATTGGAGGAGTTTTCGGACTGCTCAGCTTTTTGCAGTGCTTCGGAATAGGCGTGCCAAGCGGAATGGGTGCAGCACTTGTTGCGATCGATCCGGTCCTGGCTTTCGTTCAGCGATTTGTACCAAGACTTCTTGACGGCATTGTCGTAGGATTTATTGCAAAAGGCATGAGCAAGGTAACAAACAATTATGTTTCATATGCTGTCACGGGCTTTTTTACTGCGTTTTTGAACACTGCGTTCTTTATGAGTGCGCTTGTTTTGCTTTTCGGCAACACCGATTATGTAAAAGAGCTTATGGGCGGAAAGAATATCATAGTATTCATCTGCACCTTTGTAGGCATAAACGCTCTGGTCGAAATGGCTGTATGTACATTTGTTACAGGCACAGTGGGTGCTGCACTTTATAAGGCAAGGTTCATACCCAGCAAAAACAAAGCGCAGGCATAAATTCACCGAAAGGATAACATACAAATGGTTTTAGCGGTCGATATAGGAAACACTAACATAGTAATGGGCTGTTTTGAAAGCGACAGGATACTTTTTGTTGAAAGACTTTCTACAAATCAGCAGTCCACGGCACTTGAATATGCCATAATGCTCAAGAACATTCTTGAGATACATTCTATAGATATGTCAGATTTCAGGGGCGGCATAATCTCATCCGTCGTGCCGTCTGTTACCCTCACGATGAAAGAGGCAATGGAGAGGCTTATCAAAAAGCGCATCATGGTGGTAGGGCCTGGAATAAAGACGGGACTTAAGATAAATCTTGACAATCCCGCACAGCTTGGAAGCGACAGAGTTGCAGACGCAGTTGCGGCGATAAACCTCTACCCTGTGCCTATCATAATGATAGATATGGGCACTGCTACTACCATATCAGTAATAGACAAGGAAAAGAATTTCATAGGCGGAATGATAATACCGGGACTTAGAACTTCCCTTGACTCGCTTTCGGGCAAGGCTTCACAGCTTCCTTTCATCAGCCTTGTACCGCCTAAAAAGGTCATAGGCACTAATACTATCGACTGTATGAAGAGCGGTATAATCCATAGCAACGCCGCAAGCATTGACGGCGTTATAGAGAGGATAGAAAATGAGCTTGGTGAAAAATGCACTGTGGTTTCCACAGGCGGTGTGGCAAAAATAATAGTTCCTTGCTGCAAGCGTGACATCGTCATTGACGATGAGCTTCTGCTCAAAGGGCTTATGATAATCTACAATAAAAACAAACAATAATTTAAAATACAATACACAAAGCGTCGGGTAGTTTATCCGACGCTTTTTTATGTCGCTCTTTATATCCATAATAGACAAACAAACGGGCTTCAAACAGTTGCAAATGCCGAAAATGGAGCGTTTCTATTGCTTCCAGGACTTTGTTATGGTACAATCATATGTGCAAAGTAAAACGTTTACATAAAACAGAAAGCAGGAAATATATGAACGCAAGAAAAATATTATGCCTTATGGCCGCAGTGATTATGCTGTCAGGCTGTTCAAAGGGTGTGGACGGTTCACAGGCTTCATCAAAAGCGGCTGAAAGCTCCGGCAAAGCGGACAGCAGTGTTTCAGACTATGATAATACCACCACCGAGCCTGAAACAGACAAACCTGAGTTTGACCTCAATGACAGCGTTGTAGGTTTTTCGCAGGAAAGCGGCTTTTATGACAGCGGTTTCAGCCTTGAGCTTACCGCAAACGAGGGTGAGAAGATATACTACACCACTGACGGCACAGACCCTAGGACCTCTGCCACGAGAGAAGAATACACTGCCCCTATCGAGATAAAAGACAGAAGTAATGACCCTAATGTGGTTTCAGCTGTGCCGACAGAAATGATATCGGGAAATTTCAATGAGTTCAGCTTTGGCGAAGGGGATTTCTGGTGCAACAAAAAAGCACCTTCTGACAAAGCGGTGGACAAATGCACTGTTATAAGAGCGTCAAGCGAAAAAAGTGACGGAAGCGTTTCAAAAAGCTTTTCAGGCAGCTTTTACATAGGAAGCGCAGAGGAGCATATAAAAGGGCTTAAAGAAAGCTGCGAAGCGGCTGGGCATGACCTTGCGGTAATGAACATCACAATGGACTACGCTGACCTTTTCGACAGCAAGATCGGCATTTACGTCAAGGGAGATATTTTCAACAAGGCACTTGAGGACTATAAAGCCAGCGGAGAAAGCATAGAAAACGAAACTGCAAGACAGCTTGACGCAAACTACAAACAGCGTGGCAAGGAATGGGAACGTAATTGTCACATCGAGCTTAACGAGATTTCAGCCGAGGGAAATGTGACAAACGCTTTGTCACAGGATTGCGGCATAAGGATACAGGGAAACTATTCACGCTCCGATCTGCAAAAGGGATTCAGGCTTTACGCCAGAAAGAAATATGGCGAAAAGAAGTTTAACTATGAGGTCTTTGAGGGACTGAAAAACGCATCTAATGAAACTATCGACAGCTTTAAGACGCTTACTCTCCGTGCAGGCGGAAACTGTGCTTTTACGGCAAAATTCAATGACACCTATTGGCAGAGTCTTATGACAGAGCTTGACGGCTCAACAAAGGCTTCACGTCCATGCGTTGTTTATCTGAATGGCGAATACTGGGGACTTTATGTGCTGGAGGAGGACTATTCCGACAATTATTTTGAAAGCCACTACGGTGTGAACAAAGACGATGTGGTGGTCTACAAAGGCGACGCAGAAACCTATCAAAGCGGCTACAAGCTTGACGAGGGCAAGCTTCCGGAGGGAGAAACAGACGAGGGATATTTCTTCAAGGAGCTTACAGATTTCTTCAATTCACACAAAGACCTTTCTTCACAGGCGGACTACGATGAGTTCTCAAAGCTTGTTGACACAGACAGTGTGAGAGATTATTTTCTTGCAGAGGTCTGGATAAACAACAAGTGGGATTGGCCGGGCAAAAACTGGTCAATGTGGAAGGTGCAGAACACAGACAGTTCTAACGAATATGCAGACGGCAAATGGCGTTTCATGTTCTATGACGTTGAGTTCGGCGGAGTGAGCGGCGAGGGCGACGCTTGGACCAACACAATGAAAGAGGATAACTACAAGCCAAAGGGACTGCTTGACACGGACACGAAAAATCCTGCGGTTCTGAGTTTTGCTTATCTTATGTCAAACGAAAATTTCAGGAACGATTTCAATGACAGGCTTTTAAAGATGTCTGAGGGTACGTTTGAAAAAGAAAAGGCACTTGATAGGCTCGCAGAATTTGAAAGCATTTATTTTCCTCTTTATGAGCAGTTCTTTGCAAGATACCCTGAAACAGGCTCGGCTGAAGAAGCGCTTCATGGAGGATATGCTTCTTCAGACTGCATAAGGGCGTTCATTAACAAGCGTGATAAGTCTATCCAAAGTATTGTGGACTGGACTAATTCGCAGTTCTGATATTTCACAAACTAAAACGGCAGAACAGCATATGCTGAACTGCCGTTTTTATATGCTCTGAACTATGCCGCAGGAGCGTATGTGAATGTTATTTCGAGAGTGTTTATCTTTCCTGCATAGTCAAGTATTGTTGGAGAAGCCTTTGAAAGGTCACCGCCTGCTATCCTTGCGTCCTCAGGCGGTGTGGATACCCACTGATTTACAAGGTTCACTCTTGTGCAAAGCTGGTCGTCAGAGGTGGTATAGCCCTCCGCTATGGTTTCAACAGCTTCACCGTTTATCTTTATCTCGTCAAT
The DNA here is from genome assembly GCF_003461785.1 of Ruminococcus sp. AM43-6. Lineage (NCBI taxonomy): Bacteria > Bacillati > Bacillota > Clostridia > Eubacteriales > Oscillospiraceae > Ruminococcus > Ruminococcus sp. AM43-6. Next base: position 62,161 of record NZ_QTXU01000005.1, read on the forward strand.
AGTTGCGATATAGCCCGGATAAAGCTTTTCACCGTTTGCGATACCCAGAGCCGAGAATGCAATGCCGTTGGCATTGTTTGATGACATATCAAGGCTTACTGTATATGTTCCATCGCCGTCTATAACTGCGTTTTCTGCGATCACTCCGTCGCTCTTTGATACCGGGTCATACTCGTCACCAACGCTGTAGCATACGGAAAAATCTGCACTCTGATACATTATCCATGCCACCGCTGTGTTCTCGTCAGCCTGCGGTGCGGTATCATCTGTTAGCTTTTCAGGTGCGGCTGCAAGAGTTTCATCAAGCTTCTTTACAGCAGCGGCTCTTTCCTCCTCCACTGTCATCGAAGACTGGTTATCACGGCGTCTTTCATCAAATATCTTTGCCACAGTTTCATCACGCATTTTAAGGTCTGAACGTGAGAAGAAATCACTGCAATCCCAAAGGAATGGCGCAAAGCCGTAGGCGTCACAGTTGTCAAGGAGGTTGTCAATAAACTTGTCAGTGCCTTTCTTTACGTCACCGCCGTTTGTAAGCACTGCATACTCGCCTATTATTATGCCGTAGCCCTGCTCGGAATACTTTGTCATGTTCCTGAAAAGTCTGTTCTGCTCCTCATAGTCTGTCTTTGTTCCCCAATCTGAGCGACCCTTTGTTCCGCAATAATCCCATGGGGTATAATAATGAACAGAAAGCAGGAGCTTATCCTTTGCGGTATCAGTTGGCATTTGGAACTTGTTTGAGCAGGTCATTGTGATATCGGTATTGTAGCCTGCGATAAGAAGAAAACGCTGTTCGTTGTTGCCGCCTGTTGCACGAACAGTGTCAACAAAGGTCTGATTTATCTTGTTGGCCATTTCATAGCACTCAGCTTTTGAAAGTGAGCCTGAGTTTTTGCACACGTCTGTGTCATTGAGTCTGTCGCCAAGCTCTTCGTTTGCACCCTCAAATATAAGTCTGTCGGAGTATTTTTTATATCTGTTCGCTATCTGCGTCCACATGGACTTATACATTTCAAACGCCTTGTCAACGTCACTCTGCTCGGAAGAACCGAACATTCCCCACCAGCTTCCGTCCCAGTGGTCGTTTATGATAACATACATATCATTATCCAAAGCGTAGTTTATTATCTCCTCCACTCTGTCGAGATAGGCTTCATTTATGGTGTAATCGCCTTTTTCATACTCCATTGCATTTGTCCATGCCACAGGCACACGGAGAGAGTCAAAACCGCTTGCTTTCATGCCCTTTATCATTTCTTCCGTTGTGACAGGCTGACCCCAAAAAGTTTCAAAGCTTTCAGGGTCGGTGTCTGCGGAATAGCTTTTATGACCGTAGGCTTCCATTGTGTTTCCAAGGTTTGTGCCGTTGCCCAGAAGTCTTGCAAGCTCGGTTGCGGTAAGGTCTTTATTTATGCTTCCGTCATCAGAGGTCTTTGCGCCCTCCTCTGCCTTAGATGAAGAGCTGTCACTTCCCTTTCCACAGCCTGCAAGCAGTGCAGTACAGCCCATGACCGCCGCAGTAAGAAGTGGGATAAGCCTAAACTTTTCCATGTCATTCCCTCCTATTTCATAAATACAAATTCTTCAAGTTCAAAAAGCGGCTTGTTTTTGAAATAACCTGCTATCCAATCGGCAAGCTCATCTGAAAAAGCAGTAGGCACAAAATAGATAGAATGTCTGCCAGTAAGGGACTTGATTACTCCTGTGTAAACTCCGTCGCCTGTGCCTATATCAACATAGCCTACAGGCTCGCTGTTCTCATAGTCATCAGCATAGACCGCCACCTTTGCAACAGTTCCCATGCCCCTGACTTTCAGGGCTATCTTCATGGTCTTTGAGGAAAAGTCCTCGCCAAAATCAAAATATTTATAGCCTATAACATTGCCCTCTGTGATGTTCACGATACTTCTTGTGAAGATATCCTTTTCGGTGATAAAACAGCCGCCTTTCAGCACGCAGGCTATATCCGCAGGATAAGGCTTGAAAGGGTCAAGGCTGTCTTCAAAGCCAAGCGAGGTCATTTCCACTGTCGGTATCGTTCCGTCAGGGAGGATCTTTATTTTCTCAACGCAGGCACGTCTTGACATTATGGTATTGTTTGTCATTCTGTGATAGAAGATATACCACTGACCGTTTATGTTGCACACTGAGCCGTGGTCATTTCCACCTGGGAAATCCACGCCGTTGTCTATTATATATCCACGATATTTGAACGGACCTTGTGGCTTATCTGAGGTTGCATAGGCAAGCCTGCTTCCTACACATGGGGAATATATAAGATAGTATGTATCGCCGATTTTTCTCGGGGAGCTTGCCTCGAAGAAGCGCTGTTCCTGCGGTGCATTGTCGCTGTCGTCAATGACCGCTCTTTTGTAGCTTCCCTTTTTAATGGTATACATATCCGCAGGGTCTATCTCGTTGAAGTTGGATTCTGTGAAGCCATAATAAATATACACTCTGCCGTCATCATCAACAAGCACGCCTGCATCATTATAAATGCCGTCATCGCCTGCGTCCTCAGGATCATATTTATACTGTGAAAGAAGCTTGAAAGGACCTTCGGGCTTATCGGACACGCCAACAACGCCCTTTGAGCCGACTATATAGGCATAGAGATAATACCTGCCGTCTTTTTCTATAACGTCCGGAGCGAACAGCTTGCGGTCGGTCATTCCCTCGGTATCGGACTTATGGTCACGGTCATCACGGGTATGAAAGCTGTGTCCGTGACAGACCCAATGGTTAAGGTCATCAAGTGGTGCAGACCAGACTTTCAGTTTATAGTCGCAAAAGTCGCTTTGAGCGGCTCTGTCATGTGAGCCATAAAGATAAACTCTGTCGCCGAAAACTCTCGGCTCGCCGTCAGGGATATACTCCCATGCAGGCAAAATGGGGTTTGGCATGAAAATTTCCTCCTATGTTTTTTCATAACTTGTTTTATCATAAGATAATTATAAATCATACTATTATTATTTTCAATATCCTAACACGTTGTCAGAGGTGAAAATTTGTGCAAAATGTAAAATCGTGCAGACTGTCCAAAGGTGCAAAAAAGCCCGTTTGCGACGGCTTCCGACCTTGACAAAAGAGGGCAAATCGTGTATAATATTAAGTTGATAGTACCCGTATAAAATTATATTGATATAGGAGTGTTTAATTATGGCAGCTATTTCTAAGACTGTTTCAAAAGCAGGTTATGCTAAATTGCAGGAGGAACTTGAATACCTTATTACAGTAAAAAGACGTGAAGTTGCTCAGAAGCTTAAAGAAGCACGTTCTTTCGGAGACCTTTCCGAGAACGCTGAGTATGACGAGGCTAAGAATGAGCAGGCTATCCTTGAATCAAAGATCAATGAGTTAGAGCTTCTCATTTCAAACGCAACTGTCGTTGAGGACGATGATATTTCTGTAAACGAGATAGGCGTAGGCTCTATCATCAAGATAAAGGATATCGAGCTTGACGAGATCGAGGATCTTCAGATAGTAGGTTCAACTGAGTCTGACCCTGACAACGGCAAGATCTCTGACGAGTCACCTATAGGCAAGGCTGCACTCAAGCACAAGGTAGGCGACATTTTCGAGGCTGAAACACCTGCCGGTCTGCTGAAATTCGAGGTCATCGACATTTCAAAGTAACAGACCACTTACAAAACACACGGAAAGGAAAATATAAATGAGCGAGGAAAACCGCACAAACGCTCCTGAGGAAGAGCTTACTCAGGAGGACATAAACAGCTTAAAGAAGATAAGAATGGACAAGCTGGAGGAACTGAAAGCCAAGGGCAAGAATCCATTTGAGATAACAAAGTATGACGTTACGGCAAGCTGTGCCGAGGCTAAAGCACAGTATGAAAAGCTTGAGGCTGAGCTTAAGGAACAGGCAGGCGAAGACGAAGAAAAGCTCAAGGAGCTTCTTGAGGCAAACCGCATAACAGTAAGCGTTGCAGGCAGAGTAATGTCAAGACGTCTTATGGGCAAGGCAAGCTTTTTCGATCTGAGAGATAAGACTGACAAGGTTCAGGTATATCTGAGAATGAACGAGATCGGCAAGGAAGAATTTGACGATTACAAGAAGGGCGACATTGGCGATATCGTTGGTGTTGAGGGCTTTGTATTCAGGACAAAAATGGGTGAGATATCCATTCATGCACATAAGTTCACACTTCTCTCGAAGTCACTTTTGCCGCTGCCTGAGAAGTGGCATGGTCTGAAAGATCAGGACACAAGATACAGACAGAGATACACAGACCTTATATGCAATCCTGAGGTAAAGGACACATTTATAAAGAGGTCACAGATAATATCATCTATCAGAAGATATCTTGACGGACAGGGCTTCATGGAAGTTGAGACTCCGATGCTGGTATCTAACGCAGGCGGAGCTGCCGCAAGACCATTTGAGACACACTACAACGCACTTGACGAGGACGTTAAGCTGAGAATTTCTTTGGAGCTTTATCTGAAAAGACTTATTGTCGGCGGACTTGAGAGAGTATACGAGATAGGCAGAGTATTCAGAAACGAGGGTGTTGACGCAAGGCACAATCCCGAGTTCACTCTTATGGAGCTTTATCAGGCATACACAGATTACTACGGCATGATGGATCTGACGGAGAATATGTTCAGGCACGTTGCACAGGAGGTATGCGGCACAACTTGTGTACCATACGGTGATGTAATGATCGACCTTGGCAAGCCGTTTGAGAGAATGACGATGATCGACGCAGTTAAGAAGTATTCTGGCGTTGATTTCTCACAGGTAGCCACAACAGAGGAAGCAAAGGCACTTGCAGACGAGCGTCACATTGAATACGAGGCAAGGCACAAGAGGGGCGACATACTCAACCTGTTCTTTGAGGAATATGTTGAGGAGCATCTTATTCAGCCTACATTCATAATGGATCACCCTATCGAGATTTCTCCACTTACAAAGAAGAAGCCAGAAAATCCTGATTATGTAGAAAGATTTGAGCTTTTCATCACAGGCAGAGAGATGTGCAACGCATACTCAGAGCTGAACGATCCGATAGATCAGCGTGAGAGATTTGCGGCACAGGAAGAGGCATTGAAGCAGGGTGATGAGGAAGCAAACCACACAGACGAGGACTTCCTGAGAGCTTTGGAGATAGGTATGCCACCTACAGGCGGAATTGGTTACGGCATTGACAGACTTGTTATGCTGCTGACGAACTCGCCGGCTATCAGAGATGTGCTGTTGTTCCCTACGATGAAGACGTTGGAGTAAACATAGTAAGTTAATCTGTAGAATTAATGGGCAATTCCAATCGGAGTTGCCCATTTTTAAAACAAACAGAAATACAAATCGGAATTTATAAAGGAGAATATTGATGAAACTATTTTTATGTTCGCACTTTTCAAGTGTAGGAAGTCTGATAAAGGAAGAAATTGAAAATAAGAAAGTCGCATTTATTCCAACAGCTTCACTGCGTGAAGGCTACACCGGTTATGTCGGCTCGGCTCGAAAGCTATTCAATAAACTGGGAGCAATCGTAACTGAAATTGATATTTCAACGGAGGCTTATTCAACGATACAGTCTGTTTTTGAAGAAGCAGATGTGATATATTTTACTGGTGGAAATTCTTTCTTTCTCATGGACCAGCTCCGTAAAACGGGAACTGATGGACTGCTGAAAAAGGAATTGGCAAATGGAAAACTGATGATTGGTGAGTCGGCAGGCGCAATTATATGCGCTCCAAGCATCCAATATATCGAGCAAATGGATGAAAAGCCGGAGGACTACTCACAAGAAGATGATGCAGGGCTTGATTTGATTGATTTCTATGTTCTTCCGCATTATCTTACAGCACCATTTAAGAAAGTTACCGAGAAAATAATGACTGAATTTTCGGATTTGAATCTATCCCCAATTAACAACCGTCAGGGAATTGTAATTGATGGTGAAGGTTCAAGGGTTATTTGCAAAGACTAATTTGAAAAATCCTTTTTTTGAAACTGGAAAATCGGAAGCTGAGGAGATAGACTATTGAGAACATATGAGAATAAAGACGAGCTTAAAAACGAGATAAATAAAAGCTTTGCAAAGTATATTTCAGAATTTAATGATATTCCGGAGCATTTAAAAGATAAGAGAATTGATGAGGTCGATCGAACTCCGGCAGAAAATCTTGCTTATCAGGTTGGCTGGACAACTCTTGTTATTAAATGGGAATCAGACGAAAGAAAGGGTATTCCTGTCAATACTCCTTCGGATAATTTTAAGTGGAATCAGCTTGGCGAATTATATCAATGGTTTACAGATACATATGCTCAGCTGTCACTGCAAGAATTGAAAGACAGATTGAATGAGAATATCAACTCTATTTATGCAATGATTGATTCTCTGAGTGATGAAGAATTATTTAAACCACATATGAGAAAATGGGCTGACGAAGCAACTAAAACAGCTGTCTGGGAAGTATACAAATTCATACATGTTAATACAGTTGCTCCGTTCGGAACCTTTAGAACCAAGATTAGAAAATGGAAAAAGATTGCACTATAACTTCCCATTTATCAAGCCCTTTGAGAGAGGAGAAATCCTTTTCTCAAAGGGCATTTTTATATTGTGCAGTTTGTATGAGGTTTCTTGTGTTTCATATTATCACATAAGGAACCGCAAAGACATCACCGCTCTTACTTCTCCTCAAACATCCACTTGACCGCCTTTTCAGCATACTCACTCCAAAAAATCATATCGTGGTTGCCTTTGCTTTCAAAATACTCGTGAGAAACGTTTCTGCTTTCAAGAAATTTGTGAAGATCACGGTTGTTTTCAAGCAGGAAATCTTCTGTACCGCAGCACATAAATATATCTGGGATATTTTTGCCCTCTCGCTGAAGTTCGTCTATAAGAAATTCGGGATTGTTCCTGCTGTTCAGCACCTCAGACGTTTCGCCGAAACATTCTCTGTAATATTCATAATTCGCTGTGGCATTGCCTTGCCCCTCTGACATTCCTGCGACTTCGTGTACGATAAGAGCCGAAGATAATGCCGCAACCTTGCCAAAGGTTTCTGGATATGCAAATGCTGTATGAAGCGCACCAAATCCGCCCATTGAAAGACCCATAATGTATGTTTCACTGCCGTCTTTCGCAAGTCTGAAAACTCGTCTTACATAGTCCACAAGCTCCTCGCCGACGAATTTGCAGAACTGATGACCAGTCGAGCGTCCGTCCAGCCAAAAAGAATTTTCGCCCGAGGGGATAACTACCGCAAAATTATACTTGTCCGAAAGATATTCAGGCACCCAGTTTTCTGCGTCGCCTGTAAAACCGTGCAGCAAGAAAAGCGTTTTGGTGCTGTTTTCCGAGTATTTCGTATCTGTCTGCCCCCAGTCCTGCCTTATGTCACTTGGCAGGTACATTTTAAACGTGGTATATCTCCGCAGGCAATTTGAATAAAATCTGATCGTTAAGTTTGACATAGCTTTTCCTCCTGTCTTTTATATAATTATACTACATAAAATCAGGTTTGTCTAATGGGGCAGCGAAAAAATTTTTCAATTTCCCTCACAAAATCATTTATCCCTATAAAAATAAAGATCACATCTGTCAAAGCCTCGTCCCAACGTACCTTGCCGCTTTTTCATAATATTTTTTGTCGATCATAATTCTACGCTCCTCCACATTTACAAGGTGTCTGTCTACCCCGTCTGCAACTATTTTATTCATTATATCAAAATCAAAGCCGCAAAGTCAAACCAGCAAAAAAGATGTCTGACCTTGCGGCTTTTGACCTTTATAATACAATACTAACCGAAATGTGCCCTACATATCCTCCCTCATCATATCATTCTCACTCTTTATAAACATAAGCACAAAGCATATAAGCAGCAATGCACAAGATATCCATATAAACTCATTGCCTATGTATAATGAATATGCTCCGCCTATTCCTGCACCGCAGGCAAATACGAATATCGTAAGAAAATATTGCAGCGATTTCCTAAGCAGCGACTTGTCCCCTATCCTCATGTATGCACTTATGGATTCCATTGCACTTCTCATATTTCCTATGCACATCGTGCTTGCGTATGGATAACTATTTACTTTCCTGAACGATTGCACCTGCATTGCACAGGCACATGATGAAAGTGCATTCGCAACAAAATCGTATGAACCGCCAAGCGGTATAAACCCCACAATGCAAAGCAGCACCATTTCCGTGAAAACTATTATCTGCCGCCAATGTATAAATCCCACGTCCTTGAAACGTGCGTGCAGACGCTCGGCTATGAAAATCCCCATTGCAAACGCCAGCACAGGTATAAGATAGTGCAACGCCCTGTGCCAGTTGCCTTTTGCGACATATGTGCTCATAAGCACAATGTTTCCCGTCTGTGCATTTGAAAAAACTTCACCTCGCACAAAATACGAATATGCGTCCTGCAAGCCCCCTGATATGGTCAGAAGTATCATGAGCATATTGGTTTCAGACATTTGTTTTCTTGATCGTAACATCATTTTATCATATTCCTTCATAAAAAATTAACAAGAAAAATATTTTTATACACTTTAATTTTCTCCTTTTTCCATTATAATTATCTCAGATATATAAGTCAAATATATAATTTATATGCAAGATATAAAATATTGATATAGCAAGAAAGTGATAAAGTGAATATAAATTACGAATATTATAAGATATTTTATTATGCCGCAAAGAACCGCAGCTTTTCAAGAACGGCAAAAGTGCTGCTCACAAATCAGCCTAATATCACAAGGGTGATAAAAATACTCGAAGGAGAACTTGGCTGCACGCTTTTCAATCGAATGAAAAACGGCGTCACGCTTACCCCTGAGGGAGAGATACTTTACGAGCACATCTCAAAGGCGGTGGAACTTATTACAGAGGGCGAAGATGAGATCTCAAAAGCCAACGACCTGCAAAGCGGAACTGTCACCATAAGTGTGACGGAGACCGCACTTCACGGCGTTATGCTGCCACTTCTCAATGAGTTCCATGAAAGATATCCGGGAATAAAAATAAAGCTGCTGAACCATTCAACCCCTCAGGCACTGACTGCTCTCAAAAGCGGCATTGCAAACCTCGCTGTGGTAACAACGCCGATAAGCACAGAGGGCTCGCTGAATTTTCATAAACTCAGAGAGTTCCGTGAACTTATCATATGCAGCACAAAGCTAAAGGATCTTGCAAAGCGAACGCTCACTCTTGAGGAACTTTGCAGCCACCCTATAATATCACTTAACCGAAACACAAGGACATATGATTTCTATTCCGACTTCTTTTTCCAGCATGGAATAGATTTTCAGCCGGATATAGAGGTCGCAACTGCCGATCAGATAATGCCGCTTGTGAAAAGCAACCTTGGCATAGGCCTTATACCTGAACCAATGGCACAAAGCGGCGATGTTTATATTCTGAAAACTGATGAAGAGTTTCCAAAGAGGAGCATCGTTCTTGCAGAAAATGCAGACAAAAAACTCAATGCCGCCGCTACAGAGATACAAAAAATGATACTGAAAAAGTGTAATATGTTTGCAAATGCTGAGATATGACATACATGAAAGGAGATAATAATATGCCAACAGTTTTGCCAAAAGAAAATGAAGTCGAACAGTTTTTTTCAAGGATAATGGCATCGGAAGGAGCTTGCCAAAGGCTCAGCAACGTGCTTTACGATCACCTTAGCGACGACGATATGCAGACCGATCCTGACCCAGAACATCTTGTGCAGGTGCTTTTGACCGCATATACGAACGGTGATATAAGTGCACTTCTGCTGGAGCTTTGTGGAAGAAGTCTTTTCGATCTGCTGAGAGAGGCATACCTTATACCAAAGCGTTTTCACGGAAAAGCCGGAAAAAATCCTGAACTCCTTACGACCCCTGAAGGCGATGTCATTGAAGAAAAGAAAAAGCTTGTCACAAAGCATGAGTTCGAGAAATTTCGTGATGTGTACAAAAACCACAGCTGTGCACCACGTTCAAAGCTTTATCTTGCAGACGGATATGACCTTATGAGGGTCTATACCGACGGAATGAACATTAAGGAAAAGCGTGTTGACAAAAGACGTGGCGTGCTTATACTTTACGCCCTGCCTGACACTGTAAAGCTTGGACTTTCCGAGGCTCAGACCTATAATGTTATATGGAATACTTTCCACAAGATACAGCAAACTGCCCCGACTGCAATGGTCTATTACGGACAGGAAACAGGCGAAAAGGCTGGAAAATCATTTGATGAGATCGGCGTTTTACTGCCTGTTCATCAGTTTGAAAAGAAAATGCTCATGCACCTCAGCGAGATAGACGGCATTGTGCTTGCCTGCCGTGAGGAAATGATGAAAAAAGCAGGCTCAGACAGCCTTGATCTTTAAAAACGGAAGTGATACTGAATGTCACAAACTATAGTTAAGAAAAATCACATGGATATCCCATGGCATGATTTCACAGACGCCGAAAAGGACGAGCCAGTATCAAAGGCGAGCCTAAAAGAAAAAGCCTCTGTTATAGGCAGGGTGGGAATGATGTTTCTCTCCTGCGGAACGGGAGCGTGGCGTGTGAGAAGTTCCATGAATACCATGTCGGAATGTATGGGACTGACCTGCACAGCAGATATCGGGCTTATGTCCATAAACTACACCTGTTTTGACGGCGAGGCTTGCTTTTCGCAGTCTCTTTGCCTTACTAACACGGGAGTAAACAATTCAAAGCTAACACGTCTTGAAATTTTCATCAACGATTTTGTCAGCCGCTGCGATAGTTTGACTTGTGAACAGGTCCACAATGAACTTGACGATATCGAAAAGATACACGGACTTTACTCGCCGCCTGTTTTGGGTCTTGCGGCGGCACTTGCCTGCGGAGCGTTCACATTCCTGCTTGGCGGTGGACTGACCGAGATGATATGTGCATTTTTCGGTGCAGGCATTGGCAATTATGTGCGGAGCAAATTCACAAAGCACCACCTTACCCTTGTGCTTGGAATAGTTGCCTCAGTATCGGCGGCGTGCCTTTCATATGCAGGGCTGTTTGAACTTGCGAAAATACTTTTCAATATAAAAATGCAGCATGAGGCAGGCTACATATGTGCAATGCTTTTTATTATACCTGGTTTTCCGTTCATCACAAGCGGCATAGACCTTTCAAAGCTCGATATGCGTTCGGGCATCGAGCGGCTGACCTACGCCCTCATCATTATAATTGTAGCCACAATGACGGCGTGGTTAATGGCGCTTATCCTGCACCTTACGCCAATGGACTTTTTGCCTCTGCACCTTACCTTATGGCAGTTCATACTGTTCAGACTTGCGGCAAGTTTCTGCGGGGTTTTCGGATTTTCCGTTATGTTCAACAGCCCTGTCAAGCTTGCAGCCTCTGCGGCAGTTATAGGTGCACTTGCAAACACTCTGAGATTGGAACTTGTTGACCTTGTCTCATTTCCTCCGGCAGCTGCTGCGTTTGTGGGGGCATTCACCGCAGGCATACTCGCCTCGCTGCTGAAAAAGTATGTGGGCTATCCGAGAATATCCATCACCGTTCCGTCCATAGTCATAATGGTTCCGGGATTATATCTTTACAAGGCTTTCTATAATTTGGGCGTCATGTCCCTTGAAACATCTGCGTCATGGCTTGCGTCTGCTCTGCTGATAATACTAGCTCTGCCTTTGGGGCTTATCTTCGCTAGGATAATTACGGACAGGTCATTTAGGTGTTGTACTTAAAATCTTAGTCATAGTCTAAAACTATACCGAACCCACATAAAAAAACTGTATTGATATACACTTTCCTATTAAGACTATTCTCCATTACCTATTACTGGGGTCAGCGGCATTTGTCAGCAAAAGCGAAGTGCTGAGGTGTTTTAAGAACATAACAGGACAGTCGCCGTTTGAATATCTAAAAAATTATCGTCTGCGTAATGCGGCATATATGATAAAAAACACATCTGACTCGATAAATGCTATCTGTGGGCTTTGCGGATTTGACGATCACAGCTATTTTCAAAAGCCTTTAAAGAAGCCTACGGGTGCAGTCCCAGAGATTTTAGAAAGTAGAATATACGGGACAATATCTCACAGATTTATCCGTCTGCCGTGTAGACATTACATTTTCCTGTTTATAGGACTACAATAAAACTATTATCAAACAACAGACGTTTCATTTTATCCAAGTGGAACGTCTTTTGCATTTGTGCTTATTCTTGTATGAAAAACGAGTCAATTATCCTCCTCCCAATAATCCTCTGCATCCTCGTAGTCATAGAAATCATCATAGTGATCTTCATAGAGATCCTCTGGGTCGTCATAATCATGAGCATCATACTCAGCAGATTTACTGGTTGAGGTTTTATTGGTATTCTTACGGGTAACTCTGGTAGCTGAACTACTTGCTGTAGTGGTTTTCGGACGTGATGTTGTAGCAGTTGTGAATACTGAAGTATAGCTGTTCTTATTATTGTAATACTTAGGGTCATGTATCAAACAGTAGCAGCTGCCTTCTTCAGGAGTATTGTCACAGCCTGAGTGTGCGCATTTGGGGCGCAGGGCATCATAGATCATGGCTATCCCTATGATGATCAACACAGCGACAACGATTCCTTTGAGATTGAACGAGCTATGCTGAGAGCTGTTTTCTGTTGTCAGCTTGTAGACTATATAATCGTCAAGCATTTCCTTGTTTCTGTTGTATTTTCCGGACTCCATAATCACACCTCCAAACTGTATTTCTGATATTATACCATATTTTTTAAGATTTGTGGTAACAATTTTTGGACAGTTGCATATTCTGTCCCTTTTATTATTTTTTAGTGGCAAAGTCGGGAGATGTTGCCCACTTGGACGTTTTTATAAAGCAACGAACCATTGAGTACGAAACAACGAATTGATAATTGACCTGGGTTTATCTCTATGCTATAATTAGCGTACACCGGTGATAAAATAATTCGGAGGTATTTAAATGCAAGTAAAAATTGGTGAGAAAATAAAAGAACTGCGAAAGGTGACAGGAAGGAAGCAAGAGGACCTAGCCACCGCCTTAGGTGTTACGCCACAAGCCATTTCAAGGTGGGAGGCAAATGGCGGTTATCCGGACATGGAGATGATCCCATCGATAGCTAACTATTTCCATATATCAATCGATGAATTGTTTGGCTATAATAATGACAGGAACAGAATTATTCAGGAATATAATGATAAGGCTCAATGGCTGATAAATAATAACGATGATATGACAGAGTGTATTGCTCTAATGCGTAGAGGGCTTGAAGAGTTTCCAGACAGAGTGGATTTTAAGGCCAAGCTTGCTTGTGCTTTACATAAGCAAGGTTGGAAAAATAAAGGCAAAGAGCCAAATATCTTTTGGGAAGAAGCCGCTAAACTGTATGAGAAATTATTGCCTCATGACCAATCGTGTATCATTCCGTTACTATCCGTATATTCCTGCCTTGGTAAATATGAAAAAGCCGAGCAGAAAGCATCTGAACAGCCCGACCTTGAATTGTGCAGACAAGTTCTGTTAGGAAATTTAGGAAGTATCGGCAGTATAAATGATGAGAAAAGGGCTGAACAATATCGTGGAGACGCAGTGTTAGAGCTTATTCATGCTTTTCAAAAATCACTTGATGAAGCGATAGTGTGTAATAATGAGCTGAATAATAGTCGAGAAGGATTGGAGCTTCTTTTATTGACTCGACAGTTGTTTGATAAAATAGTAGGTACTGAATGCCATGGATTTCACAGTGACTTATGTTTTATAGATATGAGATGCGTCAAAATCGCAAATAATATCGGAGATCATAAAGTTGCAATGGACTGTTTTGATTCAGCGTTTGAGCAATATATTAAATTTGAACAATGGAAAATTAAACAATTCAAAAGATCGGAAGAACGGAATAATAAGAGCATAAATGATGAGAATAACGATGAGCATTTTACTTCATCACTGTTGAAATCTGTAAATCCGACAGGTCATAAAGTAATTGTATGTGAGCCAAGCTTTTTAGTAAAGACTGCGACTTCCTTTCCAGAGAAGGAAAAGAAGTTAATTACAGAAGATCCAAAGTACGCTTGCATATTTGAACAATGATTTTACATGATCAGTAAACAACAAAAACCTTTCTTTCGTTCGACAAATTTCAGTTTATAAAGGTACAGTTAAATTATTATCAAAACAATGGCCACACAACACCACAGGCTCTCGCCACACTGAAAAGCAGCGTGGCAGACCTTGCGGTGGTGACAACGCCTATAAGCACCAAGGGTTCACTCAGATAACATAAGCCAAAAGAGTTCCATGAGCTTATCCCCATTATACAGCTTGAAGCGAACTCTATGCCAATGGGTAAAAATTTTTTTCAAACCTCCCCAATTTTACCCCTAAGTATGCTATAATAGAATAGACAAGAAACCCGACCCAAAACCCAGCGAGGTGCTTTTATGACATATGCAATATCTGATATTCACGGCTGTTATGAGGAGTATATTAAGCTTCTCGAAAAAATCAACTTTTCTGAAGACGATACCCTCTATATCCTAGGTGACATTTGCGACAGGGGCGAAAAGCCTATGGAGATCTATAATGACATCATGGCTCGGGATAATGTTATCCCGCTGTTCGGCAATCACGAACACCTTGCCTATATCAATCTCCGCCACCTCATAAAAAATGATGTGAGCAAGCTTACAAAAGACGAACGGCTAGACCTGATTGATTGGCTCACCAGCGGAGGAAAACCCACTTTCAGCGAATTTATCTCCCTCTCCAAAGCCGACCGCATGGACTTTATGGAGTTTCTTAAAAGCTTCTCAATGTATGAGGATATCACCATAAACGGCAAACGTTTTGTCCTCACCCATGCAGGTCTTGGGGGCTTTAGCGAGGATAAGCCCCTTGATGAATATACCCTCCACGAGCTTATCTGGGAGCGTGCCGACTATTCAAAACGCTATTTCAGCGACCCGAATACTTTCCTTGTGACAGGTCACACCCCTACCGCCAATATCCCAAACCACGGCAGACCCGAAGCCTACAAAGCCAACGGACATATAGCCATAGATTGCGGCTGTGCCTCAGGCGGACGTCTGTGCGCATACTGCTTTGAAACAGACAGGGAGTTTTATGTTGACAAGATGTAACAAAACCACCGATACAGCCCCTCTGTATCGGTATTTTTCTGCCCCAACGCCCCTATCCGCCCCACCTCTATTGACATTTCCCCCTCAATGTGCTATCATAAAAAAGTAAGTTAGTCGTAACTATCTCAATAGCACCACAGGAGGAAGAAAAATGGATATGAATGAAAAACCAAAGCTCTCAGGCGTGCCTGAAACTATGCTACAAACCGTGTATGCCCGTGCAAAAGAAACCAAAACAAGGGGTGCGATAAAAGATACAAAAGCCGTGGAGATAATAGATAAGATAAACTATGATTTCTCACTTGCCGATAAGGACTCAGCAATGCACAGTGGCGTTGTGGCAAGGACAATAGTCCTCGATAAGCTTGCGAACAAGTATCTTGCAAAAAACAAAGGCGCAGTGGTGGTGAATATCGCCTGCGGACTTGATACACGCTGTTACAGAATGAACGGCTATACCCATTGGTATAACCTTGACTTGCCTGAAACTATCGCCGTGAGAGAAAAGCTTCTCCCTGAATCAGGCGAGATATCCCAGATAGCAATGTCCGCCATGGACGATTGGAGCGGAGAAATAACCGAGCACGATGCCCCTGCTATCGTCATTATCGAGGGTCTGACTATGTACCTCTCCGAAAAGGTCGTAAAGGAGATTTTTGATGTCATAAGCAAACGCTTTGAACACGTCACAGTATTGGTCGAGACGATGAGCCCCACTATGGTAAAGCATATGAAAGAAAAGTCGATCGAGGGTAGCAAAGCCAAATTCACATGGGGTGTCAAGGACGGCAAAGATCTTGCAAAGCTTCTCCCGAACTCCCGCCTTATAGAAGAACACAGCCTCGCCGATGGTATGGCAGAGTTTATCCCAATATTCAAGCTTCTTAAAAAGATAAAGCCTGTGAGCAATATCTCAAACAAGATAGTAGTAATGGAAAAATAACTTTGACTTCCCACCCCCGCCATGCTATAATCCCAAATTTAGAAGTTCCGCCACGCAAAAAGCCCATCAAACAGCGTATCAGCGTTGTTTGACGGGCATATATTTTATACAAGTAAAAAACAGGTGAATATGCCTCTAAAATTGTGGAGCAATAAGCATTATATCCTTTATATATGTACGCTTTGGGCCTTGAGACTTAATAACAAAAGAAATATGATTTCCCTTACTTATTATGTTTTCAGCATTAATGGTCTGAGAAAAAATGTTTTCATCAATGGTATATGTTTTATTATCATATCCCGTAACCTCTGCGTATTTTGCTCTTTTACCGCGTTTTACATCAGTTATGACTCCTTCTATTCTCGTAATGTCATTATTATATTCCATTACAGAATTTACATCGTCATCTATAAGTTCTGGATATTGCTTTTTGTATTTTGAAATGACCTCATAGGTTTCAGTGATCACATCACCGCCGCAATTCAGATATAATTTTTTATCTCCAACAATATAAAATTCTTTTTTTGCACGGGTAGTGGCAACATTCATCATGTTTGGTTCACTCACAGCCCATCTTGCAGCACCTGCACTCTGTTGATCTGCTCCAAGTACCATAAAAACTATCGGCGCTTCTTTACCCTGAAATGTGTGAATAGTTCCCACGTTTGTAGGCTTTCCATGGTCGTCAAACCTTGTAAAGCCTATTTCCTTTAATTTTTGGGAAAGCATATAGGCAACATTTTTGAATGGCGATATGACGTATATGGTGTCCTTTGCACTTTTATCGATTATCGCAGGGTCATCTTCTATCATTTTCTTGATCTTTCGCACAAGAAATTCCCCTTGTTTCTCAACATACTTATCATTTGCTTTTCCTTTTATGTCAAACCAACCAGTTTTTCCGTTTCCAGGGTTACCCTGAACCATAAATCCGTTATAGGAAATTCTATTTGAAATTGTAAACATAGGATCCAGGCATCTTCTGTGGACCCATAGTGGTATACCTATCCATGATCTGTCAGATCTATCCTCTTCTTTGTAAAAACCATACCTGCTTGCACAGTCAGTCAATGTCTGCGTTGATGCGGAATTTGATAAATATTTTTCAGTTACTCCAAAATGCTCTCTAAGCATATTCAGAATGTTTGAATCCATTGTGAGTACGGGCTTTATTTGAGAAGGATCTCCTACGACCATAACATTATGGCTTCTGAAAATTGCTCCTACGCTTGCTTGCGGAACAGCCTGTCCCGCTTCATCTATAAAAAGATGACCAATGGTGTTGACCCCAAGATTTTTGCACATTCGAGAAAAGCTTGCAAAGGTGGAGCTTATAACAGGGATAGTCAGGTTAATCCACCCCCATGCTGCTTCAATAATATTTTTCCTTTCGATGTACTTGTTCTGAGTCTCCCATATTTTAGCGGCGGCCATGACATTTTTTCTGTTTTCGTATAAAAACTGTTTTCTGACTTTAAGAGCTTTTATAAACAGCTTTGATTGTTCCTCTCTGTATGTTTCATCAAACCAAGGATTTGACAAATGCAATTTATCATAATCCTGAGCCATATCAAGCGGCATGATATCATTGTGATCTAACACAGAACTGAATTGCTGAACACTTTGCTCTAATTGCGATATTTGTTCATGGCAGGATAATTTCCATGTTTCAAGATCTTGTTGTGCGGCATTTAGCTTTGCTGAATACTTTGCTTCTTTTTCTGTTAGATCCTTTTTGCGATCTTGAAGAGTATCTTCTTCATTGTTGTAATAAATTTCTTTATCTAAAGCATTTTTAAACCTTTCATTGGCCTCGTTTATTTTAAGCTGGTATTCACTTTTTTTATTTTTGCTTGAAAATAATCCCGGCTTTTGCTTTTGCAGCATATTAACATATTCTTTTACGCTGGCTTTAGTTTCTCTTGTTTTTTCCAAATAAATTGAATTTTCCTTTAGAAGATGCTCCGCCTGCTTGCGCTCTTCAACTATTTTCTTTAAAGCTCTGTTTGCCTCTACAAAATCACTATTAAATTGCTCGGTTTTGTCTTTTAATTTGGTATCGTATGATGATCTTAATTGATCGAGTTTAATACGTTCCTTATGATATTTACTAACCTTTTCTGCAAATTTCTGAGTTTCTTTTCGGATATTACTTACCCTTTCATACTGCTCAATGAATTCTGCATATACATCACTATCTGATACATATTCTTCATTCAAATGTTTTGCAACACATTTTACATTGGCGGTTATATGATTCATATTTGCAGATCTTCCGCCCTCAAGAGAAAACAGTCCCCAAAATTTATCTGTATCATCATTTGACTCTATTATGATTTTCTCGTGCGTTTTACCCTTCTCATCTTCTTCCCATTTTGAGGATACCTTTGAATTAGCGATACTGCAAAAATAGTCAGCACCTTTAAGCTCTTCAACAAACTTTTGGTCGATTTGTTCCTTGGTAAGTGGAAGCTCATTTACGATATTCTGCACTGCACCATTATTGGAGCTTGCAACAACAATATTATTTTCCGTAATGATCTCTGGAAGTACGCCAATAGATGCGTTGTCAAAATATATTGTCTCTTTTGTTCCCTTGATCGACCTGTCTCTTAGTTTGGCAATATCATAAGCCTGTTTTACAATAAGTTCTGCAAAAATGTCCTTCAGCAAAGTGGTTTTTCCTGTTCCCGGAGGACCATTCACGCTTCTTATTGTTGTGTCATCATATCCTGCTGAGAGATTTACCGCAACCTGTTGCATAAGCGAAAGAGCAAATTTTGTGTTTCCAGGAAATCTTCCCAATGGATAATTTTTAGGCTGAAGTATATCCTCAAAAACATTAGGGGCAAAATTCGGAGAAGTATTATTACTGTCTAGATTTATTCGATTTTTTGTGTTTCCGTAAAGGTATACGTTAAGATTAGCGGTCGATATTTCTTTAGCATTTTCAAGATCATCAATGAAAAAAGAATGAAGATTTGTTGCGTCACTTTCTATATTTTTAAGGAATTGGATCCTACAGCTATCTGTTGATATTTTGAATTTCTTTAGGACTTTGTTAAATGCTTTATTGAACTTATCTGCATCTTCTGAGGACTCATCAAAAAGCTGAGCAAGTTCTTTTTTTAGTTCGTCTTCAAATATTTTGAAATCAGCTTTATTGGGGATCTTTTTAAAATAACGTATGTATGCGCTTTCAGCGAAAAACATCATATCCTGCATATAGTTCAGTTTTTTGTCAAAGTACAGGGCGAAACTGAACTTCTTTCCTGTATTTAATTCTTCGTTAGTAGGCTTAAGATTATATTTTTCACGAAGTATTGCAATAACGTCAATGAAATCGAACACATCAAAATACAGAACTATCCCACTATTTTGTTTATTTATATCGTTACAAATATTGTTGTTCGTGATATTACTTTGAATATAGGAGTAAAAATCATTTTCCTTAGGGCTTTCCAACTTGAATATAGCTTTGTCATTATCTTTAATATCGCCCTCGGATAAATGTTCGATCATTATCCAGGCATCAATAATATTTTTCTTGTCCACCATTTTAGCTTCTCCTCAAATGAAATTATAAATTGTATTTATACACGAAAGAAACAACGTCTAAAGATATCGACGAGAGTTATCGAAATATAACATTCCAATTATACCATATAAAGTGCGGGTTTTCAACACTTTTTGGTAGAAATCAGCTTAAAAGACCTGCTCAAAACAAAATTTACAGACGATGACAAAAGAAGAATACGGGATTTAAAAGCTGAGAGCAGTTCAGAAAAGTGATCTGGCTTATTGACTATTGGTGCGGTAAGAACGTAAAAGAACTAAAAAAAATGCCGCTTTCAAGGCACTAGATAATGCACATTGAAGCGGCAAACCAATTTTACCTTTCAGCGGCTATCAATACAGTTCTGCATGGTAAGCCGTCTGTATGATAAATTCAGCGGCGCCGCGTTTAAGAAATAAACGCCCTCTGAACCCTCTGCGTCCTCACTTGATAAGGATCCTCTTGGCCGCATCTGCGTTCTGTTTTTTTCGCCATAGCCCTAAACTCTCTCAAGAAACCTAACAGGCACACTCTCCGTCAGCCAAACTCCGTTCTCCGAAAGATAAGACTTATAAAAACGCTCGTCTTTTCCTTATCCATTGCCATTCCCCTATCTTCCGTTCATCACCCAAGCAAACCCCTTAGCTGTCCGTAAAGCAGGCTCTTTAAAATGCCCGCCCTTGTTCCATTCAAGGGCGCATTCGATACCCTGCCCCGTCAGCAAATCATAACTCTCACGGATACAGTTACCCACCTTTGACATGACCGCATTTTTCGTCCTTTCTTCCTTGTCACCAAGGCTGAGATAAACAGCGTCGCATTTTATCTTATTCTCTTTCATATACCCCACAAAATCAGGAAACCACACCGACGGAGAAGCCGCTGCAACGCCTGAAAATTTCTCCGTTTGAAACGCCGCCCACAAGGCAAAAAGCCCTGCCAGAGAATATCCGCCAATGTAATAATTCTTGCTCTTGTCCGAGCAAAGCGTTAATATCTCCGCCAGAGTGTCTTCCGCTCCATTGCCGAAGCCCTCATTGCCAAATACCGCAGGAGCGTTCCAAGGCGATAACTCATCGTTCCAATCATCGACCTTCACCGCAATAAGCTGAAAGTCCACACTCGTGAGCTTTTTTATCTCTGCCACCTCGTTTTCTATCTCAGGCAGATCATGGTCGCCCACAGGCTGGATAAGAACAATATCAGCATTTTTGTCGCCATAATAATGGTATGTCATTTTGCCGTCACCTCTGTAATGTATCTCACTTCAAGTACCCCTTTACAACGCCAACAAATTCCCCTATATCCGCAAAATAATTAGGATAAGCCTCGCTTAGCCTTGCAAAAGAAGAAAACCTGACAAGCACATTGTCCGTCCTATCGTTGCTGCGGTATTTCGTTTATTTACAGTATATCACATTATCCGCAATATTTCAACAGTCCTCAAAGTCAAGCCCTTTTAATCTGTAGATGAGCCAAAATGAAAATGAGATACTATTGATTTTAGTTAAGATAAATGCTATAATATTTCATAAATCTAAAATAGGAGAGGATAAAATGCCAATATTTTATATATCGGATATGCACATTGGACACCAAAACGTCCTGCGCCATGACAATAGACCTTTTACTGACATCAACCATATGCAGGCTGTCATGACGGCAAATTGGAACAGCACCGTTTCCGATAGCGACGAAGTTTATATCCTCGGTGACTTTGCATGGAAAAACGCTCAGGGGCTTGAAATGCTCTCTCAGCTTAGGGGCAAAAAGTATCTTATCCTCGGCAACCACGATAATCCCACAGAAGAAATGAAAGCCTGCTTTCAGTGGGTAAAAGACTATGCAGTGATACAAGACGACGAAACGCAGGTGGTGCTTTCTCATTATCCTATCGCCCATTGGTATAATCAATATCGTGGCGCTGTTCACCTCTATGGTCATGTCCATAACACCAAGGACTATCAGGCGTTTTTGCAGTATGCACAAATATGCAAAAACCTTGCCATACCATTTGAAAGCTATAATGTGGGCTGTATGCTCTATTATATGGACTACACCCCCAGAACACTTGATGAAATAAGGAGGAGCGCAAAATGATACTTATAACAGGCGATATCCACGGAAGCCACGATATCCATAAGCTCAGCAACAAAGGCAACCCCGACTTCAAGGATATTTTCAACAGCATGACAAAGGATGATTACGTTATAATTTGCGGAGATTTCGGACTTGTATGGAACAATGATAAGGAAGATATGTGGTGGAGAAGCTGGCTTAATGACAGACCTTTCACCACCCTCTTTGTTGACGGCAATCACGAGAATTTCGACCTTCTGAACGCTTACCCCGTAGAAAACTGGCATGGCGGAAAGATACACCGAATAGCCCCAAGCATTATCCACCTTATGCGAGGACAGCTTTTCGATATCGAGGGCAAAAGCTTTTTCACCATGGGCGGTGCAGAAAGCCATGACAGAGAGTTTCGCACCATAGGCATAAGCATATGGGAGCAGGAGCTTCCTAATAACAAAGAATACGCCCAAGCACTTTCCACCCTTGAAAAGTGCGGATACAAAGCCGACTATGTTATAACTCACTGCGCCCCTACAGATATCGAATATGAGGTGGAGCATGGAAAATGCACGTCCGCTTATAATTTCTACTATTCAGAAAACAGGCTCACAGAATTTTTTCGTGACCTTGCAGAGAAAATGCAATATGAACGCTGGTTTTGCGGGCATTATCACTGCGACTATGTGAGCAAACTAAACCCGAAGTTTGAGATACTTTATGATAAAATAGTCACACTGCCTTAATAGTCTGACCTATGAGCTTATTGACCACGCACCCCTTTGACTTCCCACCCCCGCCATGCTATAATGATAAAAAAAAGAGGTGACCCCACATGACCAATAAAGCATACTACCACCTGCCGGGGCTTTTCGAGTTTTATGACCTTTACTTCGCTTTCCTGCCCATATTCCGTGACCATAGAGATTATTTCTATGACTGGTGCGAAATAGGCTCTGTCTATGGCGCACCTGCCGACTGTATATGGGGCGGCGGACGAGCAGGCTTCGGCGAACATTCTCCACGAGAAGTCCTCGGCCTTATGAAAGAATACAACATCTCCTCACGGCTGACCTTCAGCAATTCCCTGCTAAGAGAAGAGCACCTCTCCGACAAAAAATGCAATGACCTCTGCAGGCTGTTTTCCCAAAGCCCGCCTCCACAAAACGGTGTGATAATATGCTCCGACCTGCTTCTTTCATATCTGAAAGAGAATTATCCCCACCTCTATTTTGTGTCATCTACCACAAAAGTCCTCACCGAGTTTTCTCAGCTTGTAAACGAGCTTGACCGTGACGATTTTTCCTATGTAGTCCCAGACTTTCGCCTAAACAAAGCCTTTGATAAGCTCTCTACACTCTCCTCTCAGCAGAAAAACAAAGTGGAGTTTCTTTGCAACGAGTGCTGTTATATAGGCTGTGCAGACCGAAAAAATTGCTATGAAAACGTCAGCCGCAAAAATCTCGGTGAAAACTGTCCCGACCATGTTTGCAAAGCACCCAATGCCTCAAAGGGCTACCGCTTTTCAAAAGCCATGGAAAGCCCCGCCTTTATCGGCATAGAGGATATCCAAAACACCTATCTCCCAATGGGCTTTTCAAACTTCAAAATAGAGGGCAGAAGCCTTGGAAGTGCCATTATCCTTGAATTTCTGCTCTACTATATGACAAGACCCGAACATCAGCTAAAGGTCAGAGAGCAAATTTATCTCGACAGTATGCTGGATCTGTTCTGACTATTCTTCACATCGCATATCTCCCATATCACAAGAAATATGTCACAAAGCTCATGTTACCCATGGCTTACTTGGAAACAAAAATCAAAATAAGTGTAAACAATGCCACTTTTTTGTTGAAACAGCCATTATAATATAGTATAATAACACAGTGCTTTGTCACAAAAAAGTTATAGGAGAATTTACATGAAAAAAATTATCGACATATTTCTGCGTTCTTTGCTCACAGGCGTGGCGATAGCCATAGGCGGAACAGTCTATCTTTCCTGCCCTAACAAATATCTGGGAGCGTTTCTTTTCGGCATTGGACTGTTTGTGATACTGTCCTTTGGCTTTAATCTCTTCACAGGAAAAGTCGGATATGCAGTTGAAAACAAACCCTCTTATCTCGGTGAGCTTGGCATAATATGGCTCGGCAATTTTGCAGGAGCCGTCCTCTCCGCTCTGCTTATTACCCAAACACGCATATCCACCATAAGCGACAAAGCCACAGAGCTTTGCAATATAAAGCTCGGGGATAATATCACAAGCGTTTTTATCCTATCATTTTTCTGCGGAATACTTATGTTCGTTGCCGCAGACGGCTATAAAACTACCCAAAACCCTGTGGGACAGATACTTGCAATATTTCTCCCCGTTGTGGTCTTTATCCTCAGCGGCTTTGAACACTGCGTCGCTAATATGTATTTCTTTACCATAGCAGACTTATGGAGCATTAAAGCCTTTGGCTACCTTATTATAATGTCCCTTGGCAACTCCATTGGCGGAATCCTTATCCCCCTTCTGCGAAAAGGCTTTGTATCAAAAGCATGACGCCTATTTTTACAAGATTATGTAACACATAAAAAAAGATACCGCAGTTCAAAAAGAACTGCGGTAAAAAAATGACTTCTGCTCTCAGGAACACAGTAAAGGGGTATTATGAAAACATCGCAAAGTTTCAAAAACCAAAACAAAATCAAACAAAAGAGTAGTAAACACCATAAGATAACAAATAAAACACAATTTAAACAATTTAGAAGGAGTGTGCAGAAGTCATAAGGCAATACCGCACAAGGCACGCCTGTCGGCTTTGTACGCAATCTGCTTGCAGATTTTCCGCCATATCGCACCAAAGCTCCTTGAAATACGCTAGTATTCCTGCGTCGCTTTAGCACAATCTGACGAAAAATCTGACGGCACATCTTGCGCACAATCCTTGTGCGGTATTGCCTTGATTCGTTCCTGATGTATGTATTATATCACACTAAAAACCATTTGTGGTAACTTTTTTTGGACAGTTGCGACTTTTTCAAAAAAAATCTGCACTCCGAAAATCCTAAAGCTTTCAAAGTGCAGAATTATCTTTTTCTGTAGAGGCGAACAGCGTTTGCCCCTTCCCACGTCTATCTGAATTGTCGCCTGTCTATCAAATAATATCCGCCCTGCGTTTTCCTATCTGTGCAAACTCTTTGCGCCGTATGATAAAGTAAGCCACTGTTACCGCAGTGCCTGTTATCACCCAGGAAACAGGGTAAACTATCATGAGCATAAGATAGCTTCTGTGAGCCGCATAGATCGTGTTCACCCACACAAGCCTGAACACGCAGGTGCCAAGCACAGTTATGACCGCAGGTGTCATAGAGTGGCCCATTCCCCTAAGACAGCCGCCCGATATTTCGTAAACGCCTGTAAGAAGCTCCAGCAGGCAAACTGACCACATTCTTATCATTGCGTAGTGTATAACGTTCTCGTCCGTTGAGAAGATCTGTATAAAAAGGTGTCTGCCAATAATGAATATCATACTCAGCCCAAGACAGCTTGCAAGCCCGATAAAGGTGCAAAGCCTGTATATCTTTTTACAGCGTTCCTTATCCTGAGCCGCAAAATTCTGACTTGTAAATGTGGTCGCAGTCTGAGCGAAAGCGTTTATCACAAAATATGCCATGAACTCAAAATTCTGTTCCGCTGTGCTTCCGGCGATACCGTCTGAACCGAAGCTGTTTATCGCCGCCTGTATCACAACGTTTGACAGCGAGAAAACCATGCTCTGCAAACCTGCCGGCAAGCCTATCTTTATGATACCAAGGAGATATTCCCAGCGTATCCTGAGCTTTCTGAAATCAAGTCTTAGCATCTCCTCCTCGTGGGTAAGAAAGTAAAGTATCATGCAGGCACTGAAAAAGTTTGATATAACAGTTGCCGTTGCAACGCCTGCCACACCCATTTTGAACACGATCACGAATACAAGGTTCAGAATAACATTTATAACGCCTGCGGTGATAAGAGCGTAAAGAGGTCTGGTGCTGTCACCCTTGCTCCTAAGCACCGCCGAACCAAAGTCATATATCTCGATAAAAGGCATTGCAAAGAAGAATATCCTGAGATACAGCGTTGCAAGCTTTAAAACATCGTCAGGCACATTCATCATGCCAAGGAGTATCGGTGCAAGTATCTCGCCTACACCCAGTATGATAAATCCGCTTATGACCGCCAAAAGCACCACCGTATGTACAGCCTCGTTTGCCTTATCTTTTCTCCCCTGACCTATAAGCCTGGCCACCACAACGTTTGCGCCGACAGAAAGCCCCAGAAAAAGGCTTACAATAAGGTTCACCAATGAAGAATTGCTTCCAACCGCCGCCATGGCTTTGTCGCTGTCAAATCTGCCCACCACCGCAAGGTCAGCGGAGTTAAAAAGCTGCTGCAAAATACTTGACAATGCAAGGGGCAGTGCAAAAATAACGATCTTGCCCACAAGCGGACCGTTTAACATATCTATTTTCTTATTTTTCATACCGGATCTTCTCTCATCTTTCAACTAACTATTTCTCACACCTAATATTATATCACACCATAAAAGCTATTTCAATACTCGAATTTGCACATAAGCACACACAGAGATGTGTAAAAATCTAAACATTACGACCATTTGTACAATTTTTTGAACTCTTTGCCTGTTGACAAAGGCATGAAATGGTGTTATAATAATATTCCACGGGAGGTGAGCAGTATGGCGATAGACAAAAAAGGCACAAAGCAAATTGCCGACAACCGAAAGGCACGTCACGATTATTTCGTGTTGGAGCAGATAGAGTGCGGTATCGAGCTTGTGGGAACAGAGGTCAAGTCTATAAGGAATGGCGGCGTCAATCTGAAAGACAGTTGGTGTTCTATTGAGGACGGAGAGATGTGGGTCAAGGGTATGCACATATCCCCTTATGAACACGGCAATATTTTCAACCGTGATCCACGCCGGGAGAGAAAGCTGCTGCTCCACAAACGTGAGATACTGAGGCTGTTCGGAAAGGTACAGCAGGAGGGTCTTACGCTTATCCCGATGTCGCTATATTTCAAAGGCAGCAGGGTCAAGCTTGCGCTTGGGCTTTGCAAAGGTAAAAAGCTTTATGACAAGCGTGACGACATGGCAAAGAAAGCCGCACAGCGTGACATAGAGCGTGCCATGAAAGAGCGAAACTAACATGGGGGTGTAAAGGTTTCGACGGGGGTTTTGAAGCACGATAAGCGAGTAGAGGAGCGCACACTCTTTAAACGGCGTACGTTTTAAAATTAGACGACAACGATAATTTTGAATTAGCTGCTGCTTAAGTCAGCGCTCGTCTTGCCTTAGAGTACCACGGCTTTGGTAAAGGCGTCGATCAGTGGTGAACGTTACAAAGCGACGGCTGTAGCCTTGTGATGTATCACAGCCTACCAAACACACAGGCGTGTCTGTTTGCCTTTGTGCAAGGGAACGGGAGTTTTCCGCAATAACAGAATACACTCGTAGAAGTTCGTGGGGATAGGCTTTCGGACAGGAGTTCGATTCTCCTCACCTCCACCAGCAGGGGCGTGCCCCTGCACTCAATCCGCTTTACTTTATGTAAGGCGGTTTTTTATTGCCGCTCATCAATTTTATCTAAAACCCAACCATTGTTTCTCCGTGGCGGGCATTTCCAGTCAAGTTTTTTTTGTAAACACGCAAAGTCACCGCTGTGATAATTTGTGTGTCACTTTTACAAATTCAGGGGCGTGCCCCTGCACCCGATCCGCTTTACTTTATGTAGGGCGGTTTTTTTATTACCGCTCATGGATCATTATTTATAAACCCAACTTTGTTATTTCACCATGGCAGACGCTGATATAATAAAAAAAAAGAGTGCATTACCACCTCATCAGATAATGCACTCTTAAAATTTACCCTATTTTTCCTCAAGTCCGCTGAGCGAAAGCCTGCTCTCCATTTTCTGAACAGTCTTGCTCTCCTGCTTTGCGATCTTCGCTTCAAACCAGAAGGTCGAGCCTTTGCCCTCTTCCGATTGAACGCCGTATGCAAAGCCGTGGGCTTTGAGTATCTCCTGACAAATGGAAAGTCCAAGTCCTGTGCCTACCACGTCACGCTTTACCTTTGCGTCACGGTAGTATCTGTCAAATATCTTCGGCAAAAGCTCCTTAGAAATGCCCTTTCCGTTGTCTGTTACTTCAATACGAACCACATCAGCCTTGTTTATCTGCTTGATACGAATGACCTTATTGTCCCCTGTGTAGTTTATAGCGTTGTTTATAAAGTTGTAAATTACCTGATCCAGCTTTGCAATATCCGCCGTTATCACTCTGTCCTCGTCTGGGATATACTTGATATCATAACCATTTTGCTCTATGAGTATCTGATATCGAGTCATGCAGTCATTGAGCTTGTCAACAATAGAGAAGTCCGTGAGTTTAAGCTCCGCATTGCCCGACTCCAGCTTTGAAAGCTCCAGCAGATTATTTACCAGACTTGAAAGCCTGTCAGCCTCGTCGATAATGACTTGGATATGCTCCTGCCTCTTCACAGGATTATCCCCCGACAAGTCCCTTATCATTTCCGCATAAGCCTTTACCATAGTGAGCGGTGTTCTCAGGTCGTGAGATATGTTCGCAATAAGGTCTTTCCTAAGCTCCGATACCTTTTGTATCTCGTCCTTGGCATTGTTAAGCACCGTGGAAAGCTCCTCTATCTCACAATAGCCATGACCATTGAACTCCACCGTATAATCCCCTTCACCGAATTTCTTCGCCGTGTTCGTAATGTCAACGATAGGCTTTGAAAGTCGCTTTGAGATATACATGGTCACAATAAAAGCAAGCTCAAAAAGTATGATAGTGATATAAATGAGCTGTTCTCTTATAATGCTTACAGTGGAATCTATCGGCTCTATTGAGCTTTCAATGAAAAGATACGCCTGCTTATCCGAATCATCAGTGAAGATAGACGTGCAGTAAAATATCTCCTTGCTCTTGAAATTCTCATTCTGAGCAATTTTCGTGATGTAGTTATCGTCCGACTGTTTTAGCTTAGATATCATCTTGAAAAGTCCGATGCCATAGCCCTTGTTTATGACCTTGTTAAGATGCGAATATGCTCCCATGTTGTTTTCCATCACAATAGGATTGCCCATTCCGTCCGTTATAACAATGCAAAGGCTGTTGTCAAAAGCCAGCGAGCGGTTCGTTACCTCCTGCTCGTCAGTGCCATATGCTTGGATTATCTGATTTGCAGCGTCTGTGATATCTCTTATCTTCGCCGACTGATAATATCTTTCCAAGAAAAAATACTGAAAAAGCCAAATAAGAATAAGAATAAAAGCCGTGAAGAATATAAAATACATCCACACATATGACCGCAGACTTCTTTTCGCCTTTATCTCCGCCGTCTTATTGCTGACTTTTTCCTTGACTTCTGCAAGCTTACTGGATCTTTTCAAACTTATATCCCATTCCTCTCAGAGTAACAATAAGATTGCGGTATTTTCCAAGGCTGTTTCTCAGCATTTTTATGTGAGTGTCCACAGTTCTGTCGTCACCGTAAAAATCAAAGCCCCATACCTCTTCAAGAAGCTTCTCTCTTGAAAGCGCAATGTTCATGTTCTTCACCAGATAGAAAAGCAGGTCATACTCTTTCGGAGTCATGGAAACCTTCTCCCCGTCTATCTTTACCTCACGGGCTGTAAAGTTTATCTCTAATCCCTCGTATCTTATAACGTCCTCAGTGCGCTGAGAAGCTGACGCACGGTTAAGCACCGCCCTTATCCTTGCCATAAGCTCCTTTGGCGAGAACGGTTTTACCACATAATCGTCAACGCCTATCTCAAAGCCGAAAAGCTTGTCATACTCCTCGCCCCTTGCGGAAAGCATTATAACAGGTATCTGCTTTATTTTTCTTATCTCCTTGCAAGCTGAATAGCCGTCAAGCTTCGGCATCATAACGTCCATTATGATGATATCGAAATCCTGATTTTTCACCATTTCCACAGCCTGCATACCGTCCTCAGCCTGAGCTACTTCATATCCCTCAAACTCGGCATACTCCTTTATTATCTCTCTTATCTTTATCTCATCATCAACAACAAGTATCTTTGCCATAAGTATTCCTCCCTATTCAGGCAGCACCGCACAAGGAACGCCTGTCGGCTTTGCACGCAATCTGCTTGCATACAATCCTTGAGTGTTGCTACCTTAATTCATATTCTTTGCTTATATAATAACCTATTATTGTGTAAAATTTGTGACGGTTTATAGAATATTCTAAGCCATACCACACCAATTCACAAGAAAACTACTGCCCGCCAACCAAAATGGTATGACGGGCAGAGCTTATATAGGAATTTGTTATGGAAATGTCAGGAAATCAGCAATGTCCCATCATAATGAGAGCCATAAGACAAAGACCTGTTACGATGCAGCTCATTGTGCCCATGATGTTGTCAATTTTTTCTGCTGTAAGCTTTTTCATAGTGATTACCTCCTTGGGATCTAAAATAAACTATTCTGTTCTCAGTGCGATAACAGGGTCTTTCTTTGCCGCCACTCTTGACGGGAACAGACCTGCGATAAGCGTCAGGCAAACGCTTATTGCAATGAGTATAACTGCCGCACTGACAGGTATTGAAGCTCTTATCGGCACGTCTGTAAGATGTGCGATTATCATGTTTATCGGTATTGTGAGCAGATAGGAGATAATTATTCCCAATGCACCTGCCACAAATCCCACGATAACTGTTTCGGCATTGAACACTCTTGATATATCCCTCTTTGAAGCACCTATACTTCTCAGAATACCTATCTCCTTTGTTCTTTCCAAAACTGAGATGTAGGTTATAATGCCTATCATGATAGATGATACGACAAGTGAAATCGCAACAAATGCGATAAGAACATAGCTGATAGCGTTTATGATAGACGTGATAGAACTCATCATAAGACCCACATAGTCTGTGTATTCTATCTTGTCCTCTTCGCCAACACTGTCGTTGTAATCGTCGATAATATCTATTATCTTTTCCTTTGAAGCAAAGTCCACAGGATAGATATTTATGCTGTCAGGGTCTTCAACAACTGAATAGCCAAGAGTTTTCATGTTGTTGTCATAGTTTGAAGTGGAATATTTTCCGCTGTTTGCAAGCTGATCCGCATTTGTGTCGGACTGTTCTTTGAGCATTTGCTTCATAAGCTCCATTTGCTCGTCAGAAAGTGAAGCTATATACTTCTTCTGAGTTTCGGTAAGCGATGACATATCACCGCCCTGAATTGCTGACATATCCATTGAACCCATGGCATTCATGCCCATATCTGCAAGCTCGCCTGTATCGGAAGCACCGCTCTGCTCCATAAGAGCCTTATACTGCTCCTCGGTCATTCCCTCAGGTATCTCCATAGAGCTGTCGCCTGCAACCAAACCAGCCTTTTTATCTGTGTCGGAGCTGTCTGCTGTTTTGTCAGCCTTGCTTTCTGTATCGGCTGTGCTGTCGGAAACGGTTTCTGAACTGCTGTCTGTATCTGCCGCATTCTCGTCCGTTTTGAACTTAAGTCCTGTGAAAACATCTATGTCAGGATTTGCTATCTGCTCTTTTACTATCTCGCTGTTATCTACTTCGTCGATAAGATATGTCATAAGGTCATGACGATAGCCTATGGCACCGCTTATGGAAGCAGAAGAGGCGTCCTCGTCAGGTCGCAGGATACCGACTACACTTATTTCTGTGCCGTTTGCAACAGCCTTTTTCATGTAGCTCTCATCGCCTGTCATATCTTCCCACACTCCGTCTTTTTTCTTATAGAGATCAGGTGTAGGAACGACCTTGAATTTCAGGTCAAGAAGCTCATCATAGGTGTAAACGT
This sequence comes from Ruminococcus sp. AM43-6, assembly GCF_003461785.1. Lineage (NCBI taxonomy): Bacteria > Bacillati > Bacillota > Clostridia > Eubacteriales > Oscillospiraceae > Ruminococcus > Ruminococcus sp. AM43-6. Next base: position 93,731 of record NZ_QTXU01000005.1, read on the forward strand.
GCTGTTCGCTGTCAACGGATATATCCTCTCCTGCCATGGCACGTCTTACTATGCCGTTAAGTGAGCTTGGGTCGAGAAGTCCGAGAGAATAAAGCACATAGTCGTTTATCTCGTTGTTCTTATCAACTACAAGCACAACTTCGTTATACTTTTCAGGCAAACGTCCTGCGATAACGTCATACTGCTTGTCGATAAGCTCCTCGTTATCTATCATTTCGCTCCATACGTCAGTACCCATGCCCATCATGCCACCCATTGAGCCACTCATGGACATTGCTTCCATCTGAGTTGAGGACATATATCCCATATCTTCAAGAAGCGTTGACGGATTGACCTGCATTACACCGCTGTCGCTCTCCGTAAAAACGTTAAGTGTAGTGGCGTATGTGTACTGAACGTCGCTTGTAAGGTCTTTCAGGTCGCTGTTATCGTCAAGATATTTCTTGAACTTCTCCAGATTGTTGACCTTTGTTTCTTCCATGAGAGTGTTTATCATCTCGCCCATGGCATTCTGAGAATAGACCTTGTCTTTATCGTGATTTGCTGAATCCTCATGGTTTTTCGCCATGTTGTTCATTATCTCGCCTATACTTGCGGTGGTCTTTGTTATCTGAAGCGGATAGCTTGAAAGGGTATCAGACTGCACCTGATCTATATAAAGCTGAACGCCGTTTGAGATAGAAAGAATAAGTGCGATACCGATTATACCAATAGAGCCTGCAAAAGAGGTAAGAAGCGTTCTTGCCTTTTTTGTCATAAGATTGTTTCGGCTCAAAGACAGTGCAGTAAGGAAGCTCATGGAAGTTTTAAACTTTTTGCGCTCTTTCTTCGCCGCCTTTTTGTCAGCCTTTGTAGGCTCTTTTTCAGGCTTTTTGATAGGCTCAACAACATTCTTGTCAAGAGGGTCGGAATCATCTATGACCTTTCCGTCAAGAAGTTTGATTATTCTTGAAGAATATTTCATTGCAAGCTCAGGGTTGTGAGTTACCATTATAATAAGCTTGTCCTTGGAAATGCTCTTCAAAAGCTCCATTATCTGCACGCTTGTTTCAGTATCAAGCGCACCTGTAGGCTCGTCCGCAAGCAGAATGTCAGGCTCATTCACCAAGGCTCTTGCAATGGCAACTCTCTGCATCTGACCGCCTGACATCTGATTAGGCTTTTTGTGGAGCTGGTCGCCAAGACCCACCTGCTCGAGAGCCTTGACGGCTCTTTCACGTCTTTCTGACTTTGAAACACCTGAGAGGGTCAAAGCAAGCTCAACGTTTGAAAGCACTGTCTGGTGCGGTATAAGGTTATAGCTCTGGAACACGAAGCCTATGGAATGGTTTCTGTAGGAATCCCAGTCGCAATCCTTGAAATCCCTGGTAGATTTGCCGTTAATGTTAAGGTCACCGCTGGTATATCTGTCAAGACCGCCGATAATGTTCAAAAGAGTGGTTTTACCGCAGCCTGACGGGCCAAGGATAGAAACGAACTCATTCTCACGAAAATCAATGCTGACGCCTTTAAGGGCAGAAACGGTGGAATCACCAACGACATAATCTTTTTTTATGTCCTTTAAACTAAGCATATATTTTCTCCTAATTTTGTTATTGTAAAGATATTATAATAGGGTTTTATAAACTCAGTTTAAACATAACACAGTTTTGGGTGTAAAAATTGTCGGAGGGGGGATTTAAGTGAGGAGTGAGGAGTGAGGAATGAGAAATGAGCATAGCAGACCAAAGTAAATTGCAAGCATAAAGTAAAATAAAGCACCGAGCGAAGCGAGAGATAAAGCGCACGCTCAAGCCCGGCGCTAGAGGGCTTGTGGGGTCTAGGGGCAAAGCCCCTAGCGGAGTTTGAGGCAGAGCCTCATTCGGCGCAAGCCGACAAGGTGCAGATTTAATGAAAAATAGCATATAGAAGTCAGATATTAGATGAAAGTGATATCGGAGAATTAAATCTGCACCGCTTTTCTAGCCCTAAGCGCAATGTAGATACGCAAAGAGCGGAGCGATTTTGCGGAGGTAGGACTTGCCCAAATAACTGTAGGGGCGAACAGCGTTCGACCGTGTTCAGAATTTGCATAATTTCAGCATTGTAGGGGCTGGCGCCCTCGACAGCCCGCTCGAAGGTGTAATGCTGTGATTGTTGTATCTTTGATGCCAAATTATTTTCGAGGTACATTATTGTGATATTCCCCGATAATTCAATGGGCAAGAAATAGCGGGCTGTCGAGGGCGCCAGCCCCTACAAGCGTGATAGGATAGTTTTTTTGTTCTGTCCTACAATGGTTGTAATCGTGGACTTGTTTCTTCGACGGGCGAACGATGTTCGCCCCTACAGATTTGTTGCCGTAATTTTGTCCGATATATATATTCAATTTTCAAGTTTCGTCCGGGGTGTGTCACCGAGTATAATGCCCTAGGTTGCGTATACACAAAATACCGCAATGCACACCCACGCTTTGACACAAGTACTCTACAGCCTGTTCCAGAAACCCACCTCGGTTTCACTAAGTCGCAGGGCTTGTACGTGCCCGCAAGTATCAAAACGCTTTCTACTTATCCCCGAAAAGCACCCCTTTTGTTGCATAAAAAATGCAACAATTGCAGAAATGTTGCCAAATTAAAAGATAAATCATTTGTTTGCACAAGGCAATACCACTGAAATTGTGCAGGATCAACATGAGATTTTGAACTAAATGTGTCTTGACATCGTTAATATCACGTTAATAAAACGGTGATATAATAAAAAAATGCAAAGTGAACGGAGGGGTAAAAATGTTTCACATACTTGTGGTGGAGGACGATACTAACACTCGCAAACTGACCTGTGATGTGCTTAGCGACAACGGCTACACACCTATCGAGGCTCGTGACGGTATAGAGGCTCTCGAAATAATGGACGAAAAACACGTTGACCTTATTATAATGGACGTTATGATGCCTCGTATGGACGGTTTGGAGCTTTGCGAAACTATCCGCAAGGCTGGGTTTCAGACACCTATATTAATGGTGACGGCTAAGGAAACGGCTTTTGACAAAAAGCAGGGCTTTATAAAAGGTACGGACGATTACATGGTGAAGCCTGTGGACGAGGAGGAAATGCTTCTGCGTATTCAGGCACTTTTGCGACGTTCACAGATAGTGAGCGACCACAGGATAACTGTGGGCGACACCACTCTCGACTATGACGCACTGACTATCAAGACCCCTGAGGGCATAAGGGAGCTTCCACCGAAAGAGTTCATGCTTCTTTACAAGCTTCTTTCCTATCCCGACAAGATATTCACCCGCCGTCAGCTTATGGACGAGCTTTGGGATATGACCTCAGACACTGACGAGCGCACTGTGGACGTACACATAAACCGCATAAGAGAGCATTTGAAGAATAACCACGACTTTGAGATAATGACAGTGAGAGGGCTTGGCTACAAGGCGGTCAAGCTGAAAGGATAGGCTCATGAAAAAACATCTTATCTCTGCTCTTCGCTCAGAGCGCAGGCGAAATTACACCATGAACGCCAGCATAGTTTCGGCGGTATTTATGATAATGATATGGGCAGGGCTTCTTACGGGATTTATAATGATAGGCATAAAAAGATGCCTGCATTTTCTATCCCCTTTGCAAATGCCTTTAGTTTTCCTTATTGTAGGACTTGTGGTATCTGTAATAATCGGCACTTGCATTTCTGCCGCTGTAGCAAGCAAGATAGTAAGACCTGTGCGTGAGGTAAAAAAGGCAATGCACAGGGTAGAAAAGGGAGATTTCTCTCAAAGGTTAGAGGTAACAGGCTTTAACGGCGAGATAGACGAGCTTATAGAAAGCTACAACAAAATGGCGCAGGAGCTTGGGGGCATCGAGATGTTCAGGGAGAATTTTATCAACAGCTTCTCCCACGAGTTCAAAACGCCTATCGTTTCTATCCAAGGCTTTGCAAAACAGCTAAAAAAAGAAAATCTGTCAGAAGAGAAAAAGCAAGAATACATTGACATTATCATCAGCGAATCAAAGCGTTTGACCAATCTTTCATCGAACATTCTTATGCTTTCAAAGCTTGAAAATCAGCAGATCATCACTGACAAGACAAGCTTTTCCCTTGACGAGCAGATAAGAAACTGCATACTTCTTCTGGAAAAGCAATGGACGGCTAAGGACATAAGCTTTGACATTGATATGCAGGAGATACAATACACCACCAATGCGGAAATGCTTTCACAGGTGTGGGTGAACATAATAGGCAATGCCATAAAATTCTCCCCAGAGGGAAGCTCTATCAGAGTAAAGCTTTTTAAAGAGAGTGATGTGATAACGGCTGAGATAACTGACCGTGGCATCGGCATGGATCAGCAGACCATATCACACATTTTCGAGCGTTTTTATCAAGGGGACAGGGCGCACGCTTCAGAGGGAAACGGACTTGGTTTGCCCCTTGTTAAGCGTATCGTGGAGCTGTGCAACGGCAATATCCGTGTAGAATCGCAATACGGAAAGGGTACAAATTTTATTGTTACGCTCCCTGAGAATGGATAGGCATATAAAAAGGACGGGTGTTTCGTTGGAAACATCCGTCCTTGATTTTTTATCTCAGGTCATCAATGCTGCGGCTGTTCTCCTTTCGGCGGCTCTTAGATAGCCGCAAAGCCCTGCTTCAGATCGTCTATGATATCCTCGACATTTTCAAGACCTACGGAAAGTCTTATCATTCCGCCGTTTATGCCTGCGGCAACGAGCTGTTCGTCTGAAAGCTGTCTGTGTGTTGCGGAGGCTGGGTGGAGGATACAAGTACGGATATCGGCAACGTGAACTTCGTTGGAAGCAAGCTTAAGGCTGTCCATGAACTTTGCCGCTGTATCTCTTCCGCCCTTGATAACGAACGAGATAACGCCTGCCGTGCCAAGAGGTAGATACTTTTCAGCAAGCTTATGGTACTTATCGCTTTCAAGTCCAGGATATGCAACAGACTCTACTTTGTCATTGCTTTCGAGGAATTTTGCCACTGTGAGCGCATTCTCGCAATACTGCTTCATTCTTACAGGGAGAGTTTCAAGTCCCAGATTGAGCAGGAACGAGGAATTTGCGGCAGGATAGCAGCCGAAATCTCTCATAAGCTGCATTCTTGCTTTTACGATATAAGGTGCGAATGAATATTTTTCAGTGTAGATAGTGCCGTGATAGCTTTCGTCAGGCTCGGTCATGCAAGGGAACTTTCCGCCCGTCCAATCGAACTTGCCGCTGTCAACGATAACGCCGCCGACCTGAACTGCGTGGCCGTCCATATACTTTGATGTAGAATGGATAACGATATCTGCGCCCCACTCGATAGGTCTGCAAAGGTATGGAGTAGCGAAAGTATTATCAACGATAAGAGGAACGCCATTCTTATGGGCGATATTTGCAAAACGCTCGATATCGAAAACTGTCAGCGCAGGGTTTGCGATAGTTTCACCGAAAACAAGCTTTGTATTATCCTTGAATGCCGCCTGTATCTCTTCATCTGTAGCGTCGGGGTCAACATAGATACACTCTATGCCAAGTCTTTTCATTGTTATGCTGAAAAGGTTTATGGTGCCGCCATAGATAGAAGTGGAAGCTATAAAGCTGTCCCCTGCCTGACAGATGTTCAGGATAGAGCAAAGTGTGGCAGCCTGTCCGCTTGATGTACACATTGCGGCTGCACCGCCCTCGAGAGCGGCTATCTTCTTCTCAACTGCGTCTGTGGTAGGGTTTTCAAAGCGTGAGTAGATAAGGTTCTTGGTAGGGTCGTCAAAGACCTCGGCTATCTCTCTTGAGGAGTCATAGACATAGGTTGTACTTTGTACGATAGGCACTACTCTCGGCTCTCCGTTTTTAGGCGTATAGCCCTCGTGTAAACATTGTGTTTCGATCTTCAATCAAATCAAATCCTTTCAATGCGGTAACGACCGCTAAATTTTTACCAATATAAAAAGCTTTTCAAAAAGCGTTTAAAACAGCAGACCCCTCAGACCGCCCAAACATTATAAATGCGTTTATTCTGCATAGCGAAAACTCATAGCTGAATCGAAAATATCTTCTCCCATTGAAACATACTTTAGTGGTATCACCACATTATATTGTATATATTCACTGTCAGAAAACTCATATATGCCCTGAACGTTCACACTTTGATCCTCACCCAGAGCCGCAATAACACAGCCACGCTTGCCATTGCCGAGGTCAAGTCCCCGATAATCAAGCCAAACATTATCATCAGAGCTGATATCAGCCGACTTTGCATACATATCTAGCATATCATCGACCGTGATCTTGTCAAGCCGCTGATAATAAGACAATGACAGATTTAACCCGTCATATTTTTCGTCCACTTTGCCGTCAATAAGATTTGCATAGACAATCTTCACATCTCTCGTGCCGTCAAAATCATCTGTAGTTATCTCATGCTTTTCCAACTTTGCGGCAGAAAATCCACCTATCTCAGGCAACTCTAAAGCGGCAGAAAAATCCGAAAGTTCTATGGTCAAACCGTTTTCAATATCATAACGGTCTGTATCCACCGACCCTCCGTTAAACATATCATAAACATAGCTGTCTATGACCATGTAAACGCCACCCGTGGTGATATTCGCAGAAATGCCATTTTCGTCAACGAAACTTTCAAGTTTCGTGAACGTGCTATCCTCGTCAAACTGCATTATAACTGCACTGGCTTTCTGCTCGTCGCTTATTTTGTCGCTAAACTCAAAACGAATGACCCCACCCCCGAAATCAGCGTCAGTATACTTGACAGGTATACTAAGGAGCGGCTCGTCAGAGTTTATCATTGCGTTTATACCATAATAATCAGAAAGCTTTGCTCCTGCACCAAAATTGCCCTCCACGGTGCATTTGGCTGTATATGGTATTTCGCTAAGGTCACAAACAAGCTCAGGGTCACGAATTATTTCCACCTGCGAACTGTCATCCGTCTGCGAACTTTCCTCCACACTGTCGGGCGTATCTGACACCGTTTCCGCAGTAGTAGTATCTTTCGTTTCTGAAACGCTGTCTGCGGCTTCCTCAACAGGTCCGCAGGCGCAAAGTGACACTGACAGCAATGCCGCCAGCAGTACGGCTTTTTTTCTGCTATTTTTCATATTAAGTTTCTCCCTATTTTTTTATTTTGTTTACCTTACAAGTCCTTGAAGTCCAATCTTGCACCTGTCAAAGCGCTTTCCATTATTATTCTTGCGCACTCTGAAAGTGACACTGCGCTTTTGCAGGTCATCATGGCTTTTTGTATGCAAAGTCCGAAAACTATGTGAAGCTCTCCCCTGCCTGCTGACTTCTGCGCTATAGGCAGAAGCGGTTGCCAAAGAAGCTTTATATAGCTTTGGACAGTTTCGCCTGTGGTACAATTTCTTATTTTGCCAAAGCTTGCGCCCCCTGCGTTTGCGGCAGTGTAGCGTAGCATTTCCCCAACGTCCGTAAAAGGCTCGTTATATTTTTTTAGCACTCCTGCGGTAAAAGACCACACTGAGTAGTTATTGCCCACAAGCTTTTCGTCAATGATATCGCCGTAGAAATACTTTCTGCCTGACTTATCAGTGAACACTGTGAAAACGTCCTCTTCTTTCACACCCTCTGTCATGAAAAGCTTTCTCACGTCCTGCTGACAGGAATAGCCTGCAAGAGAGCCTATACAGCACAAAAGGGATTGTGGATGGACATAGCCCTCGGGGCTTCTCATTGCTCTGAGAAGTCTGTCGAATATTTCAAAGGCACTGCTTTTATATTGTTCAAGTTCCATTTTTATCACCGTTTCTCACGTTTTCGCTCCCATTTTTATCTTTTTTATCACAAATCTGATGATATTAACATAAATCACCGCAAGCCCAAAGCCACCAAGCAGACCTGTTACCAGCCGACGTTTATTGGTGGACTTTTTCACCCATGAATACTGCAATGACCAATCCAGCATGGTAGTTTCACAGCAGAGTACGGCCGTGAGGGTGGATATGTTTTTCTTTATGGCTATCGGAATGCCTACAAGCTGTCCTGCAAGCACGCCTGTACATCTTGCGCACACCGGAAACTGCCAGCCATGAAAAAAGAAGCTTCTGTCGGGGCGTTGGTGACAGCCTGCCGACGCACCAAGCTTCATAAGATAAAGCCACAGTGCATATGGGTCTTTTCTCATTCTCATGCTATGCTCTGAACTTATAATCACAATCAGGACAGACCCAATAGGAGCGTGTTTTTGACTTGCTTTCCATGCCGCAAAGTCCGCAGATAAGCCCTGGCAGTCCGAACAGTATATAGCCGCAGCAGCCTTTTCCAAAGCCGTATTTGCCGCTTCTGTAGTCTGTTTCGCTTATAAGCTGACAGTTCCTGCCGCCACATTTTGGACAGCGTTTGCCTGTACAAAAATCTGCCATGGTGTTTTCCGCCTTTCTTTTGTGTGGTGTTTATCAGATAAAATTCAGGGGCTTGACGATCTGAAAAGACCTATCAGCCCGCTGAAATATTTTTATCCTTTGATATTATACGTTTATTTCTGCAACATCGTCAGACACGCCGTTTGCTTCGACAACAGGCTTTACGCAATTTTCGATAAATTCGTCCACCTGCTGTGGGCATCTGCCGATAAAGTTTTCAGGCTTCATTATCTTATCCATTTCTTCCTTTGTTATCATGAACATAGGGTCGTTAAGGATAAGCTCGCAGAGGTTATTGTCAAGTCCCTCTTTCTTAACTCTTGCGCCTGCTACCATTGAATACTCTCTTATTCTTTCGTGGAGTTCCTGTCTGTTTCCGCCCTTTTCTACAGCGTCCATCATAATGTTCTCGGTAGCCATGAAAGGAAGCTCTGCCATAACTCTTCTTCTGATGATCTTGTCATATACTACCAAACCGTTGTCAGGATCTGTAACATTGAGCATGATATTGAGTATAGCGTCAACACCAAGGAAAGCTTCGGCAACGGAAATTCTCTTGTTTGCAGAGTCGTCGAGAGTTCTCTCAAACCACTGTGTTCCTGCTGTGAATGCAGGATTGAGAACATCGCAGATAACGTATCTGGCAAGTGATGTTATTCTCTCATCTCTCATTGGATTTCTCTTATATGCCATAGCGGAAGAGCCTATCTGATTTTTCTCGAACGGCTCTTCAATCTCCTTAAATGACTGCAAAATTCTTATATCGTTTGAGAACTTCATAGCAGACTGAGCGATACCAGCAAGAACTGAGCATACCTGATAGTCCATTTTTCTTGAATAGGTCTGACCTGAAACCGGAACGACAGCGTCAAAGCCCATTTCCTCAGCTATCATCTTTTCAAGCTCTTTTACCTTATCAGTATCACCGTGGAAAAGCTCCATAAATGAAGCCTGAGTGCCTGTAGTTCCCTTCGAGCCGAGGAGCTTGAGGTTAGCAAGTCTGAAGTCCAGATCTTCAAGATCCATAAGAAGCTCGTTGCACCAAAGAGTAGCTCTTTTGCCCACTGTTGTGAGCTGTGCAGGCTGGAGGTGAGTATAAGCAAGGCAAGGCATAGCCTTATACTTATCGGCAAACTTTGCAAGCTGGTCGATGACCTTGACAAGCTTTCTCTTTACGACCTTAAGTGCATCTCTCATGATGATAACGTCTGTGTTATCGCCTACATAGCATGAAGTTGCGCCAAGGTGAATGATACCTGCTGCCTTTGGACAAACAAGGCCATAAGCATAAACGTGTGACATAACGTCATGACGAACAAGCTTTTCACGCTCAGCGGCAGCGGCATAATCTATATTATCAATGTTAGCTTCAAGCTCGTCTACCTGCTCCTGAGTAACATTAAGACCAAGCTTCATTTCAGCACGGGCAAGGGCTACCCACAGCTTTCTCCAAGTAGTAAACTTCTTGTCAGCAGAGAAAATAAATTGCATTTCCTTGCTTGCATATCTGGTACAAAACGGGCTTTCATAAGAATTTGTCATTGTTCTTCGACCTCTTTCGTAATATTATGTAATGTATACACATTTATTATAGCATATTTTTTGCGGGTTTACAATAGGTTTAAGGAGAAATGTTTACAGTGGGACATCATTGGACAGGAAAGGAGCTTTTAAAAGTTAAATTTCTGTAAATTTTCAAGCAGAAACAGAGCTGTGCTTGACTTTTGGGGGCGGATATGTTATGATATTAAAGCCGCATATTCACGGTCATAAGTGTTTGTATTTGCAGACCTCCGTGCGTAGCGAGTTTATTCAAAGGTAGGTGCATTCGTAATGTACGCAGTAATTGAAACAGGCGGAAAGCAGTATCAGGTTAAGCCTGGTGATGAGGTTTTCGTAGAAAAGCTGGACGTAAACGCTGAGGACGCTGTTACTTTCGATAAGGTAATGGTAGTTGGCGCTGACGACGGTATCAAGGTTGGCGCTCCATATGTTGACGGCGCTTCCGTAACAGCTAAGGTCATCAAGAACGGCAAGTCCAAGAAGGTGACTGTATTCACTTACAAGCCAAAGAAGGGCGAAAAGACCAAGATCGGTCACAGACAGCCTTACACTAAGGTTATGATCGAAGCTATCAACGCATAATGATCTGTGCTGATTTTTTCAGAAATAAGCATGACAGACTTGTGGGATTTCGTATAACGGGTCACGCAGGTTACGCAGATTATGGCGAGGACGTATGCTGTGCAAGCGTATCGTCTGCTGTAATGTTGACGGCTAACACTGTCACTGAGGCTTTTAAGATAAAGGCTGATGTCGCAGTGGAAGAAAACGAAATAATATTAAGGCTTGAAAATGACAGCTCAGAGGAGGGGGACAAGCTACTTTTAGGGCTTCTCACTCATTTATATTTTCTAGCTGAGGAATTTTCAGGCAGGATCAAAGTCACGGTCAGAGATAACTGATCGGACGGATTACATTTTATGGAGGTGTAATTTAGATGATTAAGATTTCAATGCAGTTTTTCGCTCATAAAAAGGGAATGGGTTCTACAAAGAACGGACGTGATTCTGAGTCAAAGAGACTTGGCGTAAAGAGAGCTGACGGTCAGTTCGTACTGGCTGGTAACATCCTCGTTCGTCAGAGAGGTACTCACATTCACCCAGGCGAGAACGTTAAGAAGGGTTCTGACGATACTCTGTTCGCAACAAGCGATGGTGTTGTAAGATTTGAAAGACTCGGTAGAGACCGCAAGAAGGTTTCGGTTTATCCCAAGGCTTAATTTTGTAACATATGACCCTGAGCCTTAGGCTTGGGGTCTTTTGTTGGTTAATGACAACTAAATTTACGCATAATATCATTTATAAGGAGGTTTGATCATGTTTGTCGATCAGGCGAAGATCTATATAAAAGCCGGTGACGGCGGTGACGGTGCAGTTTCATTCCACCGTGAGAAATACGTTGCGGCAGGCGGTCCGGACGGCGGTGACGGCGGTAAGGGCGGAGATATTGTTTTCGTTGTTGACGACAATATCTCAAACCTTATAGATTTCAGATATAAGAGAAAATATGTTGCCGAAAAGGGGCAGAACGGCGGCGGCAAAAACTGCTCAGGCAGAAATGCTCCCGACCTTGTGGTGAAAGTTCCTAGAGGCACTGTTGTTAAAGAGATAAAGAGCGGCAGGATACTTGCCGACCTTTCTACCGATGAGCCTGCTGTTATCGCTCACGGAGGCAAGGGTGGGCGTGGAAACGCTCATTTTGCCACTTCCACAAGGCAGATACCGAAGTTTGCAAAGCCGGGTTTCCGTGGTGACGAATATGAGGTCATGCTGGAACTCAAGCTTATTGCAGACGTAGGACTTGTGGGCTTCCCGAACGTTGGTAAATCCACGCTTATCTCTGTTGTATCAGCGGCAAAGCCAAAGATAGCCAACTATCACTTCACTACCCTGACGCCTGTCCTTGGCGTTGTTAAGATAGAAGAGGGAAAATCTTTTGTTATGGCGGATATCCCAGGTCTTATCGAGGGTGCGAGCGAGGGCGTCGGTCTAGGTCACGAATTTCTCAGACACGTTGAGAGGTGCAGACTTATCGTCCACGTTATTGACGTTTCAGGCAGCGAGGGCAGAGATCCTATCGAGGATTTCAAGGCGATAAATCACGAGCTTGAAAACTTCTCAATGGAGCTTGCGGAAGCTCCGCAGATAGTTGCCGCAAACAAGAGCGATATGGCTACCCCTGAGCAGGTGGAAAGGCTGAGAAACTATGTTGAGGATCAGGGACTTCTGTTCTATGAGATATCGGCTGCCACAACAAAGGGTACAAAAGAGCTTATGTATGGCGTTTGGGAAAGACTTTCTGTCCTGCCGCCTGTTAAGCAGTTTGAAGCTCAGCCACTCACTCAGGAGGAGCTTGACGATAAGCTCATCTCAAAGAAAGACTTCCGTGTTACTGTGGAGGACGGCGTTTATTTCGTGGAAGCAGATTGGCTTCTTGACATACTCAGGACGGCTAATATGGACGATTACTCTTCCCTTCAGTATTTCCAGAACGTACTCAGGACCAGCGGCATAATCGACAAGCTGGAAGAAATGGGTATCGAAGAGGGCGACACTGTTTCTATATTCGACTTTGAGTTTGAATATCTCAGATAGGAGGGAGCGTCACGGAAAAGCTTTCTGATATGGACGCTATGCAATACTCCCCTCTGGCACTGGCTTTTATCGGGGACGGCGTTTACGAGATAAGGGTAAGAGAAAAGCTTATCCTTGAAGCTAATATGCCTGCGGACAAGCTGCACAAGCTCACTGTTGAGAGGGTGTGTGCGGAATATCAGGCAAAGGCTGTTCGCAAGTGGCTTGACGAGGGGCTGCTTAACGAACGGGAAATGGATATTTTCAAAAGGGGCAGAAATGCAAAGGGCATAAATGCTCCGAAACATTCCACTGTTGGGGAATACCGCATGGCGACAGGTTTGGAATGTCTTTTCGGTTTTTTATATCTCACGGGGCGTGAGGAACGTATAGGTGAACTGTTCGAGGCAGCATGGTCTGTGGGCAGCATCAATGAATAATATTACATCAAGGAGTGAATCAAATGTCAGGTCATTCAAAATGGGAAAACATTAAAAGAAAAAAGGGTGCAACAGACGCTGCAAGAGCTAAGATATTTACAAAGATAGGCAGAGAGATCGCTGTTGTAGTTAAGCAGGGCGGTGCTGATCCTGCAGGTAACGCAAAGCTGAGAGATCTTATCGCAAAAGCTAAGTCAAACAACGTGCCTAACGACAATATCGATAGAATTATCAAAAAGGCAGCAGGCGACGGCGACAAGAACAGCTATGAGTCAATGGTATATGAGGGCTACGGTCCAAGCGGAGTTGCTGTTATCGTTGAGTGCCTGACAGACAACAAGAACAGAACAGCAGGCGACATCCGTCACTTCTTCGACAAGTTCGGCGGAAACATGGGTACATCAGGCTGCGTATCATTCATGTTCTCTGACGTTGGAACTGTTGTTATGGAAAATAACGGTGCAGACGAGGACAAGATAATGGAGGACTGCTTTGAGGCAGGTGCTGACGATTTCAACGTCGAGGACGATGTTATCGAGATATCATGCGACCCTAATCAGGTTTCTTCTGTAAGAGAAGCTCTTGAGGGAATGGGTTACAAGGTACTTTCTGCTGAGGCTGAGAAAGTTCCTTCAAACTACACAACTATCGAAGACGAGGACGCTATCAAGAAGATGGGTCTGCTTCTTGAGCATCTTGAGGACGATGACGACGTTCAGAATGTTTACCACAACTGGGAGAATATGCCAGTTGAAGAGGAAGAATAATCAGGAAGATTTCTGACACTTTACTATTGACATTTACATATAATGTGGTATAATAGAATCAGAAAGATTTATTCTTTTAATAGGGGTTGCGAATCCGTCTAAAATCGCTTTAATAGGTATTTAAAGGGTCAATTTGTTTTGACCCTTTATTTTTTGTATGGAGATGTATGTGTGAGCATAATTGGACGGAGAAGCTCATAAAATAATCATGCTTACAAGGGGGAATTATGCTTGCAGGGCGACAGTCCCTTTTAAGCTTTAAACGACGATTTTTCGGGGATTTTCGTGTTAAAATCGCTGAAAATCCTTGCAGCTTTGCGGTGCTGTTTGTAAGTTGTGCTATTGACATAAAAGGGGTTATAGTATATAATAATCGTATGTGTAGATATTGCCCTGAAAAGATAAAAAAATACAGATAATGGGTGATAAGGAAGAAGCAGAGAATGATAGGAGGAAACTTATGAACAAGATCTTTTGTTCTGCTCTGACAGCCGTTGTTGCAGGTGCTATGCTCACAGGCTGTGCCATGCCTTGGGAAAAGGGTGCTGATGACGACGTTGCCCCCGGTGGTTATTCCTATACGGCTGACTCAAATTCAGAACAGAAACAAGCTTATCGCTGGCTCATAGAGCCGACTATAAACGCCGATAATATCATTTCTTTTGACGGAAGTCAGGTCGACCCTAACAACGAAAAGAACACAGCTTATGCCAACTATTCTGTTATCAGACAGAGCGGCAAGTATGGCATTATAGACTACAGTGGAAACATGGTAGTGCCTGCGGAATATGACGATTACTACACCTGCTGGTGCGGAGAGGTCACGCTTTTCAATATTATAAATGAAAAGAATGATGAGTATGAGTATTGCAGTATCGACAGCTCAAATCAGGTAGTATACTATGCGGCGGAACATCATGACAGCTCACCGAAATATTACTGGAACAGCAGTGAGGAAAAGATCTATGTAAAGGACGCTGACGAAGAACAGGGCGAAGAATACACCGGCAAAAAAGCTGTTGTGGTATGTGAAGCTGACGTGAAAAAGTCTGACAATGGTTTTTATGACATTTCTCCTGTGAGCGAACCGCTTTACGGGCTTGCTAAAAAGGACAAGCTTATACTTGATATGCAGTACACTGATTTCTATGCCCCTGCATACAAAGGTGCAGGGCTTACCTGCATAGCCTTTGAGAACGACGAAGGCAAGTGGGGATATGTTGGTTCTGACGGCAAAACTATAATCGACTTCAAGTGCGACGGTGACATGAGTGCCTATTGCGGAAAGGTGATAGATGACGAGATGGCAGTTCATCCTTATCTTTTCACTGACGATTATCTGCCGGTATCCATAAATTCATCATATGGTTATTATGACATAGACGGCAACTGTATCGTAAAGCCAGGCGAGTTCGATCAGGCAAGACCTGCTCACAACGGCAAGGCATGGGTAATGAAGTCCGGAAAATGGGGCGTTATAGCATTCGGTGACGCACCTGTGGAGGAGGACTCATCAGAGGAAGAGACCACCACAACTACGACCACCACAAGCTACATCACCACGACCACAACTTCAAAGACCACCACAACAACTTCGGCTTCAACAGAAACGAAAAAAGCAACTGAAACTACTCCATCTTTGACACAGCCAAGTGAAACCACTGAGGTGTCAACGAACACGGAAACTGCTACAGAAACAGTAACGGAGCCTGTTACGGAAACTGATCCGCCTGCTCCTGAGCCTGAGCCTGAACCGACACCTGAACAATAATACAAATATAGAAAGCCCTCAGTCGTCAGGTATTTACTCAGGTCAATATGATTCATCACTTCACAAAATGTATATACCGGGTCAGTTGTTTCAATTATTTTTTCAATTTCTATTGGAAATTTTAATTGATATGGTGTATAATATTCTTGTGGTTGGTTATTCATGATACTTTAATTATACCACAAAAAAAGACTGCTGTCTTGCTTTTTGGCAAGATCGCAGCCTTTTTTCCTGGGGACTTTTTTTACAGCCCCTTTTTTGTATAAAAAAAATTATATTAAAAACGCACAAACCATGCAGGGGACGAGCCCCTATATTTTTGCACATAAAAAGCCCTGCCGAAGCAGAGCTTTTCTTTTTTACTGGTTATATATCTCTTTTCTGAGAAGTGCTTTGCAGGCTTCAAAATCCACTTCGAGAATTGATTGACCGTCAGATGATGTGCCATATGAATAGGAATCATCATCAGGTATTCTCATGGACTTTATCTCGTAATTCATGGAGAATATCGCCTTATAGGTAAGAGCAAAAAGCTGTGTCTGGGACATATTGGTTGTAAGATGTGACATTGATGCTTTTGCAAATTTGTCTATAGTCAGCGGATCTGAGCTTTTCGCCTTTTCGATTATCTTTGTGATAACTGTTCTCTGGCGTTCTGTTCGCTGGAAATCTGCGTTGCCAACATATCTAAGTCTTGCATAGGCAAGTGCCTGATTGCCGTTTACATGGAGCTTCTTTCCGCCCTTATCAAGATAGTCTGTACCCTTTTTATTGCCAAGAAGCTTGTTTTGCTCTGCCATTGGAGGCTTCATGCCCTCGGCTTCTTCGTCGGAAATGTCAAGCTCGATACCGCCAACTGCGTCAACGATATCAACGAATGACAGAAAGTCGATATAAACATAATCGTCAACGGCAATATCAAAATTATACTCTATGGTATCCATAAGAAGCTCTGCACCGCCGTAAACATACGCTGCATTGAGCTTTGACCATGTGTCTATATCATTTCCGTCAGCGTCAACGCCCTTGATATTCACATACATATCACGCATGAAAGAGGTCATTGTTATCTCTTTTGTGGTGCTGTTAATGGAGAGAAGTATCATAGAGTCTGTTCTGCCACGCTCGTCAGCGTTTCTTGTATCAGAGCCTATAAGCAGGATATTTCGTACATCAGAGCTGTTCATGGAAGCCTCTGTGTTCGCTCGCTGACCTCTTTCCACCTTGTTCACCATGCCTATGTATCGCCATATAAGGACGTTTGCCAATATGAAAACCACCAAAAGTATGATGATAAGTACCTTGAAAAAGGTTTTTATAGGGTGTCTTTTTTTATTTTCCACTTTGTTTTTACCTTTTTTGTTCGTCTGACCGTTACGGCTTTTATTGTTTTTGCCAAATTGCAGGTCATTATTTCGTCTTTGGGCTGAGGTCTTATTGCTTTTTGCTGACTTGCCTGAACCTCTCTGCTTGCTCTGTCTGTTCTGTGTTTGCCGTCTTGGAGTGCTTTCTCTGTATGAGCCTGCGTAGTCTGATGATGAACGGCTTCCCTGCCCGTATGGCTGAGCTGTACCCTGTGTATGATCATCAGGGTAGCCAGCGTCATAGTAATCGTCAAAGTCGTTCACGCCCTCATCTATTTGCTGAACACGCTGTCCGCCCGCACCGCTTATGCGGTTGAACTCGTCAAGCTGTCGCTGATATTCCTGTTCGTAGTAGTCCTGAGGCTTATTATCGTTTGTGTAGTTTTGTTGTCTGTCTTTATTAGCCACCTGACTGCACCTCCGTTCATTTTTACAATACCAATATTATAGTACATATCAGGCTTATTGTCAATGACAGAAAAAAGGCGGAGCTTTTTCCAGCGTCCGCCTTGTTATTTTTACGTTGTTGTGGATAAGCGGGCGAACACTGTTCGCCCCTACAAGCAAATGCCGTATTTATGCGCATTTGCAGGTCTAAACATAGTTTTATTTTATTCTGCTGCTTCTTAGGGCGTTTAGGATAGCTATTACGGCTACGCCAACGTCTGCGAATACCGCAAGCCACATTCCTGCAAGTCCCAATGCACCAAATATAAGCACAAGAGCTTTTACTCCAAGGGCAAAAATTATATTCTCTCTTACTATTGTCATAGTCTTTCGGGATATCTTTACTGCGTCTGCTATGCTTGACGGATCGTCGTTCATAAGCACAACGTCTGCGGCTTCAATGGCGATATCTGAGCCTAAGCCACCCATTGCGATACCGATATCGGCTCTTGCGATAACAGGTGCGTCATTTATTCCGTCCCCTGCGAATGCAACAAGTCTGCGGTCGGGGTCTTTTATAAGCTGTTCGACCTTTTCAACCTTGTTTTCAGGGAGAAGCTCACTGAAGAATGTTTTTATGCCCACTTTCTTTGCCACCTTTTCAGCGGTATCTTTCTTATCCCCTGTGAGGAGGACAGTTTCAACGCCAAGCTCTCTAAGTCTTGAAACGGCTGTGGCAGAGGTTTCTTTTATCTCGTCGCCAAGGAGTATCTCGCCTATGAACTTGCCGTCAAGGGCAACATAAACTGCCGTTGCGGAGTCTTCTGAGCTTTGTGCGGCAATGCCGTTTGTTTCAAGAAGCGCTTTCTTTCCGCAAAGTATCTCCTTGCCGTCAAGCTTTGCTCTTACACCGTTTCCTGCTATCTCTTCAACATCAGAAAGTCTTGCACCGTCTATTTCCCTGCCGTATCTCTGCACTATGGAGATACCGATAGGGTGAGTTGACATACTTTCTGCATATGCGGCGGCTTCAAGGAGGATATCCTGTGAAACGCCCTGTGGGTTTACGCTGAGGACAGTGAACTTGCCCTTTGTGAGCGTACCTGTTTTATCAACTGCGAGAGTTTTGCACTTAGCCATTGTTTCAAGATTTTTTGCGCCTTTGATAAGGATACCCTTTTTAGAAGCTCCGCCAATTCCTGCGAAGAACGAGAGAGGCACTGAGATAACAAGTGCGCATGGGCAGGATATTACAAGGAACAGAAGTCCTCTATATAGCCATTTTGAGAACTGATCAAAGCCCAGAATGAAGCTTGGTATAAACACAAGTGCAAGTGCAGCAATTACTACCGCAGGGGTATAAACTCTTGCAAAACGTGTGATGAACTTTTCGGTCTTGGCTTTTCTTTCGCTGGAGTTTTGCACCATATCGAGAATTTTCGACACTGCGGACTCGTGGAAGGTATTTGTGACCCGAACTTTGAGAAGTCCTCTCAGGTTTGTTGAGCCACTGAGGACGCTGTCCCCTGCTTTGACCTCGACCGGAAGAAACTCACCGGTAAGTGCTGATGTATCAAGCTCTGATTCTCCTTCTGTTACGATACCGTCAAGAGGTATTCTCTCGCCTGTTTTTACTGCGATCATCTCGTCCTTGAGGATATCCTCAGGAGGAAGCTCGTATGTTTTGCCGTTTCTTACAACTGTTACAGACTCAGGCTTAAGTTCCATAAGCTTTGTGATAGATTTTCTTGACTTCTCTACTGCGATAGTCTGGAAAAGCTCACCCACCTGGAAGAACAGCATAACGGCTGCACCCTCACGGAAGTCTTTAAGAGCAAATGCGCCAACTGTTGCGATAGTCATGAGCAGTGACTCGTCAAAAGCCTCGCCTTTAACAAGGTTTCTTACGGCGGCGATAACAACGTCAAGACCTGCAATAAGGTAAGCAACTATTGCAAGGCCTGCGCTGAGGTATTCGCATACAGTGCCACTTCCAAGCTTATCCAAAAGCATTGATGCGATAAAGAACACGATAGCCACAGATAGCTTGACTATCTCGCCCTTATGGTCATTCACAGGCTCTTCCTCTGCTGTCTGAGCACCATAATCCTTAACAGTAACGTCAGGCTCAAGCTGATGGACGGTATCCTCTATCATGATACGCAGGTCAGGGTTAGAGCCGTCTGTTTTGACAGTAAGCTTTTTGCTGATAAAATCGACGTTTGATGAAATAACGCCTGCAAGCTCACCCACACGGTTTGCTATCTTTTCACCGCAGTTAGGGCAATCGAGATCCTCCAGCTTCAGATAGAGAGTTTTCTCAGCACAATCGCCAAGCTCTTTCACGCTAACGTCAGGTTCAAGCTTATGGACGACGTTTTCTATCTCGGTAAAGAGGGCGTTTTTATCGCCGTCAAAATCAACTGTGAGCTTTTTATTGATAAAGTCAAGGTTAGAGCTTTTAACGCCTGAAAGCTCGCTCACACGTTTCTCGATCTTTTCCGCACAATGAGGACAATCGAGTTCCTTAAGAAGCAAAGTCATTTTACTCATTTCACATTCTCCTATACTACAAAAAAAACAGATCACTTTCTTTACTCGCTGATATGCTCGATACCCATATTGAGTATGACAGCGACGTGTTCATCGGAAACTGAATAATAGACTGTTTTTCCCTCACGTCTATACTTCACAAGTCTGGCCTGCTTAAGCACTCTCAGCTGATGTGAGATAGCTGACTGTGACATTTCCAACAGCTCGGCTATATCGCACACGCACATTTCGTCCTTTATAAGAGTAAAGAGTATTTTCACTCTTGTTTGATCGCCAAGGACTTTGAAAAGCTCTGCCACGTCATATATCTCCTCCTCAACGGGCATTGTTTTCCCTATTTCCTCCATCTTCTCTATATTCTTTCCTCCGCACTGTTTATGCTCATGCTTTACTGTATTCTCGCTCATTTATTTTCGCTCTCCTTTTCTTATTATTGTTTTAGTATATTCGATATGTGTCATTTCAATTCATCATATGAATAACTGTTCATATGTTTATTATATCATATATTCATGTTTTGTCAAGGGGGTTTTGAATTTTTTTTGATTTAAGTTATTGGGGGTATTTTGTTTACATGGTACTGGTTGCATACCATGCGGGCGAACGATGTTCGCCCCTACGGATTATTCGGGCGAGTTTGCTGTGCCGCAAAATCGCTTCGCTCTTTGCGGATTTACGTTGTGCTAAGGGATAGAAAAGCGGTGCAGGTTTATGCTTCGATGTTGGTTTTATTTGATGTTTGGGTTCTATGTGCTTTTTGGATTTGTTCTGCACCGCTTAGTAGGCTTACGCCTATTGAGGCTCTGCCTCAAGCTCCGCTAGGGGCTTTGCCCCCAGACCCCCACAATGGGTTTCACCCCTTGACCCTGACCAGGGGCGTGCCCCTGGACCTTTTGCTCGCTTCGCTCGGTGTTGGGGCACAACTCTGGTCAGCTTTGCCCATTCCTAATTCCTCATTCCTAATTCCTCATTCCTCACTCCTCACTTTTTACACCTGTATTTAAACTTGACAAGTGTCTAAAAAAATGTTACTATACTATAGTAATAAAACTTATATGCAAATTCTCGGTCCTATCGGAAAGGAAATGATACTATGTCAAAATCTGTTGAGATCCAATCTCAGGATCTAACCAAAAGATACACCCTCGGCGAGGAGATCTTCAACTCCGTTTCCCATGGTGCAGGCGGTCTGCTTTCTATCGCAGGCACTGCCGTTCTTATCGTTCTCGCTGCCATTTACTCCAACGCTTGGGGCGTTGTAAGCTCCGCTATTTTCGGAGCTTCTCTTATCATACTTTACACCATGTCAACCCTTTATCATGCTATCACCAATCCAAAAGCCAAAAAGTTTTTCAGAATAATGGATCACAACACCATTTTCTTCCTCATCGCAGGCACATACACCCCTATCACCCTTGTGCCTTTGAGAGGTGCGTTTGGCTGGGTTCTTTTCGGAATCGTCTGGGGTGCGGCTATCCTTGGCATTGTGCTGAACTCCATTGACCTTGAAAAGTTCCGCAAGCCCTCTGTTGTATGCTATATCGCAATGGGCTGGGTAGTTATAATCGCTGTCAAGCCTATGATAGAAAAGGTATATCCGCTGTCCTTGTGGTTTATTCTTATAGGCGGACTTTTTTACACTGTGGGCGTTATTTTCTATGTTAAAAAGAACAAAAAATATTTTCACTCAATATGGCATTTGTTCACCATTGCGGGAAGTGTTTTCCACTACTTTGCGGTGCTTATGATGATAACACATGACTAAAAGATCATCCCGAGGGTTTGCGTCCTCGGGATTTTTCTGTTTAGAGAAAATATTTCTAAAATGAAATATATGGCGGTTTTTCTATTGCAAAAATGGCTGAAAAGTAGTATAATCATAATGATGTATTATATGTGACTGCACTGAATTTTTCACATGGGTGCGGTTTTAACATGAAAGGAGCATTTTATGCGTAGATCGGGTATTTTAATGCACATATCCTCTCTGCCTAACGATTATGGTATCGGCAAGCTTGGCAAGGAGGCTTATGCTTTTGTGGATTTTCTTGAAAAGGCTCACCAAAAATGTTGGCAGATACTTCCTATATCTCCTACAAGCTATGGTGATTCGCCATATCAGAGCTTTTCTGTTCATGCAGGAAATCCATACTTTATAGACCTTGAAGCTCTGGAAAAAGAGGGTTATCTGAAACCTGCGGAATACAAGGATATTGAGTGGGGCGATGACAAAGGGTCTGTTGACTACGGCAAGATATACGAGGTCATTTTCAAGGTGCTTAGGACGGCACACAAGCGTTTTCGCAAGAAGCCTGAAAAGGCATACTCAAAATTCGTGGTGGAAAACAAAGACTGGATATACGATTACGCTTTGTTTATGTCACTGAAATTTGCCAACAAGGGCAAGGCTTGGTATGAATGGGACGAACCGCTGAAAATGTACAAGCCTAAGGCGATAAAAAGTGCCAGAAAAGAATATGCAAATGATATAGACTTCTGGTGCTTTGTGCAGTATAAATACTTCCAGCAGTGGAAAAAGCTAAAGGCTTATGCCAATGAAAAGGGCATCGAGATAATAGGCGATATCCCAATATATGTGGCATATGACAGTGTTGAGGTGTGGAGTACACCGCAGTATTTCAGCCTTGACAAAGAGAAAAAGCCTGTTGAGGTGGCAGGATGTCCACCTGACGCATTCACGGCAGACGGTCAGCTTTGGGGCAATCCTCTTTACAACTGGGAATACATAGCAAGAGATAAATTCCGCTGGTGGGTAGAGCGTATAAAGGCGGCTTCTGACACCTATGACGTGGTGAGAATAGACCATTTCAGGGGCTTTGAAAGCTATTACTGCATACCATACGGTGCAAAGAACGCCAAAAAGGGCAAGTGGAGAAAAGGTCCTGACATGAGGCTTTTCAAAGAAGTGAGAAAACAGCTTGGGGACGTGAAGATAATCGCAGAGGACTTGGGTTTTCTTACAAAGCACGTTGTAAAAATGCTCAACGCAAGCGGATATCCCGGCATGAAGGTGCTGGAGTTCGGCTTTGATTCTGATAATACAAACGGCTATCTGCCCCACAATTTTAAGACCACAAACAGCATTTGCTATACAGGTACGCACGATAACGAAACCATACTTGGCTGGATAAAAAGCTGTGACGAAAAGACCAGAAGCTACTGCAAGGACTATCTTGGAGTTACAAAAGACGAGTTCGTGCCTTGGGCAATGGTAAGACTTTGTTGGTCCAGCGTGTGTGATACAGCTATCGCACAAATGCAGGATATACTTTGCCTTGACGATAAAGCCAGAATGAATACACCGTCAACAGTGGGAGCAAATTGGAAGTGGAGATTGGAAAGCTTTGATAAGCTTGATGATACTTTGGCGGAGAGATTGGCGAAGATAACAGCGGTGTATGGCAGATAGAGCAGGGATAAATGAGGAATGAGGAATGAGGAGTGAGGAATGTGCATAGCTTATCAGAGTTGTGCACAAGCACCGAGCGTAGCGAGCAAAAGGTCCAGGGGCACGCCCCTGGTCAGGGTCAAGGGGTGAAACCCATTGCAGGGTCTAGGGACAGAGTCCCTAGCGGAGTTTGAGGCAGAGCCTCAATAGGCGTAAGCCTACAAGCGGTGCAGAGTAAAACTAAAAAGCACATGAAAGTTTGATATCAGATAAAAGTAATATCGGAGAATTAAATCTGCACCGCTTTTCTATCCCTTAGCGCAACGTAGATTCGCAAAGAGCGACAGCGATTTTGCGGCAGAAGAACTTGCGCACCAAAATGTAGGGGACGACGCCCTCGGCGTCCCGCACCCCTCGACGTTTCGATTGCAATCTCATTTGTGTTATCCGCGCAATGTTGCTCTGCACAAATTCTGGATAATTTAAACCTTGTCACTTCGAGTGGGACGCCGAGGGCGTCGTCCCCTACAGGTGTGATAGGGTAGGTTTTAGTTCTATCCCATAATGTTGTTGCCGTGGGTCTGTTTCTTCGACGAGCAAACAATGTTCGCCAATACCATACGTTGTGCGGATAATAACAAAGTACAAAATACAATAGAATACATAAAATATCAGAAAGGATAAAAAAACCAATGAACAAAGAACTGTTTTACAGCGAACTTAGTAAAGACCTGAAAAAGAAGTTTGGCACGAGCGTTGAAAAAGCTCTGCCTTGGCAGCTCCACGAAAGCCTGTCGGCTACTGTTATGGAGCTTATTGACAGCGATTGGGAGAACAGCAGAAAGGCTCACCTTGACAGCCGCAGAGCCTGCTATCTCTCTATGGAGTTCCTTATGGGCAGAGCCGTTTATAACAATCTCCTTTGCCTTGGTATCACTGACGAGGTGGACGAGCTTTTGAAGGCTCACGGCAGAAGTCTTAATGACCTTGAAGAAATAGAGGACGCTGCCCTCGGCAACGGTGGTCTTGGCAGACTTGCCGCTTGCTTCCTCGATTCCGCCGCCGCTCATGACCTGCCTTTGGACGGCTACGGAATAAGATACAAGTACGGTCTTTTCAAGCAGAAGATAGTTGACGGCTTCCAAAAGGAAGAGGCTGACAACTGGACTAAGTACGGCGACCCTTGGTCTAAGAGATGCGAAAATGACAAGGTAGTCGTTAAATACGGCGACCAAACCGTTTACGCTGTGCCTTATGATATGCCTGTTATCGGCTTTGGCACTAAAAACGTTGGCACACTCAGACTTTGGCAGGCTGAGAGCGTGGAGGATTTTGACTTCGCTCAGTTCGACTGCGGTAACTATGACGGTGCCGTAAAGGCTAAAAATGACGCTGAGAACATCTCAAAGGTGCTTTACCCTAACGATAACTGTGAAGAGGGCAAGATACTCAGACTTAAACAGGAATATTTCTTCTCCTCCGCTTCTGTGACGGATATTCTCAAAAAGCATTTGGCTAAGTTCGGCACTCTTGACAACCTTGGCGACTATATTACTATCCAGCTTAACGATACTCACCCTGTTATCGCTGTGCCAGAGCTTATAAGACAGCTTTGTGCTGAGCATAGCTATGACTTTGACAAGGCTTTTGAGATCGCCCACAAGGTCTTTAACTACACAAACCACACTATCATGGCTGAGGCTCTTGAAAAGTGGGATTGCAGACTTGTGGAAAAGGTAGTGCCTGAGGTCTATACATATATCCTTATGATAAACGAGCGTTTTATAAAGGATATGTACGCTCTCAAAAAGGACAGAGAGTATATCTCTAAGCTTTCTCCTGTTGGCGACGGCATGGTAAAAATGGCATTTATGGCTATCTATGTTTCAAGCTATATAAACGGCGTTGCGGCTATCCACACTGAGATACTGAAAAAGGACGCTCTCAAAGATTGGTATGAGCTTTATCCTGAGAGATTTCAGAACAAGACCAATGGTATCACACAAAGACGTTGGCTGGCACTTTGCAACCCTGAGCTTTCAGCACTTATCACAAAGCTTCTTGGCAACGCAGATTGGGTGAAGGACTTGGACGAGCTTAAAAAGCTTGAAAAATATGCTGATGATGAAGCTGTTCTTAACGAGTTCATGGCTGTTAAGGAGGCTCAGAAAAACCGCCTTGCCGCTTTTGTAAAGGAGCATGACGGTGTTGATATCGACCCGAACACTATTTTTGACATTCAGATCAAGCGTCTGCATGAATACAAGAGGCAGTTTCTTAACGCTTTGTCTATACTTTACATTTACTATGGCATCAAGGACGGCTCTATAAAGGACTTCACGCCGACAACATTTATTTTCGGCGCTAAGTCTGCACCGGGATACAGGAGGGCTAAGGCTATCATCAAGTTTATCGGCGAGATAAGCAAGCTTGTGAACGCTGACCCTGACACAAAGGATCTTATCAAGGTGGTTTTCGTACAGAACTACAACGTTTCCTATGCGGAAAAGCTTGTTACTGCGGCTGATGTTTCCGAGCAGATATCTACGGCAGGCACTGAGGCGAGCGGTACAGGCAACATGAAGCTTATGCTCAACGGTGCGATCACACTGGGAACTTATGACGGAGCTAACGTTGAGATCGTTCAGGAGGCAGGCGAGGAGAACAACTACATCTTCGGTGCAAGAGTAGAGGAGCTGGCTGAGATAATGCCAAAGTATGACCCTAGGGAGATACTTTTCTCAAACGACAAGATAAAGCGTGTTCTTGACAAGCTTATTGACGGCAGTCTTTCAGACGGCGGCGTTCCGTCCAACGAAGAGGGCAGCTTCAAGGAGCTTTACAAGGCGCTCACTGACGGTGCAAGCTGGCACGTTCCTGACCACTACTACGTTCTTGGCGACCTTGAAAGCTATGTTCATGCAAAGCTCAAGGTCAACGCAGACTACAAGGACAAGCTTGCATTCGCTAAGAAGTGCTGGCTGAACATTGCAAATGCCGGAAAGTTCTCTTCTGACAGAACTATCAAGGACTATGCAGAAAACATCTGGAAGATAGAGCCTGTTAAGCTGTAATTGGAAATCAAATTTCTATGCAAATTGAATTTGTTAAGGGTATGACACATGATTTTAAGCTTTTTATACATGAAAATGAACTTATCATAATATTAATTTGCGAAAATATGAACTAAAGCATTAATACACAAAGGGCAGGCTCGTTTTTTGACGGGCTTGTCAGTTTTAGTGTAAATATATTCAAGGGATAGATTTACATAAATGGCAGGAGGATAAATGTTGGACACCTTACTTAAACTAGACGGCGACATACTGTTATGGATACAGGACAACCTGCGTGCAGGGTGGCTTGACCCCATAATGAAGTTCATAACATATCTTGCAAACGGCGGTGCGTTATGGATAGGCATATGCGTTTTACTTCTCATACTGAAAAAGACTAGAACAACAGGCATCGTGTGTTCATGCTCCCTTGCGGTGACTTTTCTTATAAACAACATCATTCTCAAAAACATTATTGCCAGAACAAGACCTTACGAGGTGGTCGAGGGGCTTAACAGGATAATAGGGGCACAATCGGACTTCTCCTTTCCCTCGGGACATTCGGGAGCTTCCTTTGCAGTGGCGGTGGTAATGTTCATGGAGATGCCGAAAAAATATGGCGTGCCTGCACTTATAGTGGCAACACTCATTGCGTTCTCACGGCTGTATGTTGGTGTACACTATCCATTCGACGTTATCGCAGGCGTTCTAACAGGAACGATATATGCTGTTATAACAGTGGCAATATACAGAAAATTCTTCAAGGGCAAGAAACATTCTGAAAAATAAAAGACATTTGACGGGCGGTTTTTGACCGCTCGTTTTTTGTTGCTTTATCATCAAATTCTATTGAAAATCAAGTGGAAATATGCTATCATAGAGATAATAAATATGAAGGAGAAAATCTTATGAAAAAGGTGCTTAAAACTATTCTTATGGGTGCTGTGGCTTTCAGCCTTGCTATGGGAGTGGGCTGTGGGACTGGTGAAAACAGCAGTCTGGAAAAAGAAAACTCAAAGG
This sequence comes from Ruminococcus sp. AM43-6, assembly GCF_003461785.1. NCBI lineage: Bacteria > Bacillati > Bacillota > Clostridia > Eubacteriales > Oscillospiraceae > Ruminococcus > Ruminococcus sp. AM43-6. The sequence continues at coordinate 121,018 of NZ_QTXU01000005.1, forward strand.
CTGAGGACAGCAGTTCACAGAATAAGCGCAGACAGCTTCGTGACAAGTCTGACTACGGAAAAGTGATAGCCCTCACTTTTGATGACGGCCCTAACACTGACACAACTCCCCTTGTGCTTGACAAGCTTGAAGAACACGGCATTGTGGCTTCGTTTTTCGTTATCGGAAACAACATCACAGACGAGAGTGCAGAGGTCATGAAGCGTGCTTACAACATGGGCTGTGACATTGAAAACCACTCTCAGAGCCACCCTGACATGACAAAAATGACCGCAGAGGAAATAAAGGCCGAAATAGACTTTACCTCTGACAAGGTGGAAGAGGCTGTTGGCGAACGTCCACAGTTTTTCCGTCCGCCATATATTGCGGTAAATCAGACCATCTTTGACGCTGTGGATATGCCGTTTATATGCGGATACGGTGCAGAGGACTACAACAATGCCATAGGCGTTGAGGAGCGTGTTGAAAAGGTGCTTGCACAGGCTAGGGACGGGGGAATTATCCTGCTTCACGATATGAACGGAAACGTTCAGACAGTTGCAGCCCTTGATAAGATAATCCCTGCCCTCAAAGAACAGGGCTACGAGTTCGTTACCATAACAGAGCTTTTCCACGCAAAGGGAGTTGCCATTGACCCTGACTCCGAGATAATCTACAGCTACGCTGAGCAGACAGAGATGTACGGCTAAAAATGACAAACAAAACCGCCTGAGAAAAATAGCTTCTCAGGCGGTGATTTTTTATCAAGTAAATCGTGCCCCAGGCTGATCCTCCGGTGGGATAGGCGCTCCGCAATGAGGACATTCTGTACAAGTGTCTACGACATAGGTATAGCCGCAATATTCGCAGGCTTTTTCCTGAGCTGCGTCAGAACACGGCTTTGCTTTGGCATATTTTCTCGCCTTTGGATTTATGCCTATCATAAGGCAGGCGTGCAGACACACAAATGCCAGAATGGCGATCGAAGTAAATAGCATAGTCCAATTTACTTTACTCTTCATTACGGTAGGCGTCAGGTCGTCAAATGATGTGCTGATAGCCGAGGACACTGTATAGCGTGTTCTCGCTGTGAGATTTTTCTGCAGCTCGTCATTGAAGCTGTTCGTTACTGATTCTGTCAGAACATCATCTGTATCATTGCCCTGCATACCCTCCCAATACCAATCCTCAAAGCCGTCAGAGGAAGAATAGCCGTCAGGAGTAGAGTAAACTATGAGCCAATGGCTCTCGTCCGCAAAGTGGTTCACATACAGATCATAGGCATAGTTTTCAAGATCTGAATAATTTCCCTGCCAATCTGAATTTTCCACTGTTATGACCGCAGGTGAGATACCGGTGCGGTTATAAAATGCCACCAGCGAGTTCCTAAGCTCTGCGGTGTTGCCAAGGACGTTTGCTTTATCCTCCACAACTATTTTATAATCATAGTTCTGGGGAAGCTTATGAGGGTGATGATAAGCCTCGGCAAACATAGAAAATGTGAATAAAATAAACGGCAGATAGAAAAGCAGCATAAGAAATCTCAAAGGACTTCTTTTTTCGGTTATGTCATAATCTGCATAGACATAGACCGGTCTGTGATGATCATAATATACATATCTTCTTGCGTCCGGGAAATAGGTGCTTCTTACGTGGCGTGAGCTTCTTCCTGAGCCTCCGTGCGAATGGCTGCTGTGATGCGAGCCTCCGTGTGACCCTCCTCCGTGAGAGCCGCCTCCCGATGAATGTGGCATTTATTTTTCACCCCTTTTGGTATGATATTAGCATAGTCCAAACTGCTGACTACAGTGGTGACAGGCTATGCT
>NZ_QTXU01000050.1:0-6980 GCF_003461785.1 Ruminococcus sp. AM43-6
AAGCACAGAAACATTGTAGCCATAGTGCTTGCTTGCGATAGTGCCATAATTTCGTGCTACGTCCCCTTTGGTGTCCGTACTGATGAACGACATTCCGCTTGCGCAAGCAAGTTCAATGTTCGGGTACAGGAAATATGCGGTTTTGCCCACGCCCGCAGCGCCTATCATAAGCGTGTGAACATCGCCGTCATCTACAATAGCCACAGTTTTTTTGCCGTGTGTCCGACAGCCTACCACCGTACCTTGAACAGTCGGCAGGTTCTGACCTTTTCTCCACATCTCCGGCTCGAATGGCAGAGGGATAAAAGTACGCTTTATCTCAGCTTTTGTCGCCCACCTCGCAGTTCCGTGCTGTCCATTGCCGACTTTTTTTGCCTTTATTCCGTTAAGCGACTTGTTGTCAAGCAGATTTACGACTACCAAAAATGCAACAAAAATCACTGCAAGCACGCCTATTAAAATCATTTGTTTTTCATTCAAAATTTCATCTCCGATCTGTATAAAATATTCTTACCTTTGTATTTAATAAGATAGTTAGTTTGTTTTATTCAAGGTATTGCGCTGTGAGGCGGAGGGTATCGCATTACCCGAATTCCATACAAGGTTCGGGTTCGGAAACGATATCTATATCCTCGGTCTGCTCCTGAATGGGAGTGCTTAAAGTTTCCTCAACCGATAATCTGACGGCATTATCCGCAAGCTGATACAGCAATTTTGCTGTATTTATCGACTGCTCACGGGTACGGGCTGTCTGTTTCAGATCACACAAAACCTCCTGTACACAGTCCTGCAAATCCCTTTGTTTCTGCGCCTTTTTGCCCTTGCCGGTGTAAGGCTTATACTCCGCTTTAAGTTTACATCTCAGCTTGTCAAACATCGTATTTTCGCTGTTTTCTGCAACAAAAAATGCCGAGCCTGCAAGCGCATACTCGGCGAGATAGTTGTATTGTCCGTTTTTGAACGTTGCATAGATCTGCGAGGTCAGCTTATCGGGGCGGCATTTGAGATACCCCAGTTCGCTCACTTCTTTCAGATATTCTTCTTTTCGCTTATGCGGAACAGCAGGAAGAGGTTCAACGCCGTTCTTCGCTTTCAGACATTCGTTCCAGTCCTTAAACTCAGGCGAAAGTCGTTTAACGTTTGGATATCCGTTCTCCGCAAGAATATCTTTTAATCGGTCAACAGCCTCAATTCCTCCCTCATCGTTATCTACACACAATATTATTTCATTCAGATTGGAATGGCTCTTCAACCCCGTTAAAACGGCATTTTCATACACTCCGTTCATTGCGATGTAGCTGTGTTTCTGCCAGCCTTTCGGGTACAGCGTTAGAAAACTCATCATATCGATGGGAGCCTCAAACACAAACAGCTTTTCCGACTTGCCAAAGTGAGAAAAGCTGTACCGAGTATCCGAACCCTCGCAGGTTATGCGGAATGCATTCCCAAAAGAATTAGTTGAACGCTTGTGAGCCTGACGTGGAACTCCGTTTTCATCAACGCCTACGAACACCGCATTGTGGTGTTCCTTGTCCTCGTAAAGCGTGTGCTGTTTTGCAAAATGCGAGATAATGTTTGGATCAATAAACCGCTGTTTTATGAGGTAGGCATAAACTCTATGCATATTTGCGTTTGCCTCGGGAAGTCTGAACTCTTTCTTTTCTTCCTTTGCAATAGCTTTCGGCGGACTGTGGGACAGCGGAGTGATAGTCTGACCGAGCAGTTCCTGTACCGCCGTCTGAAAGTCCATATCATAGAATTCCTGCATGAATTTTATTGCTCCGCCGCCCACCTGATTTTTATGGTCAAACCAAGTCGAGCCACGTAGCGTTATGCTGTCGTGCTTGCCAGAACTGTCGTAGTAAATGAGCTTATGCTCTCTGCCGACACGCTCCAATTTCTCGCCACGCATTCTCAGGAATTCTTCAAGGTTTACGCTGTTGGCAAGGACTTTTTGTTCGTCTGTGAATGGGATATATGGCAATTTATCACCAACTCTCTATCGTTAATACTTCACGTTATTCGCAAACTTACTCATCAGCCCCGAAAAGCTCTGTCTTTCCATCATATCCGAACTGAGAAATGCACCCGAAACCACAGTTAGCTTGTTCTCCGAAAGCACAGCGTAGGTTTCCGTGTACCCGAACTGCGTCGCCATACCGTCAGACTTCTGAACAGAGCCGTACCGCTGATACTTGCCCTTAGAAACAACACTGCTTGTCATTCGGTAACTCGAAACAAAGTCATCTTCGGTGATACCGTTCATCTGAGCAGCAGTTTGACTAAAGTAATGATTCCCTAAATTTTCAAGGATATATTCCATATCGTAAGGAAGACCGCTTTTACTCAGATCAATACACATCACCTCAACAGAACCACCTCCGTTTGTGCCTTTAAGCGTTATCTTCTGCATACCATTTGAATTATCAATTTCATTATCAAAAGAACAGCCTTTCATAGCTTCCGTTACCAATTCACTTGTATCCACAAAGGATATATCGGAATCGAAAAATTCGGCAATAAAGGTGTCCGTTTTTATCTTTTCATCCTCCGAAGAGGCAGCCGAGTCATATATGGACTCGGCTGTGGTAGTCGTAGTTTCCGTAACAGCATTCTGGATCGGCGGACTAATCGTTCCGCAAGCTGTCATTGTCAGCATAAACGCTGCTAAAATTGCAGTCATTACTTTTGCTTTCATATTCATTTTCCCCCTATCAGATTATGCTCCAGATGTACAGCGGACAGGTCAGAGAAAAGATCAAACAGCCGAAAATGATAGCGATCGGCGTCCATTCAAGCTGACCGTGTTTTCGATAGTCGAGATATGCGAGACCTATCTTAACAAACAGCAAAACCGCAAGAATTACGTCAATTACGGGGAACACAACGTTGTTTACAACCGACACCACCTGCGACCTTGCGGTAGTCCATGTGCTTTGGACTGCTCCCGCAACATCGCCGGAAGCGTAAGCTGTAGTCGACATCATTGTTGCAAAGCAGAGTGTGCTTGCAATCGCTGCAATAACTTTCTTTTTCAACTTCATTCCACATCACTCTCCTCGATAATTTTTCCTACCAGAATAGTACGGCTGTTACCCTCCGCACTTGTACAAGTGGATAACATAAGCAAATGGTCACTTTCGGTTACTTCAATCTCCTTGTAAATACTTGCATAGTTTCTGAGCTGATTATCCCATTCATTAAAATTCGGAGCAGCAAGATAAAGTCCGCTTGTATCGGAAGTTCTTGCAACCGCAAAGAAATCTATAAGCCTGACATCGTTCTCAGTGGTCAGCCAGCCGTAGCTGTGATTCATGAAATATTCCTCGTTTTCGTAATTCGGAATATCCGCAAACATCGTTCCGTTTCCCATATTGTGACCGTAGATCACGCTATTAAAGTCAGAAAAATCGCTTGAACAGCGATAGTCCATAAACAGTGATCCTGCATACAAATATGAGCCGTCCACCGCCCTGCGCGTGTAATATTCGTTATCTCCCGACTGCATGATCGGATAATCTATATTCGTATCTGGAATATACAGCCAACCCACAGAATCGTCATGCTCGTTGGAAAGCTGACGTACCTGTTCGGTCAGTTCTTCTTTGGTATCCTCGGGAACTCTGTCGGCGGAAGGCTTGCTTTTTTCAATATCGACCGCTTCGTCAAGCGTTTCTCTCGCTATCGGCGTGGGAGCATAGATCAGAATATCACGCCAATTGATTTTCTGAGCCACATCGTTTTTTACCAGAAGATAAATTCCACCTCCGAGGAGGGCGGCTGCGGTCACAGCCGCAATTGTGCGAATAACTTTTTTATTCATGCTTTTTTCCTTTCTTTGTGATGATAAGAATGGCAATGATCACGCTTGCAGCTCCGAGCATTGCAAAAGCTGCAAAATCACTGTGGTTATCGCCTGTATACGGAGTAGTCGTTTTAGGTGTAAGCTCGTCATACATAATGACTTCGGTCACGCTACCGTCAGCGTTTACTGTGAACTTGATTTCATTTGCTATCTCATAGCCCTCCGGTGCGATAGTTTCTTTCAGCGTGTACTCCTTGCCTGCGATCAGCTTTCCTTCGATGAAATGCGGTTCGCTTGATGAAACCCATTCCTCAACAACATTTCCGTCCCTGTCTATAACCTGAAGCTTTGCACCGGGCAGTTCCTCACCTGTGGTGATATCCTGCTTGGAAATCTGTACCTTTGTTGTGTCGTCGATCATTACAACGAGTGGATTGCCGTTCTCCGAAGTCGCTGTGGCTTCAACGTTTTCTACGGTAACATTGCCGTAAACGTCAACTGTAAACTTAATATCCGTAGCAATCACATATCCGTCGGGAGCCGCAATTTCCTTGAGCGTGTAATCTCCGGCAGGAAGTTCGGTTACAACATGATTTGTGCCGTCGGAAGTCCACTCATCAACGATTTCTCCGTTAGCATTTTCAAGCTGCATCTCTGCTCCGATAAGCTCCTCGCCGTAGACATCAATCTTAGACAATTCAACGGTAATAGGCTTGTTAATTGTACGAACCGTGATAGTTTCGCCGTCCTCGCAAACAGTTACGGGATAGCTTTCATCACTGAGAATATATCCTGTGGGAGCTTCGATTTCATGAACCACATACTCGCCGTAGGGGATCTCATCAAACTCAAAATATCCGTTTTCATCGGAAACAGCGGTCATATATGCGTTTTCAGAAGTGAATTCGGCAGTATCAACTGCAAACAGTCCGAACAGAGCATTTTCAAGAGGTTCATCGCTCTCATTTACCTTGATACCCTCGACTTTTCCGCGCTTTAATTCATTTACGAACTGACCGCAGTCAATAGAAACTGTAGTTACTTCCTGACCCATATACTCAAATGTCACAAGGTACTTTTCACCGTTGAGAACATAGTGTTCATCGGTGGCAATTTCCTGAACATAGTACTTACCGAATGGGATTTTCTCTGCGATTACAGCAGTCATATTCTCATCAAGACTGATTTCAGAAATGAGACCGTCCGCAGGAATTACAGTACCGTCTGCCGCCTGTATATCCTCCGCCGCAAACAGTCCGAAACGAACAGAGAGATACTCATTATTGTTTCCGATTCCGAACAGCTCGTCGTTCTCCATAACCTTAGAAAGTGAGATTTCAACACTCTGATAATCATTGACAAATGATGCATTTACCGTATCAAGAACAGCGATTTCCTGTCCTGCATAGGTCAGTTCTACAAACTGTGATTCGCTATTCCGAACATAGCCGTAAGGTGCCTGAACCTCCTTGATTTCGTACTTACCGAGATACAATAAATCGGTTTCCGCATATCCGTTTTCATCGGTAGTAATTTCAGCCACAACGTCGCCTGCATTGGCATGAACAGTACCGTCAAGCGTAACGATATCCTCCGAAGCGATCACCTGAAATACTGCGCCGGAAAGATTTCCGCTTGCAAACACGGGAGTGTAGGTGGTCGGATTTACTGTCATCTCGCCGTTTTCATCCGTGTAAGCGGAGGACGCCATAGCAACGGTTTTAAAAATATCACCTGTTTTCTGAACCGAAATTCTGCCTTTCTGAGCGGTGTTTTCTTTGTGAACTTTAATGACTGTCAAAGCATTTTCTTCCTCTGCGTTATCAGCAGAAACTGTGAAGGGCACGGGTGTGCTGTCCAGAACATAACCCACAGGAGCCTGAACCTCAACAAGAGAATATTCGCCGTAGAGAAGAACCTCGGGAGTGATGAGGTATCCCTCGTTGTTTGTGTAAAATACATCGATAGTTGTGGGAGTAGGATAGCTGAAAGTCATAGAAATCTTCTGACCGTTTGAATCATAGATCTCAAAGCCTGCGCCCTCATAAGGAATTGTTTTTCCTGTTTCGGAATCGACCTTTACCACCTTAACATAGCTTTCAAACTCTGCATTGTTGATAAGATAGCGGTAGGTCTGTCCGTTCTCGCTGATGTTGACATCGAAGTCAGCAATAAACTCAGTACCCTCCCAGCCGACTGTCTGATGCACAGTGTAAACGCCGTATGGCATATCCTTTGTCTGTGCAAAGCCGTTTTCATCGCAAGTCAGATGATCACGCTCTGTTTCAGCAGCATTTCCATAACTGCCTGCGCTCTTGAGATAAACCTCAAATTCAGCGCCGACTTCGGGCGTTTCGATCTGAGTCGAGCCGTCGTCCGTATGCTTGATGACTGAGATATTGCCCTTTATTACGTCCTCAGTCACAGTCATAGAAATGAGATTACTTTCAATTGTGTATTTTTCCGGCTCTGCGCCTACGGAATGAACAGTCATATCAAGCAGATATCCCTCGGAGGGAGAAATCTCCTGAACTGTGTAATTTCCGCAGACATACTCCTTGGACTTGAAATATCCGTTTTCATCTGTGGTGTAGGTGTCAATAAGTTCGCCGTCACGGTAAATGCCGTAAACTGCTCCTGCAAGAGTACCGTCGCCCTGTGCGGAAACTGTTTCGGAATCCTGCTTTGTTACTTGGGCGGTAAACTTTTTGAGAACGTTTTTGAATGTCTTGGTTGTAGTTGCGTCAGCAGTAAGAGTTGCTGTCTGATCCGCAGGAACAACATATTTTACGGGTACATTTTTTTCAGAAATCGTGTAAACAATTTTCTCGTTATTGCTGTCGTAAACGGGAATATCGGAAAGAATTGCGATACCGTCAGAACCTGTTTTTATGCTGTAAGTCTTGCCGTTACCTGTTACAGTAAATTCTCTGCCGCCGTTCTCTCCGTCCTCCGACTGTTTATTGATCTTGATTGAACCTGTTTTAAGTTCATTGTTGAAATTGACATTGACAGTCAGATCAACATTTCCGCTCGTCAGCGTAACGTTCTGCGCTTTCGGAGTTTCATATCTCGTATCTACGTTGATTTCGGATACGGTGTAGACAATTGCTTTACCTGTGGACATATCATAAACTCTTAGATCGTCAAAGGTTGCAATTCCGTTTGCATTGGT
>NZ_QTXU01000051.1:0-6877 GCF_003461785.1 Ruminococcus sp. AM43-6
AAGCACAGAAACATTGTAGCCATAGTGCTTGCTTGCGATAGTGCCATAATTTCGTGCTATGTCGCCCTTTGTATCTGTGCTGACAAAGGACATTCCGCTTGCACAGGCAAGCTCTATATTTGGATACAAGAAGTAGGCTGTTTTTCCCACGCCTGCGGCGCCTACCATAAGAGTATGAACATCGCCCGTGTCTACAAGCGCAACAGTCTTTTTGCCCGAACCTCTGCACCCAACCACCGTTCCTTGAACAGTCGGAAGAGCCACGCCTTTACGCCATTTCTCAGGCTCAAATGGCAAAGGGATAAAAGTCTGCTTTATCTCCGATTTAGTCGCCCACCTCGCAGTTCCATGCTGACCGTCACCGACCTTTTTTGCCTTTATTCCGTTAAGCGACTTGTTGTCAAGCAGATTTACAACCACTAAAAAGGCGATAAAAGCTACAACAAGTGCTCCTATGAAAATCATTTGTTTTTCATTCAATTCACCACTTCCAATCTATAAAATATTCTATCTTTTGTATTTAATAAGATAGTTAGTTTGTTATCTTCAAGGTATTGCGCTGTGAGGCGGAGGGTATCGCATTACCCGAACTCCATACACGGTTCGGGTTCAGAAATAATATCTATATCCTCGCACTGCTCCTGAATCGGTACACTTAAAGCTTCCTCAACCGACAATCTGACAGCATTATCCGCAAGCTGATACAGCAATTTGGCAGTCTGTACTGACTGTTCACGGGTACGGGCTGTCTGTTTAAGATCACGCAAAACCTCATGCATACATTCCTGCAAAGCCCTTTGTTTCTGTGCCTTTTTGCCCTTGTCGGTGTAAGGCTTGTAACTACTCCCCAGCTTGCCTTGAAGCCTTTCAAACGCTTTACATTCGCTGTTTATCCGCTCACTTTTGGGCATAAAAAACGCCGAGCCTGTCAAAGCATACTCAGCCAGATACTTGTATTGTCCGTTTTTGAAAGTTGCATAGATCTGCGAGGTCAGCTTATCGGGACGGCATTTCAGATACCCAAGTTCACTCACTTCTTTCAGATATTCTTCCTTTCGCTTATGAGGAACAGCAGGCAAAAATTCCGCTCCGTTTTTTGCCTTTAAAATTTCGTTCCAATCTTTGAATTTAGGTGCAAGCCATTTAACGTTTGGATATCCGTTTTCTGTGAGTATATCCCGAAGTCTGTCAACAGCCTCGATTCCGCCCTCATCGTTATCAACGCAGAGAATGACTTCTGACAGGTTAGAATGGTTCTTTAACGCTGTTAAAACGGCATTTTCATAAACACCGTTCATGGCAATGTAGCTGTTTTTCTGCCATTCCTGCGGATAGAGTGTAAGAAAACTCATCATATCAATGGGAGCCTCAAACACGAACAGCTTTTCCGACTTGCCAAAGTGGGAAAAGCTGTAACGGGTATCTGAACCCTCGCAGGTAATGCGGAAAGTTTTCCCGAAAGAATTGGTTGAACGCTTGCTTGCCTGACGTGGAACGCCGTTTTCATCAAGCCCTACAAACACTGCATTGTGGTGCTGTTTGTCCTCATAAAGTGTATGCTGTTTTGCAAAATGGCTGATAATATCTGGAGAAATAAACCGCTGTTTTATGAGGTATGCGAACACTCTGTGCATATTTGAATTGGCTTCGGGAAGCTTGAACTCTTTCGTTTTTTCTTCATGCACAACAGCTTTTGAAGGAGCATAAGAGAGGGGAGTTATCGTCTGTCCTAACAGTTCGTGAACAGCCGTCTGAAAGTCCATATCATAGAATTCCTGCATGAATTTTATTGCTCCGCCGCCCACTTGATTTTTATGGTCGAACCAAGTCGAGCCACGGAGCGTTATGCTGTCGTGCCTGCCCGAACCGTCGTAGTAAATGAGCTTATGCTCTCTGCCGACACGTTCCAGCTTTTCACCCCGCATACGCAAAAACTGCTCCAAGTCTACCGAATTTGCAAGGACTTTTTGTTCGTCTGTAAATGGGATATATGGCATAACTACACCAACCTTTAATACTTGACATTTTCCGCAAACTTAGCCATAAGCTGCGAAAAACTCTGTCTTTCCATCATATCCGTACCAAGATATGCTCCTGATACTACTGTCAGCTTGTCCTCACTAAGCACAGCATAAGTTTCGGTGTACCCAAACTGCGTAGCCATACCGTCAGACTTTTGAACAGAGCCGTACTGCTGATATTTTCCTTTTGAATATACATTTGATGTCATACGATAATTTGACACAAAATCGTCCTCGGTGATACCGCTCATCTGTGCGGAGGTCTGTCCGAAATAGTAATCCCCGAAGTTTTCAAGGATATATTCCATGTCGTAATCAAGATTACTTTGACTTAAATCAATGCATAGAACATTAACTATTCCTCCGCCGTTTTTGCCTTTAAGCATAATTTTCTGTATTCCGTTTGACTCATCTTTTTCCGATTCAAAGGAACAGCCTTTCATCGACTCAGTAACCAATTCGCTTGTATCTTCAAAGCTGATATTTGAATCGAAAAACTCTGCGATAAAGGTATCGGACTTTACCTGTTCATTGTTGACGGTACTTTCGACCTCCGAAGAGACAGCCGAATCCAATACGGACTCGGCTGTTATCGGCGTTGTTGCGGTAGTTTCTGCTGCATTCTGTATTGGCGGACTGATCGTTCCGCAGGCGGTCATTGTCATTGCGATTGCCGCTGAAACCATAGCTGAATATATTTTTTTCATACACAAATTCTCCTTTTTAAACGATCGACCAGATATACAACGGAGCAGTCAAAGCAAAGATAAGACAGCCGAAAATGATAGCAATCGGCGTCCACTCCAACTGCCCGTGTTTGCGGTAATCCAAGTATGCCAGCGTTATCTTAACAAACAGCAAAACCGCCAATATCACGTCGATTACGGGGAACACGACGTTGTTTACAACCGAAACCACCTGCGATCTTGCAGTGGTCCAAGTGCTTTGCACAGCTCCCGCAACATCGCCTGAAGCATAAGCAGTTAGCGACATCATAGCTGCAAAGCACACCGAACTTGCTGCTGCGATCAGTTTCTTTTTAGATCTCATTTCACATCATCCTTTCTCTGTTCCTTATCGTTCCTCTTGCATATGACCATACCGAAAGCCATAATAACCGCTGCGGCTACTAGATAAAGCTCAGCACTATTGTCTGCGGATACACCTGTATTAGGAGTATCTATTGTGACTGTAGGAGGAATTTCAAGATCAGGCGTATGCTCATCGTACATAACGACCTCCGTTACACTTCCGTCAGTATTCACAGTAAACTTTATCTCGCTTGCAATCTCATAACCGTCGGGAGCGATCGTTTCACGGAGCGTGTACTCCTTGCCTGCAATCAGCTTGCCCTCGATAAAGTGAGCCTCGTCTGTTGATACCCATTCCGTGGCAACATTTCCGTCCTCGTCAATAATCTGAAGCGTTGCGCCGGGGAGCTCCTCACCTGTAGTAATATCCTGCTTGGAAATTCTGACTTTTGTAGATTTATTCACAGCTTTAATTTCTATGACTTCGCCGTCCTCAGAAATTGTCACAGGGTAGCTTTCATCGCTGAGAATATATCCTGTGGGAGCTTCGATTTCCCTGACGATATACTCGCCGTATGGGATCTTGTCAAATTCAAAGTGTCCGTTTTCATCGGAAACAGCGGTCATATATGCGTTGTCAGCAGTAAACTCAGCAGTATCAACAGCAAACAGTCCGAACAAAGCATTTTCAAGAGATTTCTCGTTTTCATTAACCTTTTTACCGCTGATTTTTCCACGTTTTAAAGCATTCTTAAACTCGCCGCAATCAACAGTAACAGTAGTTACTTCCTGTCCCATATACTCGAAGTTTACAAGGTACTTTTTACCGTTCAGAACATAATGCTCATCGGTTGCAATTTCCTGAACGTAATACTTGCCGAAAGGCAGAGCAGTATCAAACTTTGCGGACATATTTTCAGCAAGACTTATTTCAGAAATCAGTCCGTCAGCAGGAATTACCGAGCCGTCAGCGACGGTAATATTCTCGGCTGCGAACAGTCCGAAACGAACTCTGGTATATTCATCGGAGTTACCGATGTTAAATAACTCGTCCTTTTCCATGACCTTAGAAAGTGAAATTTCTACACCCTGATAATCGTTGACAAATGACGTATTTACGGTATCACGAACAGCAATTTCCTGTCCTGCATAGGTCAGTTCAACAAACTGAGATTCTGCGTTAAGAGCATAGCCGTCAGGGGCAGTAATTTCTCTGACTTCATACTTGCCAAGATACAAAAGGCCTGTTTCTGCATATCCGTTTTCATCGGTCGTGATCTCAGCTACAACATCGCCGGCATTTGCTCTGATCGTGCCGTCAAGCGTCACAATATCTTCTACTGCGATAATCTGAAATACTGCACCGGACAGATTTCCGCTTGCAAAAACGGGAGTGTAAGTTGTCGGATTTACAATAGTTTCGCAGTTTTCGTCCGTGTAAGCAGATGATGCTGTAGCGACCGTTGTAAAAATATCACCTGTTTTCTGAACAGAAATTCTGCCCTTCTGTGCGGTATTTGTTTTCTCCACAACTACGGTTTCCACTGAACCGTCAATTGTAAATGGAACAGGATTTTTATCAAGCACATAACCCTCCGCCGACTGCACTTCGTGAAGCTCGTAATCGCCGTAAGCAAGCTCCTGCGGCAGCATCAGCGAGCCGCTTTCATCGGTGTAAAATGTGTCGAGAATCATTTCTGACGGATAGTAAATTTTTTGAGAAATATATTCGGAATTTGCACAGTCCCAAACCTTGAAGCCTATGCCCGAAACGGGGATCACATTGCCTGTTTCAGCGTCCTTTTTTACGATTTTTACAAAGGATTTTTTTACTGCGTCATTGAGCAAATAGAAATATTCTTTTTCGTTTTCGCTGATTACAACCTCAAAATCCTCCATATATTCGGTGCTTTCCCAGCCCTTGGTCTGATGAACGACATAGATTCCGTAAGGGAGCATTTTTGTCGCAGCAAAGCCGTTTTCATTGCAAGTCAGATAATCACGTTCTGTTTCAGTAGCATTTTCATAGCTACCAGACGACTTGAGATAAACCTCAAACTCTGCTCCGACTTCGGGAGTTTCGATCTGTGTTGAGCCGTTATCGGAATGCTTGATTATGCTGATTTTTCCCTTGACAACATCCTCAGTCACAGTCATAGAGATTGGATTGTATTCAACTGAATAATTCTCAGCTTCTGCACCAACCGAGTATACAGTTTCGTCAAGCAGATAACCCTCTGATGGAGAAATCTCCTGAACCGTGTAATTTCCGCAGACATACTCTTTTGTTTTGAAATATCCGTTTTCATCGGTCGTATAGGTATCCACCAGTTCGCTGTCACGGTAAATGCCGTAAACTGCACCTGCAAGAGTTCCGTCGCCCTGTGCGGAAACTGTTTCGGAATCCTGCTTTGTCACTTGGGCGGTAAACTTTTTGAGAACGTTCTTAAAGGTCTTGGTTGAGGTTGCGTCTGCTGTCAGAGTTGCTGTCTGATCGGCAGGAACAACATACTTTAACGGAACGTTTTTCTCAGAAATGGTGTAAGTTATCTTGTTGTTATTGCTGTCGTAAATGGGAATATCGGAGAGAATTGCGATACCGTCAGAACCTGTTTTTATGCTATAAGTCTTGCCATTGCCTGTTACAGTAAATTCTCTGCCGCCGTTCTGATTATCCTCAGACTGCTTGTTGATCTTAATAGAACCTGTTTTGAGTTCGTTGTTGAACCTGACATTGACAGTAAGGTCAACATCGCCGCTTGTCAGAGTCACATTCTGTGCCTTGGGAGTTTCATATCTCGTATCTACGTTGATTTCGCAAACAGTGTAAGTGATAGCCTTGCCTGTGGACATATCATAAACTTTCAGATCGTCAAAGGTCGCAATGCCTTTTGCATTGGTTTTAGCAGTTTCAGAAAGAGATTTTCCATTGTATGAATAGGTGATTTTGAACTCCCTGCCGCTGATTATGCCATCCTCGGCAGTTTTGTTAATTTTGATTGTTCCTGTTTCATAGTCCTCTTTCACCTTGTTTTTTCCTGCTTTGATTGTATATACGGTCGAATCAACTGAATAACCTGTAGGAGCCTTGATTTCCTTTGCGTAATAAGTGCTGTCAGGAAGCTGAATTTTACCTGTTCCGTCAGCACCTATCGTAATTTTTCCGACCTTTTTGGTGCAGGATTTATCACTATAGATTCCATATACCGCAGTAGAATTATCAACGCTTGATTTTCCCACAAGATCACCGTTTGTATTATACTTATCTATCTCAAAAGTCACATCGGTCTTTGTGATCCTAAAAGCCGACATATTCATAGCAGTTGCAGTTTTGCCGTCGGTCTTGTTGTTGATAACAACACCCTCCGAACCGTTGGACTCTATTCTCCAATGCCTGCCGCCTGCGCCTTTGCCGTCACCGACTGTTTTGGAATTGATAAGGCTGTCCGAAACGCCGATAGATTTCAGGTAAGACACTACATCTGAACGGCTGTTAAATTCGCCCATATATATCCACGCATGATCTTCGCCATATGGATTCTGAGCCACCACTACCGAACCGGGCATAATCGTCGAACCGTTGGAACACTCCCAGTATGGACGGTCTGTTGTCTTGATGTTTTTCTTTTCAACATCGATCTTAGAAGTTTTACCGCCGTAGCTGATAATGCAGTTGTCGTTTACCGACAGCCAGTGATCGGTATCAACGGGAACGGGGTTGTTCCAAGAAAATCCCGAAGTCTTGTATCCAAGCTGCGTCAGCGTATAGTACACAAGTCCCGAACAGTCGATACCAAGGTTGTTGATCGTCTGCACCGACAGCGG
>NZ_QTXU01000052.1:0-6545 GCF_003461785.1 Ruminococcus sp. AM43-6
TTCTCGTTGCATAATTCTTGTTCGAATAAAATGTGTCAAGTGATATTGACAAAACCATACCTCGTCCAGAAACCCTTTGGTTTTCAGTCTTGCAAGGACGTGTGTCTGTTCACGAAGCTTGGCGGTTTGCTTGTGAATGTCCATTACCTGAGTTTTACTGCTGAGTTTTCGGAGTTTCAGATCATGCAGCGCTGTTTGAAAAGGTACAAGGATTTGTTTGTAATTGTACCAAAGTTTATTGCATAATCTGATAAAAGCAGAGTGGATATTATCTTGATTTATTGGTTTTACCGAGCACTTTTCTATTTCATCGGTATGAAGTCTGCAAACCCAATATATTTTTCCTCTGCAATTTTTCATACGGAAAGTAGTTCCGCATTCACCGCATTTGATTTTCTTGGACAGTATATTACCGCGGCTTTCATTCCGCTTATTTTCACCCCGAAGACGTATTAATTCCTGCACTCTGTCAAATACATCTTTTGAAATGACGGCTTCATGACATCCGGTGTAATAATACTGAGGTAATTCTCCTCTGTTCGGCAAATTTTTACGAGGCAAAACGGTTGTTGTAAACCGTTTCTGAAACAGCTGATCTCCGATGTATTTTTCATTTTTAAGCATAACTCTCACGGTAGGTCCTGTCCAGTGGCATGATCTACCTCTTTTTCCAATTCCCATTTCATTTAACATCTGAGCGATTTTTTCACTTCCGTATCCGTTCAGATACCAATCAAATATTTTTCTGACTATCCGGGCTTCATCCTGATTTAAGATCAATTCACCGTTGACAAGTTCATATCCAAACACCGAGTTGCACATTTTCATTGTGCCGTTTTCCATTCGCTTTTTTATGCTCCACCGCATATTCTGCGAAATCGAAGTCGATTCCTCCTGAGCCAGACCGCCCATTATTGTTATCATCATTTCATCGGTCATATTAGCTGTATCGATATTCTCTTTCTCGAAAAACACCGTAATACCAAGAGATTTCAGTTCACGAACGTTTTTCAGACAATCTTTAGTGTTTCGGGCAAATCGGCTGATAGACTTGGTGTATATCCTGTCTATCCTCCCTTTGCGGCAATCTTTTATCATTCTCTGAAACTCGTCACGCTTGTCCTCACGGGTACCTGTTATACCCTCGTCGGCGTACAGATCGATCAGTTCTTCCGTTTCGGAGTTCTCAAAAAACTGACTGTAGTATCTTGTCTGAGCCATAAAGGAATTAAGCTGATCTTCGCTGTCTGAACTTACTCTGCAATATGCGGCACAACGGATCTTCGTATTTTGTTCTTCTGTGATTGTCGGCTGTATTACCGTTACTGTCGGCATTTCCTCACACTCCTTTCAACCAACAAGGATACCACAAATTTTTTAGGAATGGTATCATCAAACTCAATGAATTTCTTTGTCCGAATCTGTGCAGTTTTCATGTTTGTCTGCTTGCCCTGCCGCTGTGCAAAGACACATTGCGGTCATGCCGATAAAAGCTCCGACAAGCAAGCCAATAAAAAATCCTAACATCTTAATACCTCCTTAAGCTGCATCTTTTGACGATACAAATTCTTTGTAAATATCTTCTGTGTTTCTGCGGTTGAAATTCTGTTTTTCGGTAGTTTCAAGAATTTCATCAAGCTTATCGGCAAACATTCTTGCCATAAAATCGCCGTATTCTGCTTGTCCGAATTTAGTCATCAAAATCCACTCCTATACTTATTTTCATTGCCTCATCGATTTTATTTATTATCCCGCTGTCCAATGAGCCTATATAGCTCCGAAGTCTGCTGCGGTCTATTGTCCTAATCTGCTCGGCAAGAATGACCGAATCTTTAGGCAGTATTTTTGAATTTCTTATGCAGATATGCGTAGGAAGCTTGTTTTTCTTAACTGTTGACAGCGGCAGAACCACAAGCGTGGGACTATGCCTGTTTCCGATATTGTTCTGAACCACCAGCACGGGACGAACACCGCCTTGCTCAGAACCGACTACGGGATCTAAATCTGCGTAAAAAATATCTCCTCGTTTGATCAGCATTTCATTTCGCCACCTTTTGCGGAACTTCAAAGCCTTTTTTGTTCCTAACGCAGTTATGAAACGGGCAGAAAAGAACATCAGCATTCTTGTCATACCACACACAACCATAACATGGGTGTTTGTTTGATAACCTGACTGTTGGTACAGGAATGTTTACTCCAAATTTATAAAAATCTGATTTCTCAGGAATATCGTTATCTTTCATATATCAGCCTCCTGACCTTTTATTTTTATATGTAACAGGCGGTCTGCAAAAGAATGCAAACCGCCTTATTAATTCGTTTTGCCTTCGTCTGATTCGTAAGTTTCAGACGAATTTCCGTGATATTTATCCTAGATACCCGTCACGGCGGAACATCGGGAACGATGAACAGCTTATTCATCTCATGAGCCTCTCACTCCACTATGGTTCTCATAGAGCCGCCCCCATTGCTTGAGTCTGTGGCTGGGCGGAAGTATCATTATCCTCCTGCGTTTCATCGCCTGCTTTGGTTGCTGTCCAAAGGTCTGAACGTCATATTGATCGCTCGCTCAACTGAGGTCGTGGCGTATGGTTCATGCGGCTGCCGAGATTTTATACCGGCCGCAGGATTAACGTTTTCCCGATGCTGTTATTCTGTTGTCAAGATTCTCAGGGATTTGGATCGCTCCTTTTTCCCTTTCACCTTGTAGCCGATGAGAACACCCTTTTTATGCGTTTGAAAATTGACTTCTTAAAATTTCAGCAATTTTATCAATTACGCGGGATATATTCGACTGATTTCTTAGTAAAATTGACGAAATTTCATTTTGAGTGTACCCGTCAAATATGTACATTGTAAAAGCTTCACGCCAGATTTCCGGCAAGGACATGATCTGCGAATACACTTCCATGTCCTCAATCTCATCGATCCAGCCATAACGATTGTTTGTCGAATAATCATCATAAACCGTCAGCGTTCTGCTGTTTGAATTATCAAACAGTCCAACTGTTTTTTCTCTGTAACGCCGATTGGAGTTGAAAACCTCACGGTCAAACTCATAAATTTCCGCTATCTGTTTCTCAGTCATCCCTGCTTTTCTGTACTCCTCAGCGGTTTTCTGCCACTGTTCTTTAAATTTCTTTTCCTCCAAGCCATGATTATAGCTCATATTTTTACCTCCGTTTTGATTTTTCGTTCTGAATCAAAACGAAGGCTTATGGGTATTTGGCAATAAAACATTGCCAATAATTAAAAATGGGCATAAAAAAGACCTTTCTGCTTTTAAAACAAAAAGGTCTGTTAAGAAAAAGGAGTATAACTTTCGGCTTTAAAAGCTTTTGTTATACTCCTCATGTTATATTATTCCAATAAGTTAGCCATCGTTAAAATCATAATTTAAATTATAACTAAACTCATATTCCCCATAATTGGAAGAATAAATTCTTATATAGTACCTACCAGGTTCTAAATCGTACTCAATAGTTTCTATTTCACCACGACAGGTAGTATAAGATAGAGTTTGCTCTCCATCTGTACCAATCAATCTTATTTCGTATTGAAATGGCTCTGGTGAATTTGTGTTTATTATGATATGCTTCCTTTCATTAATATTAAACATATACCAATCATATTGATCGTATTCTTTTTTATCGTTTACAAAGCCTATAGAACCATTAATTGTTTCATCAGCTTTTGTTTCAATTGAATTTTGATATGTATTATTAGGTTCACTGTCCAAATTTTTTATTTCAACAGAATTCATCTGCAATTGATAGCCGCCATAGTTTTCCAAACACTCTATACGAATATAGTAGGTTCCTGATTGTAGCGGACAAATAAGCTTAATTTCTTTATTCTTGCCGTAATCGCTATATATTTCTGTTGCGCCATCAGAAGCAATGACAAATATCTTTGCTTTTAAATCTGAATCCATAGTAAGATTAAAGGTATATAATTGAAAAGAATTCAAAATTAGTTTATAAAAATCATCAGTATCGGTTTCGTTAGGCTGGTTACTTTTATATCCTATATGGCCATTTAAAGTATTGGATTCAATCAGTTTAGCATTTTGATATGGTGAATTTATTTCCTCATCTTTACTATATCCGCTTGTACTAAATTGACTATTTAAAGAATATGTACCTGATTGCTCATAGGATATTTTTATATAATATTCACCCGCTTGGATAGGCGTGTTAAGATTTAGTATGCGATCCTGTCCGCAATCATAATTAAGTCTATCATTTCCATTGATACATATTAAATTAATATTGCAATACACTCCAGCAGAAGCATTTAACGTTAATGATAATAAACCGTCTTCGGAAATATTTATAATATACCAAACACAATTATCATTATCCTCTGAATATGTAAAAGTTTTTCATATGTTTCACCTATTGTCAGCGATATAGCATCAATGTAAGTATTACCGCTTTTTTCTGTAGGGGGTTCAGTTGTAGTGGTATTATTAGTAGTAGTGGTAGTAGTTTTCGTTGTTGAAGCGGTGGTAGTCTTATTAGTAGTGCTTGATGTTGTTACGACCTCAGAATATGATGGTTCGTCATAATATTCTTCAGTATCTTCATCAAATATCGGAGAAGATATCCACGGAAATATAAATGTTAAAATCGTTATTACTGTTGTAGCAACATTGGTTATTATTCTACCCCATTTCCGTATAAATCTTTTGATGTTTGAATCGTTTGGAATTCTTTTTAATACAAAATTTACTATAATTGCAATAATAATTATTACCACTATTCCTGCAATTCGTGCCATAATTTCTTTTAACATATATATCACCACTTTTTTGTTTTATTACACTCTAACAATTGTATCATACCATTTTAAGACAATATATTCAACTTCTTTACCCGAAATAAATTTATTCGACGTAAACTGTAAGGCTTGTTCTTGATTTATTAATATTTTCTTTTTGTAATTAAATAATGAAAATTCGCAGTAATATTCTTAGTTTCAAGTGAGAGAAAAATGGGACTGTTGAGCACACGCTGCAGCAGTCCCATGATTATGCATATTAATATGATATTTTTAGGTAGTCAAAAATCATGCCGATTGTAAAAAAGATACCACTTTCCACTCATCATTAATTTTTTCAAAGTATAGTCTATCAAGGATGGATCCGTCTGTAACTATTTTACATTCAATTCTATTGCTGCTCGATTGCATAGAACAATCCTTAGTAAAAAATACAATAGCCTTATCTTCACTACATAGGCATTGCACATCCACGCTGATTAATTCAAAATCGAACTTATTTCCTGTATTATTTGGATTCAGTCTTTTAAAAATATCATTAGAAACAATGGTTGTATATTGATCATTAAATCCATTATTATAATAGGAATCCAAAATCATATTTTTTGCTAATTCTTCTAAAAGATTTTTTTCATCGTCATCTATAAATATATATAATTTTCTTAAGTCCGATACTTCAAGATATTCAGCATCAGATATCGATGTTGATGAACCATCATCTAGATTAACGATACAAGTTAATTTGATTATTACACATACCAATAAGATTATAATAAAAATGCTAGAGGCTACACAAATTATGTTTTTTCTCTTCATGCTGGAACCCTACCGTTTAAGCAAACAATGATGACATTTGTATAATCTTCATTTTCGTCAAATGTTTCTGATAGTTTCTTGTTCCATCTTGGTTTGGTATGACCAGCATAAAGAATCTCATCTTTCTGCACACTGGA
Source organism: Ruminococcus sp. AM43-6 (assembly GCF_003461785.1). NCBI lineage: Bacteria > Bacillati > Bacillota > Clostridia > Eubacteriales > Oscillospiraceae > Ruminococcus > Ruminococcus sp. AM43-6. Next base: position 5,736 of record NZ_QTXU01000052.1, read on the forward strand.
TATTATTGCTGTATGTGTTGGTCCTTTTTCTTTACAAAAGTAAATCAAATCTCCCATACGTATATCATATTTGGATATAGCTTCCTCAATAGATTCATCTCTACCTATAGATACCTCATACATCGCGTATTCTTCAGAACGAAAATAGTTATAATTATCAACTACAACAGACCATGATTTAGTCCAGCCATAATCCCATGTTCCTGTATGAGAAAATAATCCATGAATATGCGATGCTAAGCCTTCAGCTTTCCCAAAATACCAATCATTATTCATTTTAAATCCACCTGCACATAAACATTGAGAAGCAAAATTAGTACAATCAGTCATTTTATCGCTTAATTCTGAAAAGTTAGGATACTCACTATAATTGTACTTTTCACCAACTGTGTCATAATCTCCGGACCACTTCTTCATGTAATCATATACGGCATTTCTATCATATGATTCATTTACAATCCAAGGTTCTAAGTCATACTTATCATAAATATCATCTCCATCAGAATCCTTAGAAAATGGTGATGATACATATAGTATTAATGGATCGGTATAACCTGTATATATCACTTCTTCGTGATCTAAAAGACCATCACCATCTGTATCTGCATCGCAAGGATTGGAATGAATCGGCAATATTTCAGCGTTTAAAAAAACTTTCCATATTGTACTTGGAGCATATTTTAAATATGTCTCTAAAACATTTCTAACATAAAATTTATTGCTTGCTTTCTCTAAGCAATCCTTAAAAGTTGGCAACTGAATATTGCCATCGTTATCCCATGTAATAAGCCCACTTTCAGTGTCAACTTC
>NZ_QTXU01000053.1:0-6250 GCF_003461785.1 Ruminococcus sp. AM43-6
ATATCATATTAGCTAAGCTTTGTCAAGACTTTTCTTTGTGAACTTTTTATGAAGTTCTTTTCGAGCTAATCCTTAGGCCTCTCCTGTTCTCCCGAACCTTTTACCTTCGTTTCGCTTCTTCCTTTATCGCTCTCTCTCGAGGCGACTTGTTTATTTTATCACTTTTATGTCATTTTGTCAACCCCTTTTTTCGCTTTCTGCTTTTTTTACACTTTATTTCCCTTTTCTTATCTCTTTTTGTCCATTTTGCTTTGCTCCTTTGTTCCTTTGATACAAAAAGTGACAACTGTGCGTCGCTCAGCTGTCACTTTGCTAGGAGTTTCCTCTATTTTGTGTTAATGATTTACTCGGTATGGCTCCGCCATTCCTCACTCCTCATTCCTCATTAATCTTACCGTTTCCGCCATTAATTCTGCCGCTTTTTGCTTTTTCTCCAATGTCACTGCAAAATACGGCTTATCTCCGTCAAAAAACCTGATCCTATTCTTATAAGCTCCATACAACGCTTGTATCTGCTCCACCTCTGCGGTTTTCACAAAGAACAGCACCTTATCCCCTCTTTGTGTTATTTCCTTTATGCCAAGCTTTGAAGCAGTATTTCTCGTAAGTGCAACGTTCACCAATCCCAGCACTGATTTCGGTGGGTCGCCGTATCTATCTATAAGCTCGTCGATAACGTCCCTGGAATCCTCCTCATTGCCTATGGAAGCTATCTTCCTATAGCAATCTATCCTCTGTGACAGATTTTCTATATAATGTTCAGGTATAAATGCGTCTATGGATATATCCACCAAACAATCCTCAGGTGACGGCGGCAAAGCCTCTCCCTTTTGTTCAGCTATAGCCTCATTTAGAAGTCGCAGATACATATCATATCCCACCGCCTCCATATGTCCATGCTGTTTACCGCTGAGTATAGAGCCTGCACCTCTTATTTCAAGGTCACGCAACGCTATCCTGAAGCCTGAGCCGAACTGTGTGAACTCTCTTATTGCGTCAAGCCTTTTTGCCGCTACCTCCGTGAGTACCTTGCCACGTCTGAAAGTGAAGTACGCAAAAGCACGGCGGTTTGATCTTCCCACACGTCCTCTAAGCTGATAAAGCTGTGAAAGTCCCAATCTGTCAGCGTCCTCTATTATAAGTGTATTTACATTCGGCACGTCAACACCTGTTTCGATTATTGTGGTGCAGACAAGGATATCTATCTCTCTGTCGCAAAGCTGCCGCCATATTTCCGACAGTTCCTCCTCGGGCATTTGTCCGTGTGCGAACGCTATCTTTGCGTCAGGAAGCATTTCCTGAAGCTTATTTGCGGTCATCATGATAGTTTCCACCCTGTTGTGGATATAATACACCTGACCACCACGTCGCAGCTCCTTGCTTATTGCCTGTGCTATTACGCCCATATTATGCTCTATAACATAGGTCTGAACAGGGTGTCTGTCCATAGGCGGTTCCTCTATGACCGACATATCTCTGATACCGCTCATTGCCATGTTAAGCGTTCTTGGTATCGGGGTAGCCGAAAGTGTAAGCACATCAACACCCTTGAAAGTTTCCTTGAACTTTTCCTTATGGGCAACACCAAAACGCTGTTCCTCGTCTATGATAACAAGACCCAAGTCCTTGAACTTAACGTCTTTCTGCACAAGCCTGTGCGTGCCTATGATAAGGTCGATAGTGCCACGGTTAAGTTCTCTTATTATCTGCTGTTGCTCCTTTGGTTTTCTAAATCTCGACAAAAGCTCCACCTTCACCGGAAAATGCTCAAATCTTTTTATCGCCGTCTGATAATGCTGCCATGCAAGAACAGTTGTTGGCACAAGTATAGCCACCTGCTTGTTATCGAGCATACACTTGAACGCCGCACGGAGTGCCACCTCCGTTTTGCCGAAGCCCACATCTCCGCAGAGAAGTCTGTCCATTGGGGACGGCTTTTCCATATCTGACTTTATCTCCTGTATAGATCTTAACTGATCGTCGGTTTCCTGATAATCAAAACGCTCCTCAAAATCCGCCTGCCAATCGTTGTCAGGGGAAAAAGCAAAACCCCTTGCCATTTGTCTTTGAGCATAAAGCTTTGTAAGCTCCTCCGCCATATCCTTTACGGCAGACTTTACCTTGTTTCGTGTCTTTGTCCACTCCATAGAGTTGAGCTTATTGAGCTTCACTGCCCCGTCATCTCTAGGACCTATATATCTTGACACAAGGTCAAGCTGAGTAACAGGCACATAAAGCACGTCCGTACCTGCATATTTTATGGTGATATAATCCTTTGTTACACCGTTCGTTTCTATATTTTTTATTCCTGAAAATCTGCCTATGCCGTACATAGCGTGAACAACAAGATCGCCTGTCTGTATATCCGAAAGGCTTTTTATCTCTTCTCCTGCCTTGTGACGGGATTTACGCTTCTTTGCACTCATGGCTTTCATCTGAGTGATGGCCGCACAGCCTATGTCAGGATAATCAAATCCGCCTGACAGACAGCCCGTGCGCAGGTATACTTTACCCTTTATTATCTCGCTGTCCTCAGTGAGGATCTCCGCAGAAATGCCAGCATCATTAAGGTCTTTATTTATAATAGGAAGCGTCTTCTCCGAGCCTGCCAGCACAACAGTGCAATACCCCTGAGAACAGAGATTTTTCAGTTCTTCTTCAAGATTGATGATATTACCGCCCCAAGCCGCCGTTTGTCGGCAGTCGGTATTGATAAGCTTTTTGAACTTCACGCCGTTGTTAGAGCGCATAAAGCTGTCAAGAAACACCGACTTCATTTGTGTTATTTTTAGTTCCGCTTGTGGTATATCAAGATAAAAGCCCTCCAGCTTTCTGAAAAGTATGCCGTCCTCATAAAGAAGCTTCATATCCTCTGAAAGCTGAGCAAGAGCCGCCTTGCCCTTTTCGATACAGTTCGTATACTCCGACACAAGGCAAACACCGCTCTCAAAGTAATCAAACACTGTTGTGAGCTTGTCATAGCACACAGTATAATACTTATCAAGATTTGTGAGGGTGATACCGCTCTGAGCCGTTTCTATATCCCTTGAAATATTCGTTCTTATCTTATCGGTACGGCTTCCACGAACAGACTTCGACAAGGCTTCAAGCTTTGTCACAAGGTCATCAGTGTCAGGGAAAATTATCTCCAAGGCAGGGAAAACCGCTATCTCGTCTATTGGGTCGCTACGTCTTTGGCTTTCGGGGTCAAAGTATGAGATAGAGTCAACCTCGTCGCCCCAAAGCTCTATTCTCACAGGACGTGACTCCTGCACAGGGAAAATATCAGCGATAGAGCCTCTCACAGAAAACTGCGCCTGACTCTCCACCTGATCTGTTCTTGTATATCCGCCTGCAAGCAGCTTGTTCGTAAGCTCCTCAAGGCTCAGTTCGCCCCCTGTTTTTATCTCAAAGGAAAACTCTTTCAGCTTATCCTGCGGAATAGTTCCCTGCAAGCAAGCTTCCATACTTGCGGCGATTATCTTGCATTTGCCCTGAGTGATAAGAGAAAGAGCTTCCAGCCTTTTATGCTCATATTCTCTTGAAACGCCCTCCATGTATGCAAAGTTCAGGTCTTTTGCAGGAAAAACGCAGGCAAGCTGTTCCCCAGCCATTTCGTTTATATCCCCTGTCATTCTAATGGCAGACGCTTCGTCGTCGCATATAACAAGGCAAGGGGAAAGCCTGCTGAGAGCCATTGCGGTCTGAGCCTTGTGTATATTTGAAACGCCAGTGACCGCACAAGGAGTAAACCCTTTGAGCAGGCAGTTTTTCACATCTTTATAAAAGCCAAGACGGCTCGCCATTTCGTAAAAAATATTCATCTTGCTGTTCTCCGAAAAAAAGTTTTAATAACAATATAACTGTAGGGGACGGCGCCCTCGACGTCCCGATATTTGTCTTTATCAATATGTCGGTCAAAAATTGTCCCTAATTGAACTTGTTCATAGCCTCGTTTATCTTGCCCTGCACCATAAGCTCCACAGCCTCGCAGGTGTTTTTATCCACATCAGAAAGCTTTTTCATTTCCTCGTCAGTGAATCTTGAAAGCACCCAGTCAGCCAAGTTGTAATCAGGGTGAGGCTTTTTGCCCACGCCTATTTTCACCCTTGGGAAATCCTGACCGCCGCACAGTGCGATAATGCTTTTTATGCCATTGTGACCCCCAGCCGAACCGTTTCTGCGTATCCTCATTTTGCCCACGTCAAGTGAAATATCGTCATAGACCACGACAACATTTTCAAGCGGTATATCATAAAAATCCATAGCGTCGCTGACCGCCTCACCGCTATTGTTCATGAAAGTTTCAGGCTTCATGACAAGACAGCTTTTTCCGCCTATAACGGCACGTCCCACAAGAGCCTTGAACTTATGTGTATTCACCGAAAAGCCGTATTTCTTTTCCATAGCCGCAACCGCAAGAAATCCTGCGTTATGGCGTGTATTCTCATAAGCCACGCCGGGATTGCCAAGCCCCACGATAATATACTCAGGCTTGCCCATAGCCGTTTCCCTCTCGGCAGACAATTTCTTCAATTTCTCAAATATATCCATTGTAAATTCTCCTATCTTTTATAATATGTCAGCCCCGACAGCTTATTCTATCCACGCACAATAACCCCGTCTTTATGCAAGACGGGGTATAAACAAAAGCCGACATTTTACTGTCGGCTTTATTATAGCATAATTTTTTCAGGATTGCAAGGGAGAATTGCTTATATCTTTATTTAGCTGTCTTTTCTTTATAAAAAGCCATATTGAACCTACAATTATTATAACTGGAATAATATAATAACAATAATGTGCAACGCCCCAAACATAATTTTCATTCTGCACAACGTGTCTTGCACTAAGATCCCAATTAAAAATAGCAACGGTTATCACCGTAAAAATCGTTGATATTATGATACCTATAGGCTTTTTTCGAATAGCTTTTATTACCGCTATCAAAGAAAATAAGCCTATAGCAGCAATTAGACCTGCATAGATCCAACCAGCATACTCATTTTTCCAAAAGTTTTCCCCGACAGCAACGTATATTCTCGCATAATCAACAAGGCTTACATTTTTTACATCTGCACAAGTCAAGCTAAGACCTTTATATACTTCTGTATCAGCAAACCTATCGAGCCTTTCAGCATATTCGTCAGTAGCTGTAGTAAAAGGCAATACAAGCAACAAAAACATCATTATTGTGCCTATCAAAGTTATAACATATGGTATAAACAGTTTGTTTTTTTCTTTCATAATAAATCCTCAATTTTTCGTTCTGAACTTTTTATGATATTGATTGTGATACTTCAAGTAATTTCTTTGATATTTTTGCAGACGCATCAATATAATACGCTGTTTCTGCATCGTTCATTTCTTCTGATTCAAGTTTACTGAACTTTTCCATTGTTTCAGAATATTTTTTCATATAATCCGTGTAATCATTAAGCATAGATATAGCGTCATTAGAATTATTGTATTTTTTCATAAATTCAGCATACTCATCAAAAAATTCAACATAACTATCAATGGCTTCCTTGAACTCAGGTCTTATTAAATCTGTTTTTTCAGACTTACTATCCTTTTCCTCATCAGACCCAATTTTCAAATCATTCTTATCATCTGTTGCCTTGCTTTCAATATCATCTTCTGATTTGGAAATTATACTGTTGTCAAAACTATCTGTAATATTTTCATCTGCAAAATACGAATTATTTGAACTCTCAGAATTATTCTTGTTATCATCTTTGTCTGTAATTAGAACTATCAAAGCCGCTAAGATAGCCAACCCAATAATAATAATTATAATGCCTCCACAGCCAATGCCTTTTTTCTCTTTTTTTCTCATGATTATTATACCTCCGCACTTTTAAGACCATACGGTTTTAATATGTATAGCATAGCACAAAAATATGGTAAAGTCAATAGTACCAATAGGTACTAAAATCACTTTCTACAATTTATACAAAAAACAAGGAGAATTTTTATGTATTTCCAAAGATTAAGAGATTTGCGCGAAGATATGGACATGAACCAAACGCAGATAGCCGAAATACTTTTTACAAGTCAGACAGTGTATTCAAGATATGAGCGTGGTGCAAGAACTATCCCCGTGGAACACCTCCTTATCCTTGCCGACTTCTATGGCGTTTCCACCGATTATATCCTCGGCAGGACAAACAACAAAAAGCTAAACAAATAAAAGGGGCTGTAAAAAAAGTTCCCAAGAAAAAAGGCTGCGATCTTGCCAAAAAGCAAG
>NZ_QTXU01000054.1:0-249 GCF_003461785.1 Ruminococcus sp. AM43-6
TGCAGGTAGCTGATTTTGTGGTTGTCCAATTGCCAAACTTATGGCCTGTTGCCTTTATTATATCCTGAGCCTTTATTACCGCACCACAAACTGAGCAATGTGAACCCTCGGTCTTGCCGTCTGTTGTGCAGGTGGTCGGGATCACCTTGTCAACAACTTCTGTGTGACCCTTAGCTGATAAGCTCTTGCTTTCAGTTGCACCGCAAGTCTCACATTTTCTGATCTGTGTACCGCTTTCTGTGCAGGTAG
>NZ_QTXU01000054.1:297-6246 GCF_003461785.1 Ruminococcus sp. AM43-6
TGCCTTTATTATATCCTGAGCCTTTATTACCGCACCACAAACTGAGCAATGTGAACCCTCGGTCTTGCCGTCTGTTGTGCAGGTGGTCGGGATCGCCTTGTCAACAACTTCTGTGTGACCCTTAGCTGATAAGCTCTTGCTTTCAGTTGCACCGCAAGTCTCACATTTTCTGATTTGTGTACCGCTTTCTGTGCAGGTAGCTGGTTTTATGGTTGTCCAATTGCCAAACTTATGACCTGTTGCCTTTATTATCTCCTGAGCCTTTATTACCGCACCACAAACTGAGCAATGCGAACCTTCCGTCTTGCCGTCTGTTGTGCAGGTGGCAGAAATCGTCTTGTCAGTTACTGACTTATGTCCAGTCTTTGCAATGGTCTGTGTTTCTGTTTTTCCGCAAACTGTACATTTCCGACTTTTTGTACCAACTTGAGTGCAAGTTGCATTTTTTGTGGTAGTCCATGTGCCAAAAGTATGACCAGAAACAACTTTTATTTGTGCATTTGCCGTTAATCCGTTGGTTGTTTTTGCTGTAATCGTTACTGTTCCTGCTTTTTTACCAGTTACAGTACCACCACTTACCGTCGCAATAGAAGCGTCGCTAGTAGACCATATAATCGTTTTATTTGTTGAATTTGTCGGTAAAATCGTTGCAGTTAAAGACTTGGTTGTTCCTGCTTCTATAGTTGCAGAACCTGAGTTCAAGTTGATCTTTGAAGGGAGTATATAACTATCAAGTTTGTATATAGCAAATTTTTGTGAATCCCTATAATTCAAACCACAAACTTGCACTTTATCGCCTGTGGTAATATTGCCCTTCACATCAAGCACGATATTTACACTTTTGGGTTTAAAATAATACTCTCCAGACCATCTTCCAAAAATGTACCATTTTTGAGTATTTGACCCACTGTACTTTTTTGATTGAGCCAGACCACCATTTGGACTACAAGAATCTAAATAGCTCCCATCAGCGCAGTTCTTTATAGTATATGAACCATCGCTTTGTCTATCAAAAAACCAAATCTGTCTTGCAGAAGCATTCTCACTTTTCTGTACAGTTATTGAACCATTCACATTAGTAACATTAAGCCAATTTTTGTATATGAGTAACGATGCGTAAAAGTCATCACCTATATCCAAATAATTTCCATCTGTAACAGTAAACTTTACAATATTAGCACTCATGCTACACTCATAATCATTTCGACTATCAACATAGGCTTCGTAATATCCCGCTGGTAAATCTACAAGACAACTTGTTCCTTTCTCACCCCATAAAATCTTGTAAGCCTCTCCTTTTTGTGCCGTTCCTCTCCATATTTTCACATCATATTCATTGGTATTTGCCGTTTTTAACCAAGAAATTGATGTAGGCGTATAATTCGTGCCTGCGGAAGCAGACACAGTTGTGCTGCTAGGAACAGGATTACCCTTTTCAATGGTAAACTTTACAATGTTACTACAAGTATATCCTGAATCATTACACGAATCAACATACGCTTCATAATCTCCTACAGGAAGGATCACACTCCAACTCGTTGCGGCAGTAGTATTTTCCTTAAAAAGAGTACCATTCTTATGTATTTTAATTGAATATACTTTTGTATTACTTGAAGCAGTCCAGTTGAACGTCGTGCATTTATATGATGTTCCAGTTTTAACGTTTATTGCCGATTTGCCAGGTTTTGAACTTGCTTCAGCAGAACCTTTACCACCTATAAAGGAATACACATATGATATTCCGCTTCTTCCCTTTAAATAGTTTGCAAATTGTGCCCATGTCTGATTATGCACAATAACTTTACAGTATCCATCAGAATTACAGTCAACCCAAATAACTCCAGATTCATCGGTAGATATTATTGACAAAGAATGGCCACCATCTCCTGTACGCAGATGAGACGCAACTGCAATATTATAAAATTTGCTCTTAATATAGCTTTCTGTACATGAGTTAGCATTAGTTTTTCCAACTGTGGTTTTAAACTTTGAAGCAGAAAGGCCATCATGAAATCCATAAACCTTCCATTCGCAATATCTCGCAAAGCCCCAACACTGTGATGCCTTTAAATCAACCTGACATGTATTAGGATTTCCAGTTGGATAATATCTCATGCAATTACATTTATAACTTGTCGCACTATCGCAAACACCATTTTTATGACATCTTCCATTTGACCAATAGCCACTCATCGTCGCACACGATTTACCGTTTTTAGTAAAGTAGCTGCCATTAGAATAACCTATGTCAATACCTGCGATTATGATATTATTAGCCGCACTCACCGACATAGTTGGCATAACGACCATCAAACTAACGATCATAAGCAAACTGGTAAACAAGCTTGCTATTCGTTTCTTCATAAGAATACCCCCTAAAAAAAATCAAGTTTATACCAATATAATACTACCAAATTGTTTTGCTGTCAATACATATTTAAAAGTTAAAAATAATTTTGTCTGAATATGTTATAATATTTGCATTCAAAGTGCTTAGTCAGTTTGATATCAGTTATTGTTTATTTTATAACAAATCACGCAGCTTATATTGACAAATTATGTAGAATGTGCTATAATATTAACCAATATTAGTATGTAATCCTATAAAAAATCATATCGTATTATTATTTGGAAGAAGGACGCATTTATGGCAGAAGCTGTTATAACAAAAGCTGTAAGTCCTGCGGCGATCTTTTTAGTCAACATATTTATCCCTCTTTACTATGATCTTTACCCCGACCCTATGTGTATATTATACTACTTTTTTTGCCTGATTTCAAGTAAAAAGCTCCGCCACAGCGAATGCCACGGCGGAGTTTTTAGGACTTTTAGGAGAAATTACTTGTTGCCTGTTGTCTTGTAAGCGTCGATCATCTTCTTGCTGGTGAGTCCAGAACGCCGAGCATATCTTTCTCCGTTCCTAATGTATGTCATCGGCTCTGATTCACCTGTCAGAAGTTTAATTTCCAGTTTCATTGTGTTCTTATTTATTGGAACTACACATATACGGTCTATGACTGCCTTTGCCATTTCGTCGACTTGTTCCTTGTTCATTGGTAGGCTAGGATCATACATTTCACGGAAGTATTTTTCAATCCGCTTTATAGCTTTTGCATAACTATTGTCGTTTTCGCTTTTCTTTTCGATAAATCTTATCTGATGTTCTATTCCTTTTATTAGTTCACTGCTCTCGGTATTACGTTTTGTAAATTCTGATTTTGTGATAAGCTCCTCCATATAGAGCTCCAGCAGTTTATCACGCTTTTTATTTTCCTTTTCCAGTGTTGCTTTCAGGCCGCTTACCTGCCGCATTGCCTCGGCAGAGCGGTCTGATTCTTTATATATCCGAAGAAATGTTTCAACATAATCCTCAAGGTTTTCAGCCACGTCCTTGAAAAATCCCGACAGTATGCTGTAAAGTTCTGATTCCATTATTGCAAATGAAGCACAGCTTTTTGCACCTTCTTTCTTTTTTTCTGAGCATATCCATTGATATATTGGCTGACCTTTTGATACGCTGTTTGAGTAACTTGTCCTCCAATATGGCTTGTTGTGAGCTGCACACCATATCTTACCGGTGAAGACACTTGTGTCTTTAAATGAGTGTTCACGGCTTTTTATGGCAGCACTTCTTGTTTCAAATATTCTGTTGCACTTGTTCCATATTTCCTCAGATACTATGGCAGGTACGACTTCGCCTGTTTCGTCTTTGTACATCACCCATTCTTCTTTGGGTAAAAAACGCTGTTCTTTTGTGCGGTAGTCAACTATTCTTACTTTGTTACCACAGTAAAATCCTTTATATTTTGGGTTTTGTATAATGCCTGAAACGGTGTTGTGATGTATCATTGTACCATTGCGTCCACGGTAGCCTTTATCATATAGTATTCGTTCTATCTTTCTGACGCTCATATCACCAGTAGAGTAAAGGTCAAATATCATTCTTACCATTTCTGCTTCAGGTTCGTTTATGACAAGTTTACAGTCATCTTTATCATAGCCGAATATACGATTGTTGCCCATAACATTTCCGCTTTCTATTGAACGCTTGTGACCCCAACGAACACGTTCAGAAAGCTTCCTGACTTCATCAGCGGCAATGCTTGACATTATAGTAAGACGCATTTCGCTGTCAGAATCAATGGTACAAATGTTATCATTTTGGAAGAAGACCCCTACCCCTGCTCGGAGAAGATCACGGGTATAGGTAAGGCTGTCGATAGTATTTCTTGCGAAACGGCTGACTTCTTTTGTAAGTACAAGGTCAAACCTTCCTGCTTTTCCATCTTCGATCATTCTCATAAATTCAGCACGGTTCTCGGCATGTTCACCTCTTACTCTGTCAACATAGCCCTCAATGTAATTCCAATTTGGATTTGATTTTATCATTTCTGTAAAGAAATTGATCTGATTTTCAATAGAGTTTTCCTGTTCATCACGGGTCGTTGATACTCGTGCATAAAATGTAACATTGATTTCAAGATCAAAAATTGTTTTCCGCTCACGTTTCATAAGGTCAGCGGCTGCATAAATATCCATTAAAATTCTCCTTTTGTCAAAGCCTTGACTGATTGTTTTGACTTTGATTTTGTTTAGTTAATATGATTATACCATGCCGACAGCACAGGGTCAATGGCACGGAATAACTTACCTGTGGCAATATGTAGCAATGCCTTTCGGCACTGCATTTGCGGTCATGCCGCCAGTCTTTCGATCATCATTATCATTCTGTTGTACTTTTTGATGTCGATCTCGCCGCTGTTGAGCAGCAGCTTAGTCCAAGCAGCCAGGGTTTTCTTCTTCATTTCCAGCTTGGAATAGGGACTTTTCGGATTTTTACTCAATAGACATCTCTCCTTTTCCATTTGCATCAGTAATATTTTCTCACACTCATCAAAAATTATCCATTTGTTTTTCACTGTTTTTCCAGTCAATGATATCACAAAAACTTTGAAATAGTAATCACCAACTGCAACAAAAAACTTGCTTGATTTTATTGCATTTATACCTTTCGACGCCGACACGATAGCACGCATTTACGCTGTTTCAGCCTGATTTTAGCGGTGTGCGACCTCTGAATTATCAAGGACCTGTTTTTACGACCCCATTGACTTCTCGACCTTGTCGTATCTCGCAAACTGCGTATTTACGGCACTTTTGCGGCGAGCTTTGCTCGTTCGCTGTGAGTGTTTCGGGGGCTGCGACCCCGAAACTTTAACTTGCAATGAAATATTTAGCTTTGGTGGTTATAGCTCTAGCTGCTTAATTGTGAAAAGTACATAATTGCTCAAATTGTTGAGTTCGACTTGAACAAGCTAACCTTATTTAAAATATCGCCCACAGCGGCTCACAAATCGCTTGTGTGGGGTTTCCATTTGGCTTTGCTAAACTTACCCGACTGAAAACTAAAGCCCACAGATCGCCACACGTTCGCTGATTTGGCTTTTACAGTAGCTTTGAAATGTTGACAGTAAAACTTGCTTTGATTTCTACCGTCACATCTTGTAAAGCAAGGTTTTGCAGGACTTTTCATACTTTCAAGGTCAGCCTGTTGACAGTAACTTCGCTAGTGTTTTTACTGTCACTACTGTCACGCTCACGGTCGTAATGAAGAATTATCAGCCTGCCGTTTCTAGTTCGCTTGTACTGAAAATCTATCCCGTACTTTCTGAGTGTGTAGCCGTTCTGAACCAGATCTCTTGTAACTCTGTTTGGATAGAATTGTTCTTGCGTGACTTCTTTTAGTTCACTTACAAGTTCTGACGCAGTACCTGTAAACGAAATGTGCTTTTTTAGATAAACATACAACGCTGCAAGAAAAATGTTGTCTTTGGTTTTGCTTGTGGACAACTCATCTGTAACTATCCACTTTTTCAAGTCACTATCGAAATGCAAATTAATTTCTGCGTTTTCAATATCACGTCCTACACAATAAAGTTTTGCATTACG
>NZ_QTXU01000055.1:0-6151 GCF_003461785.1 Ruminococcus sp. AM43-6
GATAACTCTTTATTATCAACCGTTAGAGGAGGAAGTAAAATGGAAAGATATATAGTATTAATTACGATGCACGCCGATCCGGCAATGGCTCCTGGATATGATGAATGGGGAGGAACTCATACGTACATGAAAGAGTTGCTAGATGAGTTCGGAAAAAGAAAAATTAGGTGTCTGATGTTTACAAGAAGATCCATGCAGTACCTTCCTTACGAAGAACAGTATAATGAATATTGCACAGTCTATCGTTTAACAAATGGTGACAATGAACCAATGAGTAAAACGCTTTTAAAGAAATATCATTCTCAAAACGTGGAACAAATTCTTGAAATAATAAAGAAGCAGGGTAGACTGCCTGAAAAGCTTCATAGTGTATATTGGAACAGTGGAAGAATCGCAGCTGATTTAAGTGAAAAATTAGAAATTCCTTTTGTTCATAGCATCATATCTAATTCAAGGGGAAGAGTAAAGCGTGGAGCTTATGAACCAATGCCCGAGCGTGAATTTTATGAGCAAGAAATTTACGATAAAGCACAATGGCTTATTTGCGTTTCCGATGATGAGGCAGCGGATCTTATGACCCTGTATAATGTTGATAAAGATAAGATCGTAGTTGCGGGACAGTATATTCATGAATCATTTGTTATGCCCTCCCATGATCCAAATGATTTCCCTAGACTCAACTCTACGATTTCACGCGGCAGTCAAATAGCAGCGGCTGAGAAATATAATAAAATTGCTCAGCCCAAATCATACGATACATTCTGGGCGCAAAAAGCGTTTACATATATCGGAAGAATGGATAGGAATAAGGGGTTGAAACACATTTTTTCCTCTTGGAATATGCTGTATAATAAGTATAAAAATCTTTGCCCGCCATTATGGCTAGCTGGAGGTAGTTTGCCGGAAATTGAAATGATCAGAAGTGATTTCAAAGAAATAAATCCTGATTTAACAATACTGGAACAATACGGAAAAATCGTTTGGTGGGGCTGTATTGATCCTTATGGATTAAGTACTGTTCTTCTCAGAACATCGGTATTACTGACACATTCACTGTACGAACCCGGCGGACGTGTTGCTGTTGAAGCGATGTGTGAAGGTGTTCCCGTTATAGGGACACCAAACGGGTTTGCCAAAGATACTATAACCGACTGGTATAATGGTTTTCTTGTTAAATTCGGTGACGTAGCGGAATTAAGCGCTCGCATGGAACATTTCATAAGGCAACCATATTTAAGCAATACATTAGGACAAAATGCGATAGCTGCTGCAAAAGAACTAATGGGTTCATGGCGGTTTATTGAAAAACATTTAAAGTGCTACTTTGATTGTGAATCATCGCCTAAAGATGAAAATAATGCAAAACCTGTACTATCACACAAGAAAATTAATCTTTACCCTTATTGCATCAGCAGATATTCTGATGAAACAATAAAACAGTTTTTCCATAAATGCAGTGGCTGTACTGCAGAACAGCTACATATACTAACAAACCAAAACAACTCGTCAGATGTTTATATGGTAAAATGCAATAACAATCAATATGTTATAAAAAGGACTTACACCCGCCTTGCAATAAGTCCTATGTATAATCCTGTTCGTAAAAATGAGTATGCTCGTAATGCCGGTAAAATGTTTAAAACTGAATTACAGGCTTATAAGAGAATCAATAGCCCATTATTGGTAGGATATGATGAGTTTCATGCTCTTCTCCTGCTAAAAAAAGCAGAACCTTTCTATGTATCAAGTGTTGACAGACTTAAGTTGTGCATAAAAAATGTCCTGAACAACTGTCAGATAAGCAAAGATGAACGAGAAAAATACATTGACATAATATTATTGAATGATACTCCCGACAAAACAATTGAGAAGCTGAACAATGAAATTGAAGATTTCTTTTTTGACCCTTCTTGCCGTTTCTCAGGTAAATTATGTTGGCAAACTGCAGCAGAAATGCTTAATTATAATAGATCAAGCATACCAAGCTGTATCTTCATGGTCTTAATTGATTGCGTAAAACATTTTTCCTCAACTGATGAAGAAAACACTTTGGAAAGGCTATGTGCTGTGAATACCGATCTGACATTTGACCATGTTTATTTCTTCGATGGACAAATCTGCATGATAGATCATGAAAAAACAGCGGTTGGCGAACCCGAAGCCGGTGTAGCCAGGTTAATCCATGATTTTATTATACAGCAAAAATTAGAGAAATCAATGCTGCCGGAATTATTTCTTGCGATGAACGAAATAGATGGGTTAAGAGTCAGAAATTTAATTTCATTTGTTGCTTTTGGCTTTTTTCATGATATAATAGAAAAAAATGTAATCTATTGTACCAATGATACTGAAAATCTCAAAATTTTGCAGGAACTTATGAGGTTGTAAAAATGAATCTTCTTGTAATTGCTCCACATCAAGATGATGAGATTCTAAGCGCATTTTTACTGATGCATAATGTGCTGGAGAAAAATGGAACTGTAAACATACTGTATGCGACAAACGGAGATTACAGGGGAATAGACTATGCATATACACGTTATTATGAAAGTTTGAATGCGCTGTCATTACTTGGTATATGTGAAGATCATATGCTGTACTTAGGATATGCAGATACCGGAATGAGCAAAGAAAAAAGCTTTCTAATGCGCTTAAGAAGCACTCCTGAACAGCAAAATTCTCCTGTATCATCTTGTACATATCATCCGGCGAATAAGGAAACTGTCCATTCTTTGCATACGGAAACTCAAGCTGAATACACAAGTCAGAATTTCCTTGACGACTTGGTATACGCAATAAGATCATGTTCGCCGAGTTTAATCGCAGCCCCGTCAATATTTGATTTGCATGGGGATCATTATGCCTGTGCAATGTATTTATATGATGCACTAAGAATCATTAATCATCCCATAAAAGTTCTTTCTTATTTGATACATACTGAAAATGAAGATGTTTGGCCAAATAGAAAAAGTGATATTTTCCAACCGCCTAAAAATCTTACCACTTTTCACTGGATCTATGTTTATGGAAACAAAGAAGCTGTTTCCGCCAAAAGAAACGCTATTTCAGCTTTTTCTTCTCAATCACCTTCGGCTGATAACTGCTTTTTGTATTCATTTGCAAAGCAAAACGAGCTTTTCCTTTTAGAATCTATCCAATAATAAAAATATCTCCATTATAAATATAAATGCTTTTCAGTTCAAGCTGTTCGTGATGATTAATGAGCTGATTTATTGTCTTGAGGTAATGTTTTTTTATTTTGTCAGGAAATCTGAATTCATCAGCTATTTTTTCAGCCGAGATATAATCTGCTCTTTGACTTGCTTTTGTGTCAAATAATAGCTGGCTGCACTTGCCTACAACAAGAAGCACCAGGTATTCCCTACTGGAGATAAAATCATCACATGATTCAATTAGGTTTTGAACTTTTGTAATTAATCCGGATTTAAAAATGCTGTACGCATCGTATAGCATTTTTATTAATTCTTCTTTGTTTCCAGAAGTGATAAAATAGTTTACATAATTTAGTTTGCTACGCCAACTATAGTGCTTATATCCTGAATACTCCATTATTTCTGTCGCTTCTTTAAAGCATTTTACAGCTTCCGATACTTTGTCAGCCAGTAAAAAAGCGCAGCCTTTTATATTAAGTATTCTTCCAACTTCATCAAATACGCCGTGCGATTCAGCATATTTGATGCCAAGGTCAGAATGAGAGACGGCCTTATTAACCTCTTTCAAAAGCACTTTGCACATAGCCTTGTCCCCATATTCGTGAAAGGGGAAGCAGTAGAAGGTTTGGCTGTTGTTTACTTTTTCTATTATTTTACTGTAATATTCATATGACTTTTGGGGTTCGTATGACAATGAAATGCAGGCAAGATGACTGAGATGTTCAATATACAGGGTCTGGGAATTAGGTAAAGCCTTCAAAGCTGCACCAAAAACTTCCAGTGCCGCAGAATTGCCCTTGGTTTCTTTTATGTAGATTGCGTAATTGCTGCACACCTTTCCAAGATAATCATCCGGATTATCTTTCATTAATCCATCTATGCAGTTTTTAAAGTACTTATAATGTTCATTCAGAAGATCATCTGAAAATGCATAGTCTTTGAGTGCGATAGTACCCTTAAAATAGCAGATTGCTAATTCTGAATAGGATTCATCAAGTAAGTCCAACTGTCCCGAATTCACCAATGTTTGCAAGTGGTCTAATGTCAATCTTGCCTTGTCCAACATAAGTGATTTAATGATTGCATATACTTCAAGCTTTTTTATTAAATAGTTTGACAGTGCGTGAGCATTTTTGTTATTTTCAGAAATAGTTATTGCAAGTTCAATGAATTCCAACATTAACGTGAAATTGCGCTTTTGACCAAGTTCTTTGATTAACAAATCTATTTCTTTTGTAGCTTCCTCCAGTTTGCCTGCGTAAAATAAGCCATATATTATGACATCTTTATATTTTCCAGGATTATGGGTACAGAAATCTAAAATCAATTCGGAAATATTTTGCTCATTTACCAAATCAGACGTTTCTTTCATTACAGCCTGTTTAACAAATTCATTTGAGACAAATATATAGCGATCCTCTCTGACGATGATTCCTTCTTTTAAAAGTGAACTGTATGATAAATTCAAATATGAACACAAATCAATGGGAATGCGACAGTTCAACATTTTTAGCAGATAAAATAGTTTTTTATCTTTTTTCTTACAAGAGTTGATTATTTGCGATGTTATATCGGACAGATCGTTTGGTGTCAACATATCCAATAATTCCATTGCTTTTTCGAAGTTTGGCGTATGCATTCTTCTTTTTAGATTTTGGGAAATGAATTTTATATTATAAAATCGCGTACCTACTCTTTTTACAATTTGATTCGCAGTTTTTTCTGTGATATTCAATTCCTGGATAAACCAAGTTTTTGCTTGCTCTTCAGTGAGAGTGGCAATATCTATAATGGCATATTTATTAATTATTTTGTTATAAGCCATCAGGTTCTGCTTTTGCAGGTCATATTCTGATAAATCATATTCAATTATACATGGAATGTCTTTTTCCGAAAAAAGATTGATCAAATATACAAAGAAATCATTAACTTCCTGATTAGCGGAATGAAAATTATCAAAATATACAACGTACTTTGTTTTAGGATAATGGCGTTTCATTATACATACTAAATATTCACATAATATATAGTTTGCCTCTATTTTTATAGAAAGAGAGGTTTGGTTTAATATGTATTTTATAAATTTACAAGTTTCCATAGAATAATTGTCATTGATAGTACGAGTTATGTAATCAATATCGTCTTCCTCAAACATACCTAAAAAACTATTGTCCGGTAATCCCCAAATATTGCGAATCAAATGAAGAATGACTTGTTCCTGATTCTGACACACATCCGCATTTAACCTTATACACATACAGTCGACAGTGTTTAATATTTTTCTTACAAAAGCACTTTTGCCCATGCCAATATAGCCTTGAACAATAAAGCTTTTATTATTTTTGAGTAGTGAAACGGCTCTATTAAGCTCATTTGAATAAACCTGTGCAATAAAATCTGATTCTTTATTATCAGAATTAACTTGTGGTTTTTCAATAATCTGCTTGCATATATTTTCGGAATCAGTGTTTAAAACAAGTGATGATATATGTTTGTTTTTTCTGCTTTTATTATTATCTTTTAAAAGCTCAGCCAACTCTGTACTTACAGGTATATTGTTATTCTGGATGACATTTTCAATATCTGATCCTATTAATACTTTTATATTCAATTGACTTGAATCTCTAAAACGCAATAATTGTTCTTCAAGTTGTGGAGTGAAATACTGATTAATCATAAAAACTAAGCTGTCGGTACAATTGTTATAGGCAATAATGACGTTCGCTGCAATATCTCGTAAGTTAACATTTTTCCCTCGGAGTTTGCATTCGAATAATACGCTGTACTGTTTATTTTTATATTTTATTGTTGCATCAATATCATATCCTCCATCTTTTGATGGCTGCGTTTTTTTTATTTTATTCAATGAATTTCCTAAAAGTTTTTTAACTATTTTTAAACACAGATCTTCAAAGTTACTTGAATTTTTTTGGAAATCAGACATTTTATTTCTCCTAAGTTGATAATAAAGAGTTATC
>NZ_QTXU01000056.1:0-5413 GCF_003461785.1 Ruminococcus sp. AM43-6
TTGTTTTTATTATACTTTGATTGTTTTGTATGTGTCAAGTTTTATTATACAGGATTATAATCTGATATGATCCTTTGCCGTAAATCCCACGTCCTTGTAGTAGCTTTCGGTTGCAAAGTAGGGCGGATCGCAGTAAAAATAACTGACGGGACGGTCATACTGCTTAATCAACTTTTCAAAATCCTTGTTTTCTATTATGACCTTTTGCAGTCGGCGTGCCGCAAGGTCTATCATCGGAAAGTCCGTCCATATTGAGTGCGGCTGACTTGCAAAGCTGTCAAGACCGGATGCATAGCTGTAACGTATAAGCTGATAAAACTTAGCCGCTCTGTCCACATCACAGAGCTTTGAAAAGATACCACGCTTATGAAGTGAAGCGATACGGTCGAAATCTTCCCTTGAATTGAGGACATACCTCAGCTTGTATTTCAGCTTATTCGGCTTATCTCTTACGCAGCGATACAGATTAGACAGATTTCCGTTAAAGTCGTTCCAGACCTCGAAATCCATACCCGGCGGCTTATGGAACAGAACCCAGCCTGCTCCGCCGAACACCTCGATATATCGCTCATAGTAGGGCGGAAACCTCGCAAGCACAGCGTCACGCAGATTTTTCTTTCCCCCTACCCATGACATAAAACTGTTCATTAAATTCCTTTCCGGCATTTATACCAATGACAGAAAGAAAGTCGCTTTGCTTAAAACAGAAATTTTCTGTCATTGGCAAAACGACCTTGTCTATTTATTCATTTGTTTTGTTTCAGCCCTTGATTATGGGGTCAACGCAGCTGAATATGATGCGTTTCTGTTCGAGGTAGCCGTCTGTTTTGTTGACTTCATTGCACAGCTCCTTGTACTGTTTTTCCGAAAGCACCGGCTTTGTTGCTCTCAGCATTGCAGGGATATTACCCATACAGAACTTGAAGTCAACTTTGGCTTTAACTCTGTTTGTGTGCATTACTTCATCTCCATTTCCAAATCCTCGGTTTGTGACTGCTCAGGATCATATTCCCAAAACTCATACAGCGACATTATCTCTCCTTTAAAATCCGGAGAAGTGTCGTCGGTAAATGAGATATATCCCTGCTCACCCAGGTCTATCGGTTCTCTTGTGACCACCGAGCCTGCGTGATTTACAGCAGTGTGCTTTTCTATCGAAACAAATTCTCCCTCATCTCCATGCCTGATATGGTAACAATGCATACCCTTCGGAATGTCTGCGTCTGTTATCCTGTCATTGGTGAAAAGTGCAGGCTGACCGAAAAGCTCTATCAGCTCATACTCGTCATCACCTTCAATATTGATATATTCTGTTTCGCTTGCGTTCAAATACAGTCCGCAATCTTCTTCCAGCTGAATATCCATAACTCTCGCTGCAAATTCAAGTCTATCCTTCTGGCTTTCGGGATAGTATTCTTCGATCCGCTCACTGTCATAATATACACGCCTGCCGCAGTTCATGCCGATATCCTCGTCAGCCCATTCGTGTTCAAGCTTCACGTCGGGGAACATCTTTGCAAGCTTTTCAAGGATAGGGTGTGGAGCAGACCATGCGGTCAGAAATCTTATCTCCTTTTCCTTGCTGTAATCGGTATCGGGGTCAAACCCATATGCGTTCCATTTCGTACCCCAGTTGGCAACAGACCAGTCGTACCAGTTATTCTTGCTATACAGCTCCCATTCTTTCGGACCTAAATTGCCTTTGAAAATGTTATCCGGCATGGGTATTATCTTTTCAAAGTCAATGGTGCCGATACCGGTTTCATCATTTTTGATCTTTTCCATGATACTCCCGATCCTATCGGCATCACCTTTAATTTCTATTCGGTTTGTGATATGGTTAGGCATTTTCATTCCCCTTTCTACAGAGATTTCTCAGCCTGCAGGTTTCTTTCTTCAGAAAATACGCAGAAGCTCCAAGCGAGCCTATGGCAGCTCCTAAAATGCCGCCTATCAGCATTCCCATGAATAAATACGTCATTTACATCATCTCCATTTCAAAATCTTCATCTTCGGTCTGTTCATCATCGACCGAAGTGATCTCCACATATTCGTCAATAATGCTCAGCGCTTCAACATAGCTTTCGGAAGATGTGATACGTTTGCACATTTCCTTTGCTTCATCAACCATGCCGTTTCTTTTCAAAGTTTTTGAGGCTATCCCCATAAGATTAAAGATATTGCCGTCCTGACCTATCAGCGGACATTTCGGCTTCTGCGGTTCTGTTAAAAACCCGCCCAGCTTGTTTTCCACATAGTCAGATAGCCATGTGCTTCCGTAATCCGCTCTGGTCTGAATTCGCCATATTGCAAGCTTACCGATGTCAAGCTGAATGTTTTCAAACGGAAACAGCAGGCAGGTAAGTTCTTCATTTTCAAAGGTATACACCTTTTCAAATCTGCTTCCATTCTGCAATATTCCGCTTTCCGTCAGCATATCGTTTATGCCGTTCACCCATTCCTTCAAATCACCGCCGCAGCCTTGCAGGACAAGTCCATCTTTATCGGTCATTTTTCTCAGTTCGTCTATTGAGATATTTGTTATCTCCATTACTGCAAGCACTCCTTTCCGTAATACTTTTTCAGCAGTCCGATTATGAACACCTGACCCTTTCCCGTTACAAGCGTCTGCTGATAGATCTTTTTCAGACCGTCCACCTCGAACACCGACTCTTTGACCGCAAAATATCCACGGTCAATATACTGCTGATAGGGCAGGTTGTTTGACATAAGCACGCCCATTCTTTTAAGCCTGTCAAACAGTCTGTTTCTGCCCACAGGGATATTTTCCTCTCTTGCAAGCTTTGCCATTGCGTTCATGTCGATGAGGTTGTTGGTATTAGCCACCTGATTTGCAAACTCAACCAGCGGTTTATCATGACGGATACGCTCGTTCAGCTGATTTATTGCAATCATCTGCAGACGGAAAAGATTACGGTATGCATCATCGAGGAAGGGCAGATAGTTGTCGACAAACATATCTTCGTTTGCGACATAGCCGCCTGTTCTGCGGATGGTGGGGAGGATCTCTGATGTTACCCAACGCTTAAACTCTTTGGCTCTTGGCATCTTGCTTGAGAGTATGAGGCTGTATAGTCCGCTTTCGTTGATTATTGTTGGATGCTGCACTCTGCCCATGGGGTCACGAATTGTTACCCCATCGCCTTGATACTTATCTTCCTCGTCAACGTGATCGGATAATGCCTTTTTCGTATTTCTGTACTCCAGAATCTCGGCAACATCCTTTCCCACAAACCAATGCTCGCCGTCCTTGATGATCGTTCTTACTCTGCCAAACTCCTCATTCTCAAAAATCTTTATCACATTACTCATGCGTTTTCTCCTTTTTCCGTTTCTAAAATTATTCTTGCAACCGCCTCCACAACATTTGTGGTTACTGCGTTGCCTGCCTGTTTGTACAGTTGGGCATCTGACATTCCCACAGCCTTGACCTTGTTAAACTGCTCATCGGTAAAGCCCTGCAGTCTCCAGCACTCCAACGGCATAAGCTTTCGTATATATCCGCAGTAAACAACGCCGTGCCTGTCCGTTACCGTTATTGTAAACATAGGCTCGTTTGGAAGCTTGAATCTTCGTCCCTGCTGTCTTACTTCTTCCTTTGCAGGGGTAAGCACGGCTATGGGTTCGGTTACGAGAATCACTCCGGACTTTTCGCCCTTATGATGACCTATGCCGCTGTCCTGCCTTGCTGTTATGCACCTTGCAAGCTCTGTGACCTTCGGTTCGGGATTCATATCTATTCCCAATGCGTAATACCCCTGATTACAGCTTGTCGTGAGCGTATGTGCTATCTCTTTTCCTACTCTCCCTCGCCTTGAATTGAGATTGGGATATGCAAGGTCTATACTGTCGCCGGGCAAGGCGGTCTGATAGCCTGTTTTTGTTTTGACCTTAATGGGCAGTCCCATTATCTCATACAGTCCTGTCTTTCCGCCGAAGCCTCCTGCCTGGCTTGTCAGCGTTATGCTCAGTCCTTCGACCGAGTAGACTCGGTTTCCTTCCTTTCCGGGAATTCTTTGGACAAGAGTTTTTGGATTTGCGTCCGTGAAAGACAATATTTTTCCGGAGCACTTTTCTCGATAAAATCCGACAATATACACTCTCTTTCGGGATTGGGCGACTCCAAAATTTGCGCTGTTAAGCACCTGCCATGCGACATCGTACCCCAGTTCATCCAGCGTACTGAGGATGGCAGCAAACGTCCTGCCGCTGTCATGCGATAGCAAGCCGGGAACGTTTTCAAGGAGCAGAAACTTAGGTTTCTTAACGGCGGCAATTCGGGCAATTTCAAAGAAGAGAGTTCCACGGGTATCGCTGAAGCCTTTTCGCTTTCCAGCGATTGAAAAGCTTTGACAAGGGAATCCTCCGCATATAAGGTCGAAATCGGGCAGTTCGTTTGGGTCGATCGTTCTTGCGTCATCATACATCACCTCGCTTTCCGTATCATACAAAGTTTCGTATGCAAGCCTTGCATACTTATCAATCTCGCAGTAACCGACACATTCAAATCCGCCTGCTTTTTCAAGACCGCTTCTGAATCCGCCGATTCCTGCAAAGATATCGAAATACTTTATCAAGCTGCACCATCTCCTTTTTTACAACAAAAAAACGGCTAAGCTTTTTTTAACTTAACCGTTACATTGACATATTCATTTCTTCGGATTCTTCATTATTCTCCTTTTCAGTGGTCTGTTCACTTTCGGTGGATTCTACCGTTTGCTCATTTATCTGCTGCTGTTCCTGTTTGACTACATGGAAATCATCCACATCGGGAATAACGCCAAGCGTTCTGCCGTTATCGAATTTGCAATGGAGAGTACCCGCATCATCCACAAACTCAATCGTACCGCAGGTTCCGCTTTCAATGGGACAGTAGTCGTCCATCGAGTCAACGCAGATCCTTGTTCCTTCGGGGTATCTCTGTCTTAGCATTTCTACTTTATTTTGGTTGTATATCATATAGCCTCCTTCTGAAAAAAATTTGCTTTTATAAATGGTATATTACCACATTGGAATCACCCCCTATTCTTTAGTGCTAACCAAAAAAGACTGTTTCGTTTAACATCACATTAATTCGTGATATTAGACAAAACAGCCTTTAAAACTTTGTGAAACTTTTTTCATAATAAGTCGGCAAGTGGGGAGCGAAATCTGCTCCAAACTTGCCGGAATGTTTGATAATATTCAATTGTCTAGGGTTCAATCCCTTCCGGTACTTAAAAATCATGAAAAATCATCTACGGTTTTCACCTTAATTTTTTCAGCGTCAGAACATGAAAAAAGCGCGTATCTACGCGCTTTTCGTGCATGACATCTATTTCATGCAAACAATGTGGCAGGGGCAGAAGGATTCGAACCCTCGGCACGCGGTTTTGGAGACCGCTGCTCTACC
>NZ_QTXU01000057.1:0-5035 GCF_003461785.1 Ruminococcus sp. AM43-6
TTGTCTATCTCTCTTTTCTTTTTTCTTAATTTTGTCCAATATCTATTGTAGCACTACAATAGACTTCTGTCCGCTGTTTTGCGTTTGTTGACTTTTTACAGAGATTATGGTATACTTGTTTTGAAAAAGTGTGCAAATGCACGGATGTTGCAAAAGGGAGTTGTTTTTTATGGAGTGTCCTAAATGCCACAAGTCAGTTGACGATGATGACATTTTCTGTCCTAACTGTGACACAAGATTAAGACCAGACAAAAATACATCTATCATGAAGCGTTTCAAAAAGCAGAATAAACCGCTAAATGTGGAAATAGTAGGCGAGAAAAAACATAAATTGTCTGAAAGCAAGCTCAAGCTTATTCTTATAACAGTGGCGGTAGTGCTTCTTGTGGTGCTTGTCGTCCTTATCGTTGTGAATATTATAAGCGGAAAGGGTGAAAACACCGCTGAGAGTATTTCTGAATATATCGGCGTAGATGTTGCAAAGGCTCAGAAAAAGCTTGATATGCACTTTAAGGACGAATCGGCTTTTCAAGGAGTGAACAATGCACTGAATTTTGATTATATCATTGAGTCTGATGACAGTGTTAATGTTGATGGCATAAATTATCCTGAATGGGCGGCACTTGTTACTGTTGATGATGAAGAACGTATACAAACTGTAAAATATTCAAATTTCAAGGTGCTTAAAAACAATGCAAACGGTGAAAAGAAGAGTAAAGCTATCAACCTTGATAAGTTTGAACAAGGAGCAAAGTGGAGTAGCTTGTCAGATGCCATAGACCTTGAATATTACGGCATCGTATGGTCAAAAGACACTAAAAATTATATATACCGCTATTGGTATGAGAATGACGCAGGCGATGATCAGCCTGTGGTGCTTAATGTAACGTTCGATACGGATAATAAGTATCTGTATTATTCTTCTACGCTTATTTATCCTGAGTATCTGTAAAAGGGTCATAATGTTACAAAAGAAATACAAATTGTTGCGTAAATTCTACAATTGCACAAAAAAACTTGACTTATGCTCGGTTTGTTGCTAATATAAATTGATGAATAACGTAAAAAGGAGGTTCGGTATGGATCCTAGTACTAAATTATGTATGGGCTGTATGAACGAACTTGGTTCTGACGGTCGCTGTCATTATTGTAACTATACCGACGATATCCCGCATTTACAGGCTTATCTTGCACCGAGAACAGTGCTTGACAACAGATATATAGTTGGAAAAATGCTTTCATATAATGGTGAGGGTGCGTCTTACATTTGCTACGATATGGTTGGCAAATGCAAGTGTGTGGCAAGAGAGTATATGCCTGACACTCTTTGCGAAAGAGATAGCGAAAGTCAGCGACTTGTGGTGAATCCGGATTGTCTGGCTAAGTATAAGACATTTATGTCTGAGTTTGCAGACGTGAACAAAGTTCTTTCACGTATGAGAAATCTTCAGCATATCGCCACGGCAAAGGATATGTTTTGCGAGAATAATACGACCTATGTCATACTCGAATATGTGGAGGGCGTGACGCTAAAGAAATTTTTACAGTCAAACACAGGCTTTCTCACATGGGAACAGGTCAAAAAGCTTTTTGTGCCATTGTTTACAACATTGAGCATTATACATAATGCAGGTATCATACACAGGGGAATATCTCCTGAAAATATTATTGTTACAACTGATTGTGAGCTTAAACTTACAGGCTTTTGCATAAGTTCTATAAGAACATCTAATACAGGGCTTTCTCCTGAATTCTATTCAGGATATACCGCCCCTGAGCAATATTCTTCGTTAGAATGGCAGGGCACATGGACTGACGTTTATGCACTTGCTGCAGTTCTTTATAGAATACTAACAGGCTGTATGCCCCTTGACGCTTATACCCGTACAAAGAATGATACTATGGTCGAAGCTTGCAGAGTCAATCCGAGAATACCACAGCATATCTCTCGAGTTCTTTCAAGAGCTATGAGAGTTCGTGGCGAAGAAAGAATACAGACAGTTTCAGAGCTTGTTACTGCACTTTTTGAGCAGCATACAACGCATATGGAACACCCTAAGGGTTCAACTCAGACTATTCCTATACAGCATGTTCCAAGACAAAGAACGCAGTCAAGGCAAATGCCACAGCAGACTCGTGAGGAAGAAAAGCCTAAGAATAAAACGGCTACGATAATAGGCTGGACTGTGCTTGTGATAGTGCTTTTGCTTTCAGTTTTTCTGCTATATGAGTTGTTTTCAGGTCCGTCGGACAGCAATAATGATTCGTCTGAGGATAAGGTCATTTCTTCTGATGATGCAGATGGAGTTGACAGCGAGGTATTCGTTTACAGCACCACAGTTGCTACGCCTAAGGTGACTGATACTGAAAGTCAGTCAGAATATGGCTATGGCGCTATAATGCCTAACGTTGTGGGTCTGGAATACAATACTGTTGTAAAACAACTTGGTGAGGATTTTACTATCAAGGCTGAATATTATTATTCTGATGTTGACGATAAGGACGTTGTTAAAGAGCAGAGCATACCAGAGGGTACTGATTTTGATCCGTCTTTGAAAAATGAGCTTGTTCTTAAAGTATGTGCAGGCCCTGAAAATGTTCCTGTTCCTGATTTCTCTGGCCTGTCAAAGAAGGCTTACCTTGAGTTACTTGATTCTTATAATATCAAGTATAAGGTCGTTACCGATTTCTCAAGCTCTGTTTCTGCAGGATATGTTATGGCGACAAGCGTTAATGTTGGAAACACTGTGAATGTTAAAAATGGTGATGTGCTTACAGTTACAGTTTCCGCAGGTCTTGTGACTACTACGACCACTACAACAAAGGCAACAGAGCCTAAGCCTGATACGAACACAGGTAGCTCTTCTGAAACAACACCAGCTCCGGCTGTTGTGCCTACTGAATAACGAAAACGTTTAATAAAATGTTAAAAAACAAACAAAGCCCTTGACAATTCAGGGGCTTTGTGCTATGCTCATTATAGATTATTAGGAAAGTAACAGGATAAATTGTTTCCTGGTTTGGAGGTATTTTACATGGCTAAGAAAATTGGTGTACTTACCAGCGGAGGAGATGCTCCGGGAATGAACGCTGCTGTCAGAGCAGTATGCAGAGCTGGTCTTGCAAAGGGTATGGAAGTCGTAGGTATCCTCAGAGGATATAACGGCCTTCTTAACGGTGAAGTTATTGAGATGAATGCAAGAACTGTTTCAGGCATAATCCAGAGAGGCGGTACTTGCCTTTACACAGCAAGATGTCCTGAATTCAGAGATATCGAGGGCGTAAAGAAGGGCAGAGATAAGTGTCTTGAAATGGGTCTTGACGGTATCGTAGTTATCGGTGGTGACGGTTCATTCAGAGGTGCGGCTGACCTTTCAGCACAGGGTATCCCATGTATCGGTCTGCCTGGTACTATAGACAACGATATTTCATGCACAGAATATACTATCGGTTATGACACAGCTATGAACACAGCTATGGAAATGATCGATAAGATCAGAGATACAGCACAGTCACATGACAGATGTTCAGTAGTTGAGGTAATGGGCAGAAACGCTGGTTACATTGCAATCAACGTTGCTGCTGCTGTAGGCGCTGAGGCTGTTATCACACCTGAGAAGCCTTATGATCTCAATGCTATTGCTCAGAAGATGGAGCAGACAAAGAAGTCAGGCAAGACACATTTCATCATCGTGGTTGCTGAGGGTGTTGGCAAGACAGAGTATATCACAAGAACTCTTCAGGATCTTACCGGTATCGAATCAAGAGCTACTATTCTCGGCCACGTTCAGAGAGGCGGCTCTCCTACAGTAAGAGATAGAGTTGTTGCAACTGAAATGGGTTACCACGCTGTTGAACTGCTTGAACAGGGCATTGGCAACAGAGTTGTTGGTATGAAGGACAACAAGATATATGATGTAGATATTCAGGAAGCGCTTTCAATGAAGAAGCCTTTCGAGGATGAACTTTACAAGATCCTCAATGAAACTGCATTCTAATTTTTCACGAGGTCTGAGTCTTTAAGACTTTGACATATTACAGAGTAGAAAACTGAGCGTTAAGTGTCCGTCGGACGGGGAGTTGCCGTCGGAACGAAAAAGGCAGAACCTTTGCGGTTCAGTTTTCGCATCCCGCTGAATGTGTAATTGAAGCTTTTTATAGCGGCTCTGCACATCCCGCATGGGTAGTGTGCAGAGCTGTTTTTATGCTCCGTTATGCACAAAGCGATAAGCTCGCAGAATAAGGAGGTAAATTTATGAAGAGCTTCGGAAGAATGTTCTACGACTCTTTCAAGTCACTGAAAGATCTTAGAACATTGACAACAACTGGAATATTGATAGCATTGGCGTTTGCTATCAGATCATTTTCCATTGAGGTAACGCCTGACTTGAGGATCGGTTTCACATTTCTTGCGACCTGTACTATAGGTATGCTTTACGGACCTGTGGTATGCGGAATGTCTACATTTGTCCTTGATTTTCTGGGATACATAGTGCAGAACAAATCCCCGAGAGCCTACAGCCCACAGCTTGCAATGGTAGTTATTATTTCAGGTATCATCTACGGCTGTTTGTTGTATAAGTGCGATTTTAACAACAAAAAGCTTCAAAGCTACATAAGGATCGCAATTGCAAGAGGAAGTGTTATACTTTTCTGTAATATAGGACTTAATTCTTATTTTCTGTATACACTTTATGTAAACAAGACTTTTGGCATCACAAACCTCACCAAAGAAGGAATGAGCGGTTTTCTTACATACTGCACACCGAGAATAGCGAAAAATCTTATCCAGCTCCCTGTGGATCTGATCTTGCTCATGATATTCCTGCCTGCTGTGAAGTTTGCTTATGAAAAAGTAAGAACACAGTTTGGACATAAAGCGACAAATACATGATTTAAAGCAGCGGCAGAAATGTCGCTGCTTTTTGCGTGAAAATATACAATAAAAAATGGGGTGATAATGTGAAATTTAGGTGAATGTAGGTTTGTCAATCATATTGGACACTATTATTAAGAAATTCGATAGGCGAAAACC
>NZ_QTXU01000058.1:0-4556 GCF_003461785.1 Ruminococcus sp. AM43-6
CAAGGCTTTCTGACAAAGGCTGGAATAGATAAAGTGCGTTCGGTATTTGCAAACGATATTTTTCATGATGATCTGCAAAGCATTTATCAGGAACAGACAGTAAGCCGTGATGAATTGAAAGCGGTTTCCAAAAACGAATTTGAAAGCATTGTAAATAGGATTGCAAGTAATGATCATACAGATCCACAGCTTGAAGAACTTATCAGAAAACTATATATCCAATTACAGAATGTGAAAGGCAAAAAAGTTTACGGCTATCTTCCAATGGAGATAAAGGAAACCGTCAATAAAATATTTTCAGAGCTTGCAAAAGATGAAAATATACAACAGCTCTATGAGAAATGGTGCGGTCTTGAACGTTTGAAATACAAGACGTATACCCAAAAGGAAACAGAACTTCCAAAACTAGCAGATAACAAAGTTTTTCAGCCGGTGCGGAATATGATAATTCGTACAGTACTTAATATGAAACCATTTGATGCAAATACTGAAATTGAAGGATCTGAACCAAATGATGAATACTTTGATAATACACCTCAGAATATGTCACCTCTGTTTGATGAAGCAGAACCGCTGGCAGAGACAGAAACAGATGAATCGGCTGCGGCAATAAAATACTATATCAAATGGAACGATCAATACAAAAAAGCCTGCAAGCTTATCTATGGCAAAGACGCTAAGCTTAATGATTTTAAGAAAGCTGGACAGCTTTTGTTATCTGAATCACAGCGTGGGAATGTTTTGGCTGATTACGATCTCGGAAAGCTTTATTCTACCGACAAGCTTGGCGAAAGAAACGAAGAAATGTCTGTTGCAAAATACACACGGGCTTTGCAGGGCTTTTTGCGAATAGAACCAAACTCTAAGAAATTAAAGCCATATGTTCAGTATCGTATTGGCAAAATGTTTTGCTATGGTCTTGGTACGGAGCAGGACTATCAAAAAGCCTTTGAGTGGTTTGAAAGATCGGCAAAACAGAAAAACAAGTTTGCTCAATTTAGCCTTGCAAATCTGTATTACTATGGCAGCGGTGTGGAGAAAGATCTGTCGCAGGCTTTTCTTTGGTATCAGAGATCATCCTCTCAGGGGCAGCCTTATGCGGCTTATTCTATCGCTCAAATGTACAGATATGGAGAGTATGTCACCAAAGATAACGATACAGCACAGCGATATTACCAACAAGCTTTGTCGGGATTTTTGAAAATCGAAAGTGATGATATGGCGAACGACGATCTGTTTTACAAATTGGGACAGATGTTCAAGCTTGGACTTGGAACAGACTCAGACGTTACAAAAGCGATCGAATACTTCAAACGTTCAGCTGAAATGAATAACAAGAACGGCTTGTTTGAGTATGGCAAAGCACTTTTGACAGGTGAACACATTCCGCAAGATACGGATAGTGCAGTAAAATTGATTGAGAAAGCTGTCAAACTTAAAAACAGCAATGCAAAAAGATTCCTTGCCCTTGAATATATTTCAGGAGAGCATTTGGAACAGGACATTGAAAAGGGAATAGCCTTGCTTACTGAGTGTGCTGACAGCGGAGATGTCATTGCTAGTTACAGACTAGGAAAAATTTATTTGCAGGGCGAGATAATGCCTCAAAATCTGGACAAAGCAGAAAAGTATTTGCTCTTGACAGAAGATAGCGAGTATACGCAGTATGCACTTGCAAAGCTGTATTTGCAGGAAGAAAAGTATGATATACAAAAAGCTGTCAATTTTTTCGAGAATTGTGCTGCCAAAAATCATTGGGCAAGTTATCAGCTTGGCAGGATCTATCTTTTCGGGGCTAAGGACATTGAAAGAGATAAGGAAAAAGCTGTCGAATGGTTCACAAAGTCTGCAAACGACGGCAATGAATGTGCACAGGCTATGCTGGACAACATATCGAAGTTTGAGAATGATCTGCTTGCGAATACGATTTTTAGTTTGTTTGTTAGTCTTAGTAGGTGCATTCAGGATAGTTATGACAACGATCGTAAAGACCTACAAAGCATAGTTGACAGAAAACTGATGAGGGTTATTCGCAAAAAGAAAATGGAGTTGGGAGAGAAAGAAGAAAATCATATGGATATACAATAAAGAAAAACAGCTGATCTGTGCTTGTGAATGCATAGATCAGCTGTTTTTCTTTCGCAAAATCTGCACCTTTGCGAATAAGATTTTTTATAAGTCGTAATTTTTTAACCCAGAAGGAAGTCATATTTGTTTTTTTGTTAAAATTACGATTAATATTGAAAAAGTTAGAATTTTGTGCTAAAATATAATTAGGGGTGTTTTTATGAGAATCGCTATTTGTGATGATGAAAAATCTTACATAGAAAAGATAAAAAAAGATATAAAATCATTTCAAACGCACGAAAATGAATTTGAATTTTCAGAGTTTGAAAGTGGAGAAGAATTTATTGCAGAGTTTTCAAATGATAAATATGATCTGCTCATTCTTGATATTGAGATGAAAGATCTAAATGGTTTACAGACGGCAGAGTTTATAAGACAACTTGATAAAAATGTGATCCTTATTTTTATGACCGGTTATGACAAATTCGTTTATCAAGGCTATGAAGTTAAGGCGTTTAGATATATATTAAAAAATCAACCTGAACCTATTTATTTTAAACAGCTCAGCGATACAATCCAAGAGTATTATAGAAATAAAAAATACATAAAAGTCATTGACGATGGTATTGAAAAGGAACTTCTTACAGTCGATATTTTATATATAGAGGTTTATTCACATCAGATCGTCATCCATACCTTTAACAAAGAATATTATCAGAAAGGTAAATTATCAGATTATGAGAAAATGTTAGAAGAATGTTTATTTGTACGTTCCGATAAAAGCGTTCTGATAAACGTTACTAATATTGACTACATTAAAAAAAATCAAGTATTTATGAAGAACGGCAAAATCTTATATGTCAGCAGAAATCATCTTGAAAAAATCACAAGAGCTTTTTTGAAATTTAGCAGAAACAGGTGGGGATAATGTCCATTAGTGAAGTAATTATAGAAAGTCTGAATTGTCTTGCGGAGAGCATGGTTATAGTTTTCTATTTGTACAATATGATGAAAGAGGATTATAGATTCCGAAAAAAATCATTGGTCCCGGCAGTGATACTCTGTTTTATTTCACTTGATTCGGTAACTTTATTTCTTGAGTATCCATGGGTTCATTTGATTGCTACTTTTATATTGATGATGGCAATTTCAAGCATTATGTTTGAATGTAAATTCGGTACAAAAATATTTTGTTCATTAATATTTTTAATAGTAATACTTGCTTCAGAATCACTTCCCATGGGAATTTTATATATGCTTAATTTTGGAAGTCCTTTGGAGCAGTTAACTTCAGGAGCAGGAAGATATATCGGCATGTTTTGCTCTAAATTGTTTTGCTTTTGGTTTTCAGTTTACATAATAGAATATTCCAAAAACAAGCAGAAAGATATTCCAATCAAAAACTGGCTGTCGATTATACTAATACCTATTTTAAGCGTGTTTATTCTCAATGGTATTTTTGTATCATATGGTTTAAATCACAGACAGACGATAAATTATTTGATTACTGTGATTGGATTACTGGCGCTCAATCTGTTCGTATTTAACTTTTTTGATACATATGCAAACCAACTGAAAATGAAAGTCATGGAGCAAAGGCTAAAATCAGAAGAAGAAAATTATATGCTCATTGAAAACAAGTACAATGAGATAAGGCAGTTAAAGCATGATATAAATAATCAGATATCTGTAGCAAAATCCATGTTTAGTGATGGAAATCCAAAAGAAGCAATAAAGCATCTGGATAAGTTAGCAGACAGCTTATCAGACGCGGGCAGAATATGCTACACAGGTATTTCAGCCGTTGATGCTATTATCAATATGAAATGGCAGGAGGCGTTGAATAAAAACATACAATTTACAACTAAAATTAATGTGTTCGAATCAGTGCCCATAGATAATATGCTGCTTTGCCGGATACTTTCTAATCTTTTTGATAATGCAATTGAGGGAGCTGAACGATGTTCGTATGTCAATAAATATATCTACATTTCATTGATACAAATTGATAATAAACTTAGAATTTGCGTTATGAATTCATCAGATGAGGTTGATACACAAAACCTTAAGTCGAGTAAATCGGGAAACGGATTACACGGTATAGGTGTAAGCAGTATAAAAAAGGCAGTGACTCAGCTTAATGGGGTTACATCTTTCGAGTGGGAGAATGGTATATTTACTGCTGATATATTAATAGAGTATTAACGAAGGTGACATTTAATGTCATAAAAAGTACTTTGGCGCAAAAGCCTTGAAAAAGATAAATAGTATACGCTATACTGAAAACTGGGAACATCCAGTAAAAGTATAGCGTATTTTTTTATCTTGGAGAGTAATTGATCGATGAAGAAACTGAATCAGGAAACAAAACGAGGACTTATTATAACGTTAATTCTCAGTGCAATCTACGGCATAACGACATTAGTAACAGGACAAGCCTGCAGTATAACATATTGTCAGCCGAAAGAGCCTGAGAATTTGCATAAATT
>NZ_QTXU01000059.1:0-4359 GCF_003461785.1 Ruminococcus sp. AM43-6
ATTATCATAAGGTATGCGAACACGAGCAGGTAGCTTTGCACTGCGGCTGAAAATACTGTGAGCTGATTGTAGAGATTTTCAGGGAGAAGCTGCACACCGAAATTGCCCGAATGTTCAGGAAAGCGTGAAGCGAACTTTGTCGCCACATTGCTCCAGCCGTTGTACCAAAAACCGTCTGAAAGCATTGGAAGCACTGCGCCCAAGAATATCACTGCAAGATAAGATAAAGCCATAAAAATGAGCTTCAAAAGCTGTCCGAACAGCCAGTTCAGCCTGCCCACACGCATTATGTAGAAAACTGTGTTGGTGTCTATCTTGGGAAAATCTGCGATAAGTGTGAGGAAAACCAGCGGTATGATAAGAAGTATCGCACCCGAATTTGCTATGGCGATAAAAGGCTCAAGGATATTCAGCGGTTCGCCCATAAGCTCTGCGTTTGATTTAAGAGGCTCTATAGCAAAGCTGTAAATGAAGATAAGAAGCACTCCCAGGATTATCATTCGTGCGTCGCATACCCACTTTATGAACTCCGCCCTTGCACAGAAAAAGCTTTGTTTTAGGCTGAAATTTTTCATCATAGCTGACCTACACCCCCTTGTCCTTGCGCAAATTCATCACAATAATAAATCCCAGCAGGGTAACGATCGCCCCCGAACAGTTCACCGCTGTTATCCACTTTGCGCTTCTGTCAAAGCTTTGTATATACAGAAAATTCGTCACAGAGCTTGGATAAAAGGCGTTTGCTCTATCAAAATCAAAGTTATCGTTGAAAAGATTTGCGTCTATTATCCTATTGAGCATTGTTGTGAGGACATAGTTGAGCATAAAAGGCAGGCAGGTTATGATATACGGATTTTTGCAGAAAGAGCTTAGGAAAAACGCAGGCAGAGTGGAAACTGCACCATATGCGAAAGCTACTGCAAGCATTTTGATTATGGTTCTACCTGTGCTGTCTTGCATTATGTATTGAAGCTGGTCGGCTGATACGTCAAACTCCGAAAGTGGTTGAAAAAGCACTGCACAGGCTATGCCGTAAACAGCTATACCGAGCATAACGGCAAGTCCCCCTGAGATAAGTGCGGATATAAATTTTGAAAGATAATATCTTAGCTTGCCTGTGCGAGATATGGTGAAACGCATCAGTCCGTTATTTCGCTCTGCACAGAAAGACACCATGAATGGGAATGCCACGACAATAGGCAAAAACATTGTGATATATCCCGAAAGTCCGTTTCTGAAAACCAGCACTGAGGACAGCATTGGGTCGGTGCGGAGGATATTTTTATCGAGAGTGAAAAGTGACTCGAACACCGAATATGATTTATCGGTGGCAAGGTCTGTATAGGCTGAGGCGGTGAAAGCAAGCACTGTTGTCAGCAGCACCGCCCCTGCAAAGCCTATGTTTATTATGCTTTTGTTCAGGTCACATTTTATTGTGTTTAGAAGTTTTAGTTTCATTTCTCTATATCTCCGATCTCGGTGTAGATAAACCTACCAAGGTTATTGCTGTCAGCTTTGGCGTAGGCGAGCGTTCCAAACTCATGCCCTGAGGGGTCATACTCCGCAGGGTCTGTGCAGATAACGGCGTAATCAAAACTCTCCGACTTTCCGCTATCGAAAAGGTCTGTGGAGCAGTCAAGTATCACCATGACTTCAAGCCCCTCACTAAGCTCACCGTCGCAATAATATGTAGGCACTGTGCATACTGTCTTTTTGTCTGTGAGCTTAATTTCGGCCATGTTGTCGCCTATGGTCTGTACTGTGCCGAAAAAGCTGGGGAGGTCACGGTTTAGCTGTTCTTCATAGTTTTTCTCTCCATTTTCGTCATATTCGGCAACATACAGTTGATTAAGGATAAAATTATTGTCCTTGAAAAGATACCCCACATATACAACATCATCGACTTCATCGGGATAGTTTATTTCCTGATATACTATAAGATCGTTCAGGTCGGCTTTTAATGTTCTTTGTGGATCTGTAAATTCACAGGCAGATCCGCCCGTTCTTGTCATAGTACAAATGCCGCCGCTGTTTGAAAAAACTTTGCCGTTTTGACCTATAACATCACACAGCTTGATCTTAGTTATTCCATCATCAACGGTAAGAACAGCAGTGACCTTTTCACCAAACTTATTGTTTATGATCTGTTCTGAGTGGAGCTTTGATCCAGGATAATAAACTATATCGTCTTTAAAGTTATCTCTTGAAAGCGGCAATGTATAGCTTTTGCCCTCATATGTGAATGTAAGCTGTTCATTCTCATATTTTTCTGTTTCCACAGTTATGTTCTCAAATTCCGAACTTGGCTTTGACACGGTGCTCTCCGGCATATTTGACACGCTGTCAACAGCAGAGAGATCCGACTGTGGTTTATTTTCCCCACAGGAAGTCAGAAAAATAACAGCAGAAAACACGATACACGAAAACGTCATAAACTTCTTTTGTTTCATGATCTACCTCACTGCATAAGCATATTTATATCAAACTCATAATCAAGATCGCCGCTTTCAGCGTCAAGATAAATAAATCGCTGAATATTGCCTGCCGATGAATATTCATCACCTACTGGCATTTCATTTTCGGGAACATCCATAACAAACTCCCAGACCAAATGGCTGTCAAATTTTATGCCTGCATCGTAGCAGCTTTGACCGTTTTTATTATCGTTAAGAGGGGTGAGTGTGTATTTAAGGTCAATGGCACTTATCTCCATTTTCTCATTAAAATCTGTAAAAGTATTTTCAATAAACCCCATTGCACTTGACAGGGAAATTATCTTATCAACAGATCTTTCTTTTTTTGGTATCAAGATACCGTTGCCGTTAGTAAGGCTGCCTATCTCGTCGCTTTTAAACATCTGCATATATATGCCCTGCGTGATATATTTCATTTTCGACATACTTTCATCAGACGTATCTGTCATTTGCACAAGATCGTCAAGCAATACGCCGTTGTATTTTTTAGACGCATGGATATCAAAAGAGTAAATGCCCTGATCGCTTTGTCTTACAATTATAGTTTTAACGGCTATCTCCAAGTCAGGTTCAAGATCGGCATAGTTCTTATCGAGCCAGTCCTGAGCAAAATCAGCTGCCTGCTTGATCGTGACTGAAGTTCCGTCCAGTTCATAGCTGTCTGAAAGATCGTCATCTCTGTCAATATGATAGATCTTGACTCTGTTTCCGCCGTTAAAGAGATCATCAAAAGCTGAGGGCTTGGCAAAACAGATAAAGCCGTTATTTCCAACGCAGCCATACATTTTCTCGTCATCGTCGCTAAAGCTGTAACTTACCATTCCGTCGCCGGTTTCATCATGAACTGTATTCTCACGGTCGAGAACATCCTTGCCAAAAATCCGGGTCATTATCTTTTCGTAATTTTCCTCATAATCCGATATCTGAGTAAAATCGACTTCGCAGTAATCTTCGGGCAATTCCACACTGATATTTTCTCTCAGATCAAATTGAGTATAGCTTTTATCAAGAGCATTGTCTATGTCATCACTGAGTTTGTTGGAAGATATGTACTGTATAGCTGTGATCTCATTTCTCTCTTTACTGTCTTTCTCGGCAGAGAATCTTACGCTGTCAGGTGTCTGTGCACAGCCTGCAAGAACGACAGCCAACGCTGCGGCAAGTAATTTTAGATTTTTCATAAGCAACTTCCTTCCTCATATGTGATAACATCAGTAAGTCAATGGTAATTTTCGCTTTTGCTCAGGTCACTTTTTATTGTGTTATACGTTTCCTTTTTGATTATTAACAAAAGAAACGTTCATATCGTTACAATTTATGGTTGCATAAATTTCCTTGTTCGGAGTTTCGTCAAAGTAAAACACCCAGCATGGAACAGCTTCATATATGTCATACGAGCAGTAAGTTGCCCAGGGAGCTTTTTCACGGTCTTTTTCTTCATCTCCTGTGCTTTTCTCAATATTACCTTTTTTAATCATACAGTATTCAATAGCTATACGCTTGACGTTCAACTTCATATTTGTTGCTAAAGTATCACTTAAACATTTAGCGGCAGAAACAGGATCGGATGTACTCGTCAATTCACCGTCGATTTTATATTCTTCAAAGTAGGAGTTCGTGACAAAATTATTGACCTCGTTTCCGCAGATATATGCGAAAGCGCAGGACACGATCATATTTTCGTCAATGCTATCATAGCCTGCATATTCCAAAATATTTACGTCAGATACGGACTGAGTATAATTTGCCATATAAAAATAGCCGTCCGAACATTCATACAAGCTTATTCTCGATACTGACAGATCATTGGAATAATTGCAGAAATCTGTAAAATCATCAGCAAAATCCTGTGCTAACTTTACAGCCTCAGGCACAGATAGCTCTC
>NZ_QTXU01000006.1:0-108609 GCF_003461785.1 Ruminococcus sp. AM43-6
AAAGCGGCATAAATTTAGAATATTTTCCAGATTTTCAACACGGCAAAAACGCAGTTTTTGTGCCGCTGTGTTTGCTGTACCCAAAATTCAGCCAAAATAGTTATTTTTGCGATCTGGCATAAAAAAGAGTCAAGATTTCCCAAAAGCAGGAAATCTCGACTCCTTGAGCGCTGTTTTTTTACAACGCCATTTACATATTAAATTCACAAGAACAGGAGGCTGATAGTATGAATGATATATCAGAAGAAAAAGAAACGCCGAAGCTATTTGACTTTCAGCTAAAATCAAGTAAATTCGGCATTGATGTTAGAATCCCGTGCATAAAGCTTTCAGATAATCACCCATGCAAAGGCTGTGTGTGGTATGACAGGAATACCGACGTACTGTTTTGTCCGTTTCATAAGTGTGTAAGATACAGAAAAGGTGAATGAAATGCTGATTAAACGTGGAGATATTTTTTACGCAGATTTGAATCCCGTGGTCGGCTCAGAGCAAGGCGGTATTCGTCCTGTGCTGGTGGTACAGAATAATGTGGGAAACAGGCACAGCCCAACGATCGTGGTTCTTCCGCTTTCGACGGCAAAAAAGCATTATCTTCCCACTCATATTCATATCCGAGGTTCAAAAACATTGCCCAAGGATTCAATCGTGCTTGCGGAACAGATACGGACGATAGACAGATACCGATTGAAAAGTTACGTGGGTTCAGTTGATTTTGAACTTATGGAAAAAGTAGAAAAAGCGATGAAAATAAGTATAGGAGTTGATTTTGATGACTAAATTTGGACAAGCAGAATACTGTGATTTTATGGCAAGAGTATTTGCGGACAAGCTTGATGAAATTCTTGATGCAGACGATAAACAGAATTTTAACAGCAAAAATACGGAAGATATATACGGTCAGTTCCCGTCTTCAAGGGACGCAGCGTGAGGAGGTATTGATATGTTAGGATTTATTATTGGATTGCTTGCAGGCGGTACAGCAGGAGTATTCGCAATGTGTCTCTGTACTGCGGCAAAGCAGGCAGATGAAAATATGTCAAATTCGGACAAGTAATTTTGTCGGGTTTGGTAATATCATTCTGAAAAGATTTGTGGTATTCTTGTTGGTTGAAAGGAGAGTGAGAAAATGCCGACAGTAACGGTGATACAGCCTACAATAGCAGAAGAACAAAC
Organism: Ruminococcus sp. AM43-6; assembly: GCF_003461785.1. Taxonomy (NCBI): domain Bacteria; kingdom Bacillati; phylum Bacillota; class Clostridia; order Eubacteriales; family Oscillospiraceae; genus Ruminococcus; species Ruminococcus sp. AM43-6. Next base: position 1,177 of record NZ_QTXU01000006.1, read on the forward strand.
AGCAAAAATCCGTTGTGCAGCATATTGCCGAGTAAGCTCAGACAGCGAAGATCAGCTCAATTCCATTATGGCTCAGACAAGGTATTACAGTCATTTTTTTGAGGATTCGGAAACAGAGGAACTGATCGACATATATGCCGACGAAGGTATCACAGGAACCCGTGAGGACAAGCGTGACGAGTTTCAGAGACTTATGAAGGACTGCCGAAAGGGTAAAATTGACAGAATTTACACCAAGTCAATAAGCCGCTTTGCCCGAAATACAAGGGATTGTCTGAAAAACGTCAGAGAACTGAAATCGCTGGGAATTACGATATATTTTGAGAAAGAGAATATCGATACTGCCAATATGACCGATGAAATGATGATAACAATTATGGGAGGTTTGGCGCAGGAGGAATCAACTTCGATCTCAAAAAATATAAAATGGAGTTATCAGAAAAGATTTGAAAAAGGAACAATAAATGTTTTTTCTGCGCCCTTTGGTTATAAGTTAAGTAGTGGCTCGTTAATTATTGACGAAATACAAGCTCAGATAGTAAAAGAGATTTTTGAGATGTTTCTGAATGGTATTGGTTATCAGCGAATTTCAGAAATTTGTCAAAATAAGTATTCATCATATAAGGATAATTTTAGTTATTACGGCATTCGATATATTTTGTCCAATGAAAAGTATATCGGTGATTCAAAATATCAAAAAACATTTACCACGAATACACTTCCGTATAGAAAACTCCCTAATAAAGGTGAGTTAATTCAATATTATATTCAAGCCACACACAAATCGATAATATCAAAAGAAATGTTTGAAAAAGCACAAGCTCTAATAGAATGTAGAAAGCATAAGAACATATTGTCAGAATCACCGTTCAGCGGAAAAATTATATGCGCCAACTGCGGAACAAAATATAAGCGTAAATGTAGTGGTGATAAAATATACTGGGTTTGCCGCAGGCATGATAATTTAGCGCAACTATGCACAAATAAACGAATTGAGGAAAAGTTTATTAGGCAGAGTTTTATAATACTTCACAACAAACTGTTATTCAATTACAAGCAAAATCTTGTACCTCTCCAAACGTCGTTACAGGATTTAAAGCTGAAAAAATTTAGCGGAAACACCAATGTTATGGATATTCACAAAGAAATCGCAAAACTTAAGGAGCAGACCCATGTACTCGCAAGGCTGAAAACAAAAGGATTTCTGGACGAGGCTAAGTATATTGAACAGACTACGGAGCTTACAGCTAAAATCAATAAGCTGCAAGTTGAGCTGAAGAAGCTTTCACGTTCCGACGATGAGGATGAAACGCTTGAACAGATAGAAATGCTGTTCGACTTCTTTGAAAAGCGAGATAAGCCGATAACCGAGTTTGAGGAATCTACGTTTGAGAGTATCGTTGAGAAGATCGTGGTAATAGATCAGCATGAGCTGGAGTTTCACTTGATTGGCGGATTGAAGTTCAAAGAAAATATATAACAGAAAATGCCTTGCAGTAAAATTGCAGGGCATTTCTTTGTTAGTTTTGGCACTGGATTTCCGCAGAATTTTGTGGTATCCTTGTTGGTTGAAAGGAGTGATATCAATGGCAAGAAACAGAGTAATCTTGTTCGGCTACTGCATGAAAAACGGCGAAATAACTACCAATCCGAAAGAAGTTTACGCAGTCTCAACGATTTTCAGAGAATATCTGAATGGCAGCAGTTTACTTCAAATCGCAAAACTGATGGAGTCCGAAAAAATACGATATACTGAGGATTCTGACCGTTGGAACAAAAATATGGTCAAGCGGATAATCGAAAATGAAAAGTATCTCGGAACTGACAAATATCCGCAGATAATTGATGAGGAAACCTTTAAAACTGCCAATGAAAAGCGAGTGAGAAAAGCTACTACGTTTAATTCGATATGCGATGATTTACAGGAAATCAGAAAGGTTACATACTGCCTTGAATGCGGAGAAAAGCTTTTCAGAAGAACTAACGGCAAAGGACGTGAATATTGGAACTGTGGAAATCCCGATTGCTTTAAATATGAATATCGACTGACAGATCAAATGATAATAGGTGCAGTGCTGACCGTTTTAAACACTGCTATTGCAAATCCCAGCCTTTTAGAGTACGGCGGCGAAATAAGCGTGTATTCCCCTACTGTAGATGTGATTAGAAAACAAAATGAAATTAATCAGATGACAGATTCCCTTCAAATGGATTTTGACAGAGTGAAAGCTGAGATTTTCAAGCTTGCCGAGATGAAGTACGACTGCTGTACTTACAATGACAGTCCGCAGAAAGCAGCGGAAATCAAGGCACTTCTTAAAAATCACGAACAATTAAATACGCTCGATATAGGCTTATTCAAAGCGTGTGTTTCACGAATTTGGATAAGCCATTTTTGTACCATAGAGGTTGAACTCATAAATGGAGTGCGAATAAAAAATATAACGGAAAGGAAGCTTGAAAATGACCACAGCAACAAATGTAACGATAATTCCTGCGAAAGTGCAGACTGCGGAAAATCGCAGTAAATACCACCAGTTGAGAGTTGCCGCATACTGCCGAGTTTCTACCGAGCAGGAGGAACAGCAAAATTCGTATCAGGTTCAGATTGCGTATTACACTGATTTAATTAATCGAAAAAAGGAATGGACGCTGGCAGGAATATTTGCTGACGAGGGCATAAGCGGAACGCAGACAAAAAAACGTACCGAATTTAATCGCATGATCCGTATGTGCAGAAACAAGAAAATCGACCTTGTAATTACCAAGTCGATATCAAGATTTGCCAGAAATACTGTGGATTGTTTGGAATATGTGCGACAGTTGAAAGACCTCGGGATCGGAGTGATTTTCGAGAAAGAGAACATCAATACGATGACAATGACTTCTGAATTTATGATAGCTCTGTACGGAAGTTTTGCTCAGGCAGAATCGGAGTCAATAAGCAAAAATGTAAGCTGGGGAAAAGAAAAAGCTTACCGTGAGGGCAAGGTACAGTTTCAGTATAAATATCTTCTCGGTTACAAAAAAGGTGCAGACGGCAAGCCTGAAATAGTTCCTGAAGAAGCGGAAACAGTTAAGCTGATTTTTAATATGTACCTTGACGGATACACGCTTTTAAATATCGCAGATACGCTTATGGCTCAGGGCAGAAAGACAGCTACAGGCAAAAATATTTGGAGTAAAGGCGAGGTTCAGCGGATTCTGAAAAAAGAGAAATATGTCGGTGACGCACTTCTGCAAAAGACTTTCACGGTGGACTGCATAACTCACAAAGTGGTGAAAAATAACGGAGAGCGACCGATGTATCTGGTTACTGACCATCACGCTCCGATAGTTGACCGTGACACATATAACCGAGTACAACAGGAACTTGCAAGGCGCACTTCCAAGCGAAAAATCAGTGATAACACCAAAACTGAGCAAGGCAAATACAGCGGAAAATATGCGTTATCCGAGCTGTTGATATGCGGTCATTGCGGAACTCCATACAGACGCAGGATATGGTCAAGAAACGGCAAAAAACAAATTGTCTGGCGATGTATCAGCCGTTTGGAACACGGCAAAAAGTACTGTCCCGATTCGCCGACGATAAAAGAAGAACAACTCCATAAGGCGATAATTCGGGCGATAAATAACTACTATTCCTGCCGAAATGATATTGTGAGGATTTTGAAAGCAAATATCGGCTCTGTGCTTGAATGTCAGGGGCAGGAGGATATTTTAGCTGCCGAAAAAAGGCTTAGGGAAATCGACCAAGCAAGAAATGATTTAGTGGACTTAATCGCTTCGGGCGGTTGCGATGAGGATAAGCTTGACAGTGAGTTTGCAAAGCTTTATGCGGAAGAACAGCAGTTGAGCGAACGGCTTGCAATGCTGAAATCACAAAATCAGACTTCTGCTGAAACTCAGGAAAAGCTCAATAAAATTATGAACATGATAGAGCATGAAAAGTTTGAGTTGGAAATATTCGATAATGTGCTGATACGCAAGTTGATAGAATGTGTAAAGGTTGTGAGTAAGACCGAAATACTGGTAATTTTCAAGGGCGGATACGAGGTCAGAACGGAAATTGAATAACGATTAAAATTTACAGCTTGCGGAGAAATCTGCAGGCTGTTTTTGTTGGGAGGTGTTACATTGGCAGGAAATTTTGAAGGAATAAAAAACCGTTCATATGGAATTGAGATAGAAATGACAGGCTTAACTCGCTGTCAGGCGGCAAAAGCAATTTCAGGTGTTCTGGGAGGAGAGGTTGTCCATGAGGGTGGCGCTTATGATAAATATACGGTTAAAGATATTAAAAGAAGGGATTGGTCTATTGTGTACGACGGAAGTATCAGCTGTTACAATGCAAACGGCGACCGAGCGTCCAAATCCTACAGTGTGGAAATGAATTCTCCTGTTCTTGAATATGAGGATATTCCGCTTTTGCAGGAGGTTGTACGAGTTCTTAGAAAAGCGGGCGGAGTAACGGGTCCGAGATATTGTGCAGGCACGCATATTCACATTTCGGCAGACGATTACACTCCGCAGCAGATACGCAATCTTGTAAATATTTTTGCAAGTAAGGAGGACTTTCTGTGGGACGCTTTGCAGGTTTCTTCTGCTCGTGAATCCTACTGTCACAAGATGGATAAGCAGTTCATCGAGGAAATTAACCGAAAAAAGCCTAAAGATATGGAAGAAATAAAGGGGCTTTGGTATCACGGCAGAATGAGCGAACAGTTTCAGCATTACTCAAATAGCCGATATGTTATCTGCAATCTGCACTCATTCTTTCAGCATGGTCATTACGAGATAAGGGCATACAACGGAAGTCTTCATGCAGGAGAGGTAAGAAGTCAGATAGTTCTTGCGCTTGCCATAAGCAATGCGGCAATGACTAAGAAATACTGTTCTCCGCACGTTTCGCAAAGCGATAATATGCGGTACAGCTTTCGTGTATGGCTTTTGAATCTTGGACTTATCGGAGATGAGTTCAAGAATTGCAGAACGCATTTGCTAAAACATTTGGATGGCGATATTGCATGGCGGCACCCGGAGGACGGAATCGCTGCAAGGGCAAAGCTGAAAGAAAAGCGTGAAGCTGAACGGCAAGCCGTCCGTGAGCAGCGTGTCGAGCCTGTAAGCGAGGTTCGAGAGTTAAACGAAAATGTACCCGATGAAATTTCAGAGCCGTCAGAAAGCGAATGTGAGGAAATTATGGAGTACGAAGATGAACAAGAAGAATCGTTTGAAATGAGTATGTAATGGAGGTCACAATGAGTAAAAAACAGCTATATATTGCATATGGAAGCAATATAAATTTGGAGCAAATGGCATACAGATGTCCTCATTCAAAGGTTGTAGGAACGGCGGAAATCAAGGATTATGAATTGGAATTTAGAGGCGTTGCAACCATTGTTCCGAATAAAGGGGCAAGTGTTCCTGTTCTGATATGGGAGCTTGACGAAAGGGATTTACCAAATCTCAACAGATACGAGGGCTATCCGAGGTTTTACAGGCAGGAAAATATGTCCTTTGAATTGAATGGGAAAGTTTGTACTGGTATGGCATATCTGATAAATTATGGGGAGCTTTCTCCGCCGAGCAGCAGATATTATAACACTATTTTACAAGGGTACAAAGAAAACGGTTTGGACGAGAGTTACCTAATTACAGCTCTGGAAAATTCACTATTTATTGAACATTCAGTAAATGATGAATTTGACGAGGATTATGATCTTGACGACGATATGCAGATGAAATTTTAAGGAGAGTGGTTGAATGAAATACAATGGTTTTTATGTGAAAATATCTCCCGATACTGATCTGCATCGGGAGGATAAGGACGGTAATGATATTCGCTGTAAAGGCTTTACTATAGAAGTTTTTGCTGATGAGTCTGAAAAGCTTGAGATTGATGTTTTTTCGGCGGCGGTGGATTTTGAACTGCTGGAAGACAGTCTTGAAGAAGTGGAACAATTTGCTAAGGATTATATTGACTGTGAGGAGAAGGAATACCGTAGAATGAGTGATGAGTTCAATGAACATTGACCGGTAGAAATAATTTTTAATCGGAATGGTCATAATTTATATTGTTTTAGATATGCATCCATTTGGTATCAGCAAGACAGTTTCAGGACTATCATTCGATAGTCCTTTTTTCATGCCCAAATCACCGACAAATACCACAAAAAATCGGTCAGTAATCCCATTTGGGATCTACTGACCGATCTTGCTGTTTATTCACTTGCACAAAACATAACGCTAGCCTTAAATCAACGTTTCTCGTCCGTCAGCTCAAACCTGATACTGTGCAGGTCAAGCCCATTCTGTGCAAAGTATATCCTGAAAGTTGTGAAGCGTGAGAACATAGGCGTTTCCTTTTCCATTGAAACAGCCTTGCCGCCAGTGCCGTTGAACGTGAACGTACCCACCGCAGTTCCCATGCTGAACAACGTCATAGGTATCTGCGCAAGCTCACTCTGTGTAGAGCTTGCCGTAACTATCACCCTGTAAATACCGAAGTTTGATAGGTCAAGGGCAAAGCTGTAAGAAGTGCCTTTCTTTGTGTCAACATCACTAAGGTCAAGAGTTATGTCACGGTCTACCTTGTAAAACTGTACAGGCTTGTCGTCCTCCTGCTCCTCGTCCTCACGGTTTATCACCTTGACAACATCTCCAATACCCTCCGCACGTTTAAGAGCATTAGTATGAAGAAGAAAACCGCATATGTTCGCCGCATTTCTCTGAAGCTCACACCTCTCTATACCGCCATTTTCAAGGGCGGCAAGGGTGTTGTCGCCATTCTTTTCGCCGTCAGGACAAACCATGTAAACATCGTTCTGCGCCCTAGCCATAGCCGCAAAATCCGTCTTGTCAGGCTCTTTTCCACGAACGTTTATGTTCGCCCACCAGTCCGTCATGGTGAAGCCCTTGAAGCCCCATTCCTCACGAAGTATCACAGTGTTTAGGTCAAAGTTTCCTGCCGTCCACAAGCCGTTTACTCTGCCATATGTGGTCATAACAGAGGAAGCTCCTCCCTCTTTTACCGCTATCTCAAAGCCCTTTAGATATATCTCCCTGATCGCTCTTTCCGATACCACCGAGTCGATAAAATGCCTGTTCGTCTCACGATTGTTTGCGCAGAAGTGCTTTATCGTACCCGTCACCCCTGCACCAGCCATGCCCTTTAACTCAGCCGCCGCCATTTTGCCGGTAAGAAAAGGATCTTCCGAGAAATACTCAAAGTTTCTGCCGTTCAAAGGGTGTCTGTGAATGTTCATTCCGGGGCCAAGCAAACAGTCCACCTTGTTTGCTGCCATTTCAAGCCCCATAAAAGTGAAAAGCTCCCTTGTAAGCTCCTTGTTGAACGAAGAAGCTATCATAGTGCCGTTCGGCAGGCTGAAAGCCTTTGTGCCGCAGTCAAGCCTCATACCCGACGGACCGTCCGAACAGCAGCCCGCAGGTACTCCAAAGCCATTGAGATTTTCTGACACTCCCCCGAACGCCGAAGCCGTACCGGCCGTGACCCTAGGGCTTCCCATGCCCTCGCCCCTTATAATGCAGGAAAGGTCATAGTCTGAAAGCTGTGCAATAAATTCGTCCATTGTGTTCTTGCCGTTCTTAACGTCCCAAAGCTTTATGCCCTTGTCACCGGTGTATGCTATCTCTTTCGGAAGCTTCTCCAAACGCCTTGCACTTTCGTCTACCTCAGACACAGGCACAGCCTCTCTGCCAATGCTGAAAGCTCCGCCCTCGCAAACAGGCTTTATCCTCTCAAAACTCTCCACAGGAGCAAGCGCCTGAGTGAGCCTTTCTGTTACCAGATCCTCACCCTGCTCAAAACTGCAAGCATATTCAGCACTTCTCACGTCACTGCCCACATAGAATTTATATTCCCCTGCTTCAAGCACATAGCATGACTTGTTGCCCGTCACACCCGAATCGTCATAAGAAGCAAGCTTTGAGATATCCACTGCTATCTCAACCACCTGCTCTTCCTGCGGTACAAGCTCCCTGGTCTTTTCAAAGCCGCAAAGCACTCTAGCCGCCTTGCCGAGCTTGCCCTGCGGAGCTTCGCAGTAGACCTCTATTACCTCTTTGCCCTTGTAAGAACCGATATTTTTCACCGATGCAGAAAGCTTCACAGCCCCCTCTGTTATCTCAGCCTTTACCGTCTTTATCTCAAACGCAGTGTATGAAAGACCAAATCCGAACGGATAAAGCACCTTTTCTTTAGCAAAAGTCTCAAAATAGCGATATCCCACATAAATATCCTCAGCGTAAATATCCCTGCTTTTCTCCCTGCCGAAATTAGCGTCCGAAGGGTAGTCCAACGCCTTGGATGCGATAGTGTCAGGAAGCTTTCCGCTTGGGCTGACCTTTCCGGTCAAAACGTCCGCTGTACCCTTTCCGCCTGTCATTCCCCCCTGCCAAACATAAAGCACAGCGTCAGGGGCAATTCTGTTTATGTCGGTCATATCTATGATATTTCCCACATTGAGAAGCAAAACAACTTTTTTGAAATGCTCCCTCACCACCGTGAGCATAGCTATCTCGTCATCGCTTAGCAAATAAGAGCCTGCCTCCAGCCTGTTGTCCTGCTCCTCACCTGCCGTCCTGCCTATTATCACAATGGCAGTTTCACAGCTTTTTGCAGTTTCTTTGACAAGCCCCTCGTCAAGTGGCATCTCTTTCTGCGACCACGGCTCTCCGCCCCAGCCCTCGCCTAAGTCGAATGGGTTTTCCTTGTCCCATTTTCTGTATGTGTCAAGAAGTTTCTCATTGACCTTTACGCCATTATCAATAAGCCCGTCCAGAATGTTCACTACCTTAGTAACGTTCACCATTCCTCCCGAGCCTGTTCCACTTTTATAATAATGAAACTGTATGCGTCCGAAAACAGCCACCTCTTTGTCTGTATCAAGCGGCAGAGCATTGTTATTATTTTTGAGCATAACGATTCCCTCAGAAACCATTTTCGCCGCAGTATCAAGATATTTGTTCCAATCAAGTATTCTTTCCATAGCTTTCACCTTTCCAAATTTTCTATTGAATTTCAAAGTGTATTATAGCACAACCCTCCCACCTATTCAATAAAGATACTATGAACAATGGGTTTACTTTTTATATAACATATCCTGTCCTCAGGAAAAATATTGCACAATGTGTTTATTTGTGCTATAATGAGTACATATGACTGCACCACACGCTTCTTGTTCGGTGTTCCTTATTAAAAAAATTATTGTCGGAGGGGTTAAAAGTGGATAATATCGTCACTGTCGGCGGACACATAAACGCATCTATAAACTTTGCCATGCAGCAAAACTATGTCCCTGTCATAAGAAGTCTTGTAGTAAATAACAACTCAGAGGAAGCCCTTGAGAATATCGGACTTAAAATAACCTTTGAGCCTGAGTTTGCAAAGGAATTTACATATTATATCGGCTCTATCCCCGCAAAAAGTTCTGCCGAGATATCCCCCGTGAGAATATCTACCAACACAGATCTTCTTTTCTCTCTTACAGAAAAAATGGTGGGCAATATCACCATTGAGGTGCTTCAAAATGGTGAAAATATCTTCACCTATCAGAACACTATAGAGCTTCTCGCCTGCGATCAGTGGAGCGGTTTGAACATAATGCCTGAGATGATAGCCGCATTTGTTACGCCAAATCACCCTGCGCTCTCCCCAGTCATTCATGACGCTTCCACGTTCCTGAAAAAGTGGAAAGGCGACCCCTCTTTCACAGGCTATCAGACCAACAACCCAAACAACGTGAAGCTTCAAATGGCAGCAATTTTTGCCGCCCTTGTTCAGCAGAAAATAGTCTACAACGATCCCCCTGCAAGCTATGAGGTCATAGGTCAGAGGATACGCCTGCCGCATAAGGTCTTGGAGCAAAAAATGGGCACTTGTCTTGACCTTGCGGTGCTTTATGCCGCCTGCCTTGAAGCGGTGGGACTTCACCCTCTGCTGTTTTTCATGACAGGTCACGCATTCTGCGGCTGTTGGCTTGAAAACGAAACTTTCGCAGATTGTTGCGTCGACGATGTTTCCGCCATTGAAAAGCGCATTGCAGAAAATGCCGAAGAAATGCTCCTTGTGGAGTGTACAGACTTTGTTGACAGCAACGTTCACGATGTCGAGCGTTTCGACCATGCCATGAAACACGGCAAAGACCATATAAGCAACATGGAATTTCAGTGCGTCATAGACATTATCCGTACCCGTGGAAGTGGCATAAGACCTATCCCACTGCGTCCCGAGCAAACCTATTCAGGTATGCAGCTTGCAGAAGGATCCGACAAGCCAAAAGAAATGCTCGCCCCCTCCGAGCTTAACAGCTCGCTTCTTGGCAAAGTGGCAGAGGGCAACGATAAGCCCGTCACAAAAATGCGCATATGGGAAAGAAAGCTCCTTGATTTCAGCCTGCGAAATTCTCTTTTGAACTTCCGTGTCACAAAGAACACCATGCAGCTTATGACCGCAGACCTTGGAAAGCTTGAGGACGAGCTTGCAAGCGGAAGTGACTTCCGTATCATGGAAATACCTACCGAGTGGACAGTTTCCACTCGTGACGCAAAAATATTCGCTATCGAGAACGAAAAGGACCTTGTGACAAATATCGCCGAGAACGAGTTCAAAAACAACCGCATAAGAACTTTCCTCAGCGAAACTGACCTTGACTCTGCCCTTAAAAGCCTCTACCGCTCCGCAAAGGTGAGCATGGAGGAAAACGGCAGCAACACCCTTTTCCTCGCTCTGGGACTTCTCCGCTGGTATGAAAGCGACCTTTCCGAAAAGCCACGCTATGCCCCTTTGGTGCTTATCCCTATAGATATTGTCCGCAACACACGCAATAAGGGCTATATAATAAGGAGCAGACAGGAAGAAACTCAGATAAACGTCACGCTTCTTGAATACCTCCGCCAAGACCACGGCATCAGTATCACAGGTCTTGACCCTCTCCCACTTGACGAACACGGCATAGACCTGCCACTTGTTTTCAATACTATCCGTCAGGCGGTTATGGGCAAAAAGCGTTGGAACATCGAGGAATATGCCTTTATCGGTCTGTTCTCGTTCAGCCAGTTCGTAATGTGGAACGACCTTCGCAACCGCTCAGAGGAGATAAGCCAAAACAAGGTGGTGTCCAGCCTTATGGCTGGCTCTCTCACCTATGCCCCCGAGGATATAAGCATAACCCCTGAAAATATAGATTCCGACCTTGACCTTGAAAACATGGCAGTGCCAATGAGTGCAGACTCCTCACAGCTTGCCGCCATTGCCGCAGCAGGAAGCGGACAAAGCTTTGTCCTTCACGGCCCTCCGGGAACAGGAAAATCTCAGACTATCACAAATATGATAGCAAACGCCCTCTATAATGATAAAAGCGTGCTGTTCGTTGCCGAAAAAATGGCAGCCCTCAACGTGGTGCAGAAACGTCTTGCAAATCTAGGGCTTGATCCGTTCTGCCTTGAACTCCACTCCAATAAAACAAACAAGACCACTGTCCTTGCAGAGCTTGACAAAGCCCTTGAAGTGGGCAAAATAAAATCTCCCGAGGAGTATTCAGCCGAAGCCGCAAGGCTCAAAGCTCAGAAAGCCCAGCTCAACGATACCATAACCGCACTTCACGAAAAGCGTAACTGTGGTGTGACCCTTTATGAAGCTATATCAGCCTATGAGCGCAGTATATCCGAAAAAGACAAAATATCAGTTTCAAAAGATATCTTCACAAACATAACAAAGGAAACTCTCGACCGTTTCAGCGACCTTGTGCATAGATATTCAATAGCCATAGCCGAAACAGGCGACTTTGCCAACTTCCCACTTAAAGACATCGGCATTACATCATATTCTATGGAACAGCGTGACAAGTTCCACACTGAAGCCGCCGACCTTGCCCAAAAAGCCACCGCTTCCTCTCAGTGCGCTCAAACTCTCGCACAGGCTTATAGCTACAGCGGCGACCTTGACAAGACAGCAGTAAAAATGCTTTCCCACATATACAAAGCTTCCACCGCTGACGGTGAACTTCTTGACGGACTTCTCTGCGCACCTCACTATGATATCACCCTGCAAAAGATCAAAGATACTCTTGCCATAGGAAAAGAGTATACCGCTCTCTGCACCGATATCCTCAGCCATTTTGAAAAAAGCATTTTTGACCTTCCTGCGTCAGAATCGAAAATGCTCTATAAGCAGGCAGAGCAAAGCTGGTTTTTGCCAAAAGCCATGAAGCTTGGAAAGCTCACAAAGGGAATAAAGCTCCATGCCAAAGACCCTGCTTCCGTTACAAAAGCAAACCTTGGTGAAATTCTCGATAAGCTTTGCACCATAAGCGAAAAGAAAGACTTTCTGCGAAGCCTGCCGTCAGATGTAACAGCGCTTCTCACAGGTATTTACATGAACGAGCAGACCGATTGGAATGCCCTTGAAAAAGCCGTTTCAAAAACCGACAGCATTATGAATGCCATTAAGCAGAAAGCGGGTGCTGACCCTGCACAAATGGCTCAGACTATCGGAAAAGCAAACTGCACTTCTGAAGGACAAGCTCTCTCCTCGTTCCTTGAAAAGCTTTCAGCCTTTGAGGACAGCTTCTCAGCCAACATGACCGCCATAGAAGCAAGTGCAGATTGGCTTGGCTTATCTGCAGAAAAGCTTAATACCTATGCCGAAAGCGCCGATAAGCTTAGATACGCCGCCCAGTTCAACAGCGTTGACAAAGAGCTTTCCGACAACGGACTTTCAGGTGTCAGCGATAGCTACCGCACAGGCAATGTTGACAGCGAAAACGTAGAAAAAGCATACTCCTGCACGCTAAACTATCAGCTTGCACTTATGATAATAAACAGCGATAAACGTCTTAGCCAGTTCAGCAGTAACAGTGCAAACGACCTTATCACACAGTTCAAAGACACTCTCGATAAATTCTCACGCCTGACTATACAGGAGCTTTTGGCTCGTCTTTCCGCAAAAATACCTGCCCAAGGCTCAGCCTGTGCTTCCACCTCTGAAATGGGCATACTCAAACGTGCCATAAAGAGCAACGGCAGAATGATGTCACTTAGAAGCCTTTTCGATAAGATACCAAATCTTCTCCGCAAGCTCTGCCCTTGTATGCTCATGAGCCCCATATCAGTTGCACAGTATATAGACCCGTCATTCCCGAAATTCGACCTTGTTATCTTTGACGAAGCTTCCCAGCTGCCAACAGCCGAAGCCGCAGGCACTATCGCAAGGGGCGAGAACGTTGTTATTGTGGGCGACCCTAAACAGCTCCCACCAACAAACTTCTTCTCTTCAAACAGGGTAGACGAAGAAAACAGCGAAAAAGAAGACCTTGAAAGCCTCCTTGACGATTGCCTTGCTATCTCCATGCCGCAGCAGTATCTCAAATGGCATTATCGTTCACGCCACGAGAGCCTTATAGCCTACAGCAACATGAAATACTATGACAATAAGCTTCTCACATTCCCGTCCCATAACGACCTCATTTCAAAGGTGAGCATTATCCACCCCGAGGGTCACTATGACAAGGGCAGAACAAAGCAGAACAAGGCGGAAGCAAGAGCCGTTGTTGACGAGATAATAAGACGAATGAGCGATGAAAAGCTCCGCAATGACAGCATAGGTGTTGTAACATTCAGCTCCGTTCAGCAAAATCTCATTGACGATATGCTCTGCGAAGAGTGGGCAAACCACCCTGAGCTTGAAGAGCTTGACAGAAAGTCACCGGAGCCGGTCTTCATTAAAAACCTTGAGAACGTCCAAGGTGACGAACGTGACGTTATACTCTTCTCCGTCGGCTATGGTCCTGACGAAAAGGGACAAGTTTCAATGAACTTCGGCCCTCTCAACCGTGACGGCGGCTGGCGAAGACTTAATGTAGCAATATCCCGTGCAAGAAAAGCCATGATAGTCTACTCTGTCCTCCGTCCTGAGCAGATAGACCTTTCAAGAACACGTTCCGAGGGCGTTGCAGGACTTAAAGGCTTTCTGGAGTTTGCCGAGCGTGGAAAGCTTGCCGTAACATCCCACAGCACCACAAAAAGCACAAGCGACAGCACTGTAACAGAGTGTATCGCAAAAGCCATAAAAGAGCTTGGCTATGGGGTGAAATGCAACATCGGAAGCTCCGAGTTCAAAGTTGATATCGGCATAATCGACCCTGACAACGAAAAGGAGTATCTCTTGGGCATACTCCTTGATGGTGAAAACACTCTCCACAGCTCAACCGCACAGGATAGATTTATCCTACAGCCAAGCGTGCTTAACGGTCTTGGCTGGAATATCCTGAGAGTGTGGACGCTCGATTGGTTTGACGATAAGGACCGAGTTCTCGGAAACATAAAAGCCGCCATAGACAGCGCACCAAAGCATGAAGCCGAAACCGCTCCCCCCTCAAAGCCTGCCGTCTATGCCACAGCGCAGTTTGAAAGAGAAGAAGCTTCCGCCCTCACATCAGCCTTTGCACAGCCCTATGTGACCGCAGATATTGGCATAATGGGTACATCTGATGACTTTTATAAGCCCGAAAACAAGCAGAAAATAAGGGAAACAGCCGAAAAGATAATCGCTGTCGAAGCACCAATAAGCGAGAAGCTTTTCATGAGAAAAGTTTTCACCGCATGGGGCATAACACGAAGCGGCTCAAGAGTGGAAAGCGTCTTTGCCGATGCCGCACAAGGCGTTTCACCATTCGCCACAGCCGATGAAAACAGAGTTTTCCTTTGGAAAGAGGGTCAATCCCCTGAAAGCTATTCTATCTATCGCACAAGCGACGATACCAACAAGCGAAGCATGGAGGATATCCCCTCCGAGGAGATAATAAACGCCGTGAAAGAAGTGCTTTGCCAGCAGATAAGCCTTTCAGAAGCCGACCTCGTAAGAGAAACAGCCAAGAAATTCGGCTATACAAGAGCCGTGGGCATAACAGAGAGCGTAATAAGCTACACCCTTAAAAAAGCTCTCACCGCAGGTCTTATCAAAAAATCAGAAAGCGGAAACATCTCCGCAAAATAATACGCAAACAAACCAAAACCACCGCCGAGAGTTTTCCTCCCAGCGGTGGTTTCTATTCATATCAGTATTTCCATTTCTCCGAGCAAAGCTGCATCTCAACCATGTGCTTGTAGATACCGTTAGTCTTTTTCAGTGCCTCAGGCTCAATCTCATGTTAGCCTGCACCCTGAACGCTGCCTTGTGAGAACACATTAGCGCAGTGATATAAAACACCATTTCAAGAACTGCAAAGGAACTTTTCTTTTTCTCTTTCATAACATGGTTATTTAAACTTGTCAAGTTTTTTTCTTAAAGCAGCTCAAAATCTTGTAATAATATCATTTTCATGATATAATTTTATCATATGAATAAACGACAGGAAATGATAAAATGAAAAACATAAACAAAGCGATCACTTTCGCTAAAAAAGAAACCGTCCTGATAGTGGCAATGCTCTTAGCCGTTATATCTGCATTTTTCGTCACACCTGACAAAGCATATGCAAGTTATATCGACTTCCGAACGCTTGGACTTCTGTTCTCTCTTATGACAGTGACCGAGGGCTGCAAAGGTCTTGGCATTTTTGAACGCAGTGCAAAATTTATCATAAGCAAAGTCAATACCGCATTTCAGCTTTCCATAGTGCTTGTGGGGCTTTGCTTCTTTTCAAGTATGTTCATAACAAATGACGTTTCACTTCTGACCTTTGTTCCCCTCACTCTCACCGCCCTATCAACTCTCGGTGAAGCAGGCAACAAGCTTCTCATACCCATTGTCGTTCTGCAGACCATTGCCGCAAATCTTGGCAGTATGCTCACGCCTATAGGCAATCCTCAGAATCTATACCTTTTTGGTGTATCAGATATGAAGCTGGAAGATTTTCTTGTAATTATGCTTCCCTTTACTATTGTGGCAGGAGCGATGCTTTTTCTGTGGACGCTTGCAGTGTGTAAAAAGTCAGGAAAGCTGTCTGTCAAGACAGATATAACTGCTGAAAACTTCGATACATATTCGACTAAAGACAAGACAAAGCTTTCAGGATACGTCCTGCTTTTTGTCCTTTGCCTGCTTACAGTTGCAAGGCTTATCCCATGGCAGATAACAACCCTCTGCGCACTTGCTTTCTCTGCCATTGCTGACAGAAACGTGCTTAAAACAGTTGATTACTCACTGCTTCTTACATTCTGCGGATTTTTCATCTTTATCGGAAATATGGGCAGAGTAGAGATTTTCCGCAGTGTCCTCAGCAGCATAATAAACGGTCACGAGCTTTTTATTGCCGTTGCCGCAAGTCAGATAATAAGCAATGTTCCATGCGCTATACTCCTTTCAGGCTTCACCAACAAGCTGAACGCACTTATAATAGGAACGAACATAGGCGGCCTTGGCACTCTTATCGCCTCCATGGCTAGCCTTATATCCTACAAGCAGATATGCCGCAGCCACCCCCATATCAAAGGCAGATATTTCGCATATTTCACAGCCGCAAATATCGCTTTTCTCGCTGTAATGGCTCTTATCATAATGATCGCAGTATAATCCTTCATCTGTCCAAAAAATGTTACCACAAATTTGTTTTAGTATGGTATAATACTTTAAAAAGGTGAAAGGTGCAAGCATTATGCAGCAAAGTGATGACAACTACTGGGACAAGTATATCAATAGTTTCAACATGAATTACATTCCTAAAAAGGAAAAAGCCGTTTCGCAACGTGAAGACGATGAGCTTAAAGGCGCAAAGCTTGTTTCGGGAGATTATGTTTATGTTCAAAGGCGCAAGCTTATAGGCTTCTGTCACTGCGACCTGCACAAAGGCTATGTTACAAAAAGCATTTACAGAAACCACAAATGCGGTGAAAAGCAGTGCGTTTTCTTTCAGAAATTTGAGGACTGCCCCTTTTGGGCGGCTGAAAAAGGTTATAAACGCTACAAAAATCTTTCTTCCGCACAAAAAGCCAAAATAAAATCCGAGGAAGAAAAGTTCGTGCGCATGGCGGAAGAGCTTCAAAAATTGGCTGACAAGTTCGGCTATCCAATGAAGATAACAAGCGTTCGTCAGGGGGAACACAAAAAGCACATCATTGTTTTCTATCTTTCCGACCGACCATACAATGATTTTTACCGCTTTCTTGACCTATCCCGAACCTTCGGTTTTTACCGCTCGGCTTATGTTGAGCTTCGCCATGTCAAGGATATAAACGGAAACTACGCCCTCATGTGACCATACCGCTGAATAACGCTGTCAAGAAATGCCCACACTATCCGCAGGAGGTGTTTTTATGCTTGAATTTTTTGCAGGAACGCTGATAGGCGGTTTTGTGGGCGTTGTGACAATGTGCCTTTGTATCACCGCAGGCGAAAGCGACCGTCACGATGAACGATGATGTTTTACACAGGTAAACTTCGTGATTTTCACCAAAAAAGCTGCCGCAAAATTTCCCTTTGCGGTGGCTTTTTTTATGCCTGTCCGTATTGACAAATACTCCGCTTTGTACTATAATAGTATCATTGTACTTTAGCAAGTAAAAACGCAAAAGCATAAAAGCTTTAAAGCGACACATGAAGTAAAAGGAGTGTATTGGATTGACAGCAAGGTGGATAGTATTGGTATTATACCTTGCACTTATGATAGGCATAGGTGTTTATTACCGCAGAAAATCGGCAAGCGTCAATGATTTTGTACTGGGAGGAAGAGGTCTTGGAGCATGGTTCACAGCCTTTGCATATGGAACTTCATACTTCTCGGCAGTAATTTTTGTAGGCTACGCAGGAAAATTCGGCTGGAATTACGGTGTAGCTTCCACATGGGTAGGAATTGGAAACGCCGTCATAGGCTCATGGCTTGCATGGAAAGTTTTGGGCAGACGTACAAGGATAATGTCAAAGCACCTTGAGGCAAAGACCATGCCTGAGTATTTTGAAAAGAGATACAACAGCAAGCCTTTGAAGATAGTTTCGGCACTTATCGTGTTTGTATTCCTTATCCCTTATACGGCTTCGGTCTACAACGGCTTGTCAAGACTTTTTGAGAAGGGTTTTGGTATTCCTTACAAATATTGTATAATCGGTATGGCAGTTTTCACTGCGGTGTATGTTATCATGGGTGGCTACAAGGCTACAGCACTGAACGATTTTATTCAGGGAATAGTAATGCTGGTGGGCATTGCGGCGGTAGTGCTTGCAGTGCTTGGCGAAAACGGCGGTCTTGAAAATTCTCTTGACCTGCTTGGTGATATTCCTGACGCAAATAGCGACAAAGGCACATACGCTTCCCTTTTCGGACCTGACCCTATAAATCTTGCAGGCGTTGTTATTCTTACCTCTCTCGGCACATGGGGACTTCCGCAAATGGTGCAGAAATTCTATGCAATAAAAGACGACAAGGCTATCAAAACAGGCACCATCGTATCCACATTCTTTGCAGTAGTGGTAGCAGGCGGCTGTTACTTCCTTGGTGGCTTCGGCAGACTTTTTGTCAAGAGCGTTGACGGACTTCCGGAGGGCGGTTTTGACGGAATAGTTCCGACTATGATGGAAAAGCTTCCTTCACTGCTTTTCGGACTTGTTATCGTTCTTGTGCTTTCGGCTTCAATGTCAACACTTTCATCGCTGGTGCTTACATCAAGCTCCACTTTGACTATCGACCTTATCAAGCCGATAATGAAAGAAAAAATGGACGAGAAAAAACAGCTTATCACAATGAGAATTTTCATTGCCGTATTTCTTATCATCTCAGTTGTGCTTGCAATAATCACCCTTGAAAATCCACAGACAGTAATTTCAACTCTCATGTCTATCTCATGGGGCGCACTTGCAGGAGCATTTCTTGCGCCGTTTATGTACGGACTTTTCTGGAAGGGCGTAACAAAGGCATCCTGCATGGCAAGCTTTATCGCAGGAGTAGGCATAACGGTGGTACACATGGCATACTACACCCTTGCAGGACACACAGGCACACTTTGGGGCATAAACCTTGCCTCGCCTATCAACGCAGGCGCATTTGCAATGCTTTTCGGACTTGTTCTTGTACCTATCGTTAGCCTTATCACAAGGCAGAGCGACGCTGACAAGGCTCATGCTGAAAAGGTGTTTGAGTGCTATAATGACAGCGAGCTGTAATAATCTAAAATAAAGTCCGCAAATCTTCGGGCGACCGCAGGTCGCCCCTACACACAAATAAAGACCGCAGAAAATCCTCTACGGTCTTATTTTTATTCTTCCGTACTGCCCTTTCTGTTGGCATAAACGTCTTTAATAATATTGTCTGAACTATCGTTGAACTTGTAATACTTGCCGTCAATGATGAAATCCGCCTCACTATTCAGCGACTCTATCACCTTTACAGGCTGATTATCCTCATCAAAGAAGTAAATGTTCAGCGGAGTTGGACCTGCTCTGCGGTCGCCAGCATCGACCTCAGCCTTCGAAACCTCCTCAAACTTGCCAGCCTTGAAATCGTCATACCAGTCAAATATCTTCTGTTTAAGCTCCTCGTCCTCGATATCCCAAGCGTCAAGCTCGGTGTGAACGCCGTCACCCAAAAGGTTTGCCGAAACTGTTGTGTCTCTTTCAACAGTCTTGTCCTCTGCACTATCAATGCTTACCGCAGCCGTGGTCGTTGTGGTCGTGGTGGTCGTGGTGGTCGTTGTGGTTTTATCCTCCACAGCGCTGTCAGCCGCATTTGAACAGCCATAAAGCCCCACGCTGAGCAAAGCCATTGTCAATGCGATCATCTTCTTAATGTTTTTTGCTTTCATATTATCTCCTCCCTACAAAAATCTATGCTTTATAAATTTCCTATCGTCTGCTCTACAAAGTTTAAATAAACATTTCTTTACTATATTATACATCATTTGTCTGCTCATTTATATGCACATTTTATCCAATCTTTCCACTGCCAAAATGTGCAAAACATCAAATAGACAAACAAAAAGTTCCATAAAACACCGTTCAACACCTGAACGCATTTTATGGAACTCTTTTCAGATTATAAATTTCTTCGCCTTGTTTACAATACTGCGGTCGTTTTCGTAAGACAGGACCTGTCCTGCCCTGCCGATCTCGACCCAGCGTATGTCTGCGATCTCCTCTTCCTGAGGAGTGTAGTCGGTGTTCTTTGCCTTGCCGATAAAGTAGACAACGATCTTCTGCGTGTCCTTCCTTGGTGAATAGGACACTATCTCCCGAAACGTGGTATCAAGATTTACGTCTATCCCCGTTTCCTCCATGATCTCACGCTTGGCAGTTTCTTCCTCTGTTTCATCGCCCTCAACGTGACCCTTTGGGAATGACCAATGACCGCTGTTGATATGCTTTATCAGCAGTATCTCGGTGTTGCCGTGATACTTTCTGTAAACGATAGCACCGCAGGATTTTTCATGCAGCATCATTTTTCCTTTCCGGAGCTTAGCCCCAATATTTACTCATTGATTTAATTATATCACAACAGCCCTCATTTGTCTATACCCTTTAATAAATATACTCCCATTTTGTGCATATTCCACAAATCAGGTAAAATAAAAAAAGCCGTGCAAAAGCACAGCTTTTTGAAACAGTCAAAGATTATTCCTCGACCTTGTTCTCGATATACTTAACGATATCGCCAACAGTCTTGATGTTCTCGACCTCTTCATCAGGGATCTCTACATCAAAGCTCTCCTCGATGCTCATTACAAGGTCAACTACGTCCAGTGAGTCAGCGCCGAGATCCTCTGTGATAGAAGCCTCCATAGTTACTGCGTCCTCTTCAACGTCGAGCTGCTCTACGATAATGTCCTTGATCTTATCAAATACCATTACTTTACCTCCATTCTGTACTTTACTGGGTCTGCCGCTCAGCGCAGCATTTATGTCAGCCGCCGCCGCTCATAAGTCGGCAAATCATTCGGCATGATCATCAAAAAAACTCATTCCTGCGAACTTTCCTCAAACTCGCCCACAGTTCTAAACTTATTATACCGCCCCTCAAGCAATTCGTCAAGACCTTTTTGCAATTTTCTTTTCAAAGCGCCCTCGATATAGTCAGAGATATTCTCCGCAGTGAGCTGTGGGTCGTTATGTGCGCCGCCGTCGGCTTCGGAAATTATATGGTCGCACACGCCAAGTCTTGTAAGATCCTCGGCGGTTATCTTCATTATATCGCAGGCTTCACGCTCTCTTGTGGAATCCTTCCACAGGATACTTGCAAAGCCTCTCGGTGATATTACCGAATAGATAGCGTTTTCAAGCATTGCAAGCTCATCGCACACTGCAAGAGCCAGCGCTCCTCCCGAGCCGCCTTCTCCGAGTATTATGGAGATAACAGGAGTCTTGAGGGTCATGAACTCCATGATGTTTTTGGCTATCGCTTCGCCCTGACCACGCTTCTCAGCTTCTACGCCGCAGAATGCGCCTGCTGTATCAACAAGGCATATAACAGGTCTATGGAACTTCTCAGCCTGCCTTGCAAGCCTGAGAGCCTTTCTATAGCCCTCAGGGTGGGGCATACCGAAATTGCACTTCTGATTTTCTGCAAGATCTCTGCCCTTTACCTCTGCGATAACTGTAACAGGTATGCCCTTAAAATAGGCTATGCCGCCCATAACAGCACCGTCATCACCAAAAAGTCTGTCTCCGTGCATTTCAAAGAAATCGTCGAATATAAGAGGGATATAGTCCTTGGCAGTCGGTCTGCCCTTGTGTCTGATTATATCAAGTCTTTGACAAGCTGTCAGCTCACTCATTTGAGGACACCTCCTTTGCTGGCTTATGAAGTCTGAGTATATGAGCGAGAACTCTTCTCATTTTCTTTCGCTCAACTATCATATCAACAAAGCCGTTTTCAAGCATGAACTCGGCAGACTGGAAATCGTCAGGAAGCTTCTGCTTGATAGTACCCTCTATAACACGTCTGCCTGCAAATCCGATAAGCACCTTTGGCTCTGCGATTATGATGTCGCCCAGTGACGCAAAGGAAGCTGTTACACCGCCCGTGGTAGGGTCGGTCATAACTGCGATATAAAGCAGACCTGCTTGGTTATGTCTAGCCACAGCACCGCTTGTTTTCGCCATTTGCATAAGGGAAACTATACCCTCCTGCATTCTTGCTCCGCCTGAGGCCGTGAATGCGATAACAGGGAGCTTATTTGCGGTGGCATATTCGATAGCTCGTGTTATCTTTTCGCCCACAACGCTGCCCATTGAAGCCATCATATAGTTGGAGTCCATAACGATTATTACTATCTTCTCTCCTCTTATAGCAGCCTTTCCTGTGAGGACAGCGTCTTTAAGTCCTGTCTTTTCCCTCAAAGCCTGCTGTTTTGCTTCATAGTCAGGGAAATCTATAGGATTTTTTGATACCATATCCTTATCAAATTCCTCAAAGCTACCCTTATCTATGGTTATATCAAGACGTTCTTTTGCGGTAAGTCTTGAATGATAGTTACAGTGAGGACAAACCTTGCCGTTTGCCTGAAACTCCTCCATAAAAGTGACGTTTCTGCATCTTGGACACTTGAAAAGCAGACCCTTTGGGATATCGGTCTTTTTCTTGTCATCGTCCGCCTTATCGCCGTTAAATCTTACTTTAACGACAGAAAACAGATCTTCAAGCATTATTCCTTACTCCTCTCATCTGCCAAAATGTCGGTACGGTTAAGAAAACCGTTATCGTAATTGCCCTCTAAAAACTCAGGGCGTCTTATAAGCTTGAGCTGGAAATCAACATTGGTTGCAACGCCGTCTACGATAAACTCAGACAGCGCCCATGTCATTTTCGCAATAGCTTCTTCTCTGTTCTTACCGTGAACGATGAGCTTGCCTATCATGGAATCGTAATAAGGCGGTATCTCATAGCCCTGATAAACTGCAGTATCTACTCTTATTCCAGGGCCTCCTGGGATAAAGAGCGACTTTATCCTGCCAGGTGACGGTCTGAAATCAAGAAGCGGATTTTCCGCATTTATACGGCACTCTATTGCATGACCTGTCAGCTTTATATCCTCCTGCTTTATAGACAATCTCTGTCCTGATGCGATAAGAAGCTGTTGCTTTACAAGGTCAACGCCTGTAACAGCTTCTGTGATAGGGTGTTCCACCTGTATACGGGTGTTCATTTCCATGAAATAGAACTCGCCGTTTTTATCCACAAGGAACTCAATAGTACCTGCATTCCTATAGCCGCAGACCTTAGCGGCTGTACAAGCGGCTTTGCCCATTTTCGCACGAAGCTCCTCATTCATAAAGCTTGCAGGGGAAGGGGCTTCCTCGAGGACCTTCTGATTTCTTCTCTGCATGGAGCAGTCACGCTCGCCCAGATAGATAACGTCGCCGTAATTATCCGCAAGTATCTGTATCTCGATATGCTTAGGGTCTTCTATGAATTTCTCGATATAGATCTCGTCATTGCCGAAGCAAGCAAGAGCTTCCTGCTTTGCGGCAGTCATCTGCGCTTCAAGCTCGTCGTCGGAGTGAACGATCCTTATGCCACGTCCTCCGCCGCCTGCTGAAGCCTTTACCATAACAGGGTAGCCAAGATCTCTTGCAAGGGTATGCGCCGCATGGATATTTGAGATAGCGCCGTCTGAACCCATTATAACAGGCACGCCTGCTTCTTTCATTGTTTCCTTTGCCTGCGCTTTATCGCCAAGCATTTCAATAGACTCGGCTCTTGGTCCTATGAAAGTTATGCCGCACTTTTCGCACATTCTCGCAAAGGACGGATTTTCAGACAAAAAGCCAAAGCCCGGGTGGATAGCGTCTGCACCTGTTATCTCGCAGGCGGAGATTATCGCCCTGACATTAAGATAACTGTCCTTGCTTGGTGCAGGACCTATGCAAACGGCTTCGTCTGCTATCTGAGCGTGGAGAGCATTTCTGTCGGCGGTGGAATATACCGCAACAGTATGTATGCCAAGCTCTCGGCAGGCTCTTATAATGCGGACAGCGATCTCGCCTCTGTTCGCTATCAATACTTTTTTGAACATATTATGCCTCACTAATTATGACTAGAATAAGAGATACCTTACTTTATCGCAAAAGTTATCTCAGCGGAAACAGCCTTCTTGCCGTTTACAGAAGCAAGTGCCTTTCCAACGCCGATAGGACCCTTGACTTTGATTATCTCCACCTCGATATCCAGCTTATCACCAGGCACTACCTGCTGACGGAACTTACAGTTGTTTATGCCGCCGAACAGACCTATCTTGCCCTTGTTCTCAGGAAGTGAAAGCAGTGCAACTGCACCTGCCTGCGCACACATCTCTACCATAAGTACACCCGGGGTAACAGGATAGTTCGGGAAATGTCCCTTGAACCAAAAGTCCTCAGCCTTTATATACTTTGTAGCCTTTACACGCTTGCCCACTTCAAGCTCGTTTACCTCGTCGATAAGCAGAAAAGGGTCACGGTGAGGGATTATTTCCATGATCTGCTCTTTATTCAAAACAACTGCCATTGTCTTTCCTCCAAATCAGTTTAGTCAAGTATCATTATGGTCTGATCGAACTCAACAGCGTCGCCGCTGTTTACGCATATCTCTCTTACCACGCCGTCAAATTCGCTCTGTACTTCGCTCATTACCTTCATGGACTCGATAATGAAGATAGTGTCGCCCTTCTTTATCTTGTCGCCAACGCTTACGAACGGCTTTGAATCAGGTGACGGAGCGGCATAGAATGTTCCCACGATAGGGGCTTTAACTGCCTTGCCGCCTGTTACTGGTGCTGATGTTGCCGACGCTTCCGGTGCTGTCTGGGCAGCAGGTAAAGCTGTGCCTACAGCCATTGGCATAGGCATTCCCATTGGTGCAGGAGGAGGGCATTTCTTGCCCTTCACTGTTATCACCTTGTCGCCGTCAGCTATTGTTATCTCACCGAGGTCTTTATTCTTCACGATATCGGCAAGCTTCTCTATTGTTTCAAGGTCAAACTGACCATAAATTTTTTCGCTCATATCAGTTTCTCCTTATCAGTCGCACTTCTTGATACAGATAGTAGCGTTATGTCCGCCAAAGCCCAGAGAGTTTGAAAGTGCTGCATAGACAGGCATTTCTCTGTTGCCCTCAACGCAGTAGTCAAGGTCGCACTCAGGGTCAGGAGTGGTGTAGTTTATTGTCTTATGAACAAAGTCGTTCTGTACAGAAAGTGCAGTAACGATAGCTTCCATGCCACCTGCCGCACCAAGAAGGTGACCTGTCATAGACTTTGTGGAGTTTATGACCGTCTTTCTTGCGGCTTCTTCGCCAAGAGCAAGCTTGATAGCTGTTGTTTCATACTTATCGTTAAGACCTGTTGATGTGCCGTGAGCGTTGATGTAGTTCACCTGCTCAGGCTTCAGACCTGCTTCTTCATAGGCATACTTCATTGCATGGGCGGCAGCCTCACCTGTTGGTGATGGGCTTGTCATGTGATAAGCGTCGCCTGTTGCGCCATAGCCTGCTATTTCAGCTATGATATTTGCACCTCTTGCTTTAGCGTGCTCATACTCCTCAAGGCAAAGTATGCCTGCACCCTCGCCAAGAACAAAGCCCTGTCTGTTCAGGTCGAATGGAGTTGAAGCCTTGTCAAGCTCTGTTGCCTTTGAGAGAGCCTTCATATTGTTGAAGCCGCTGAGTGCGAAATGAGAGATACAAGCCTCTGAGCCACCGCAAAGGCAAACGTCAAGATAGCCGTCCTTTATTTTTCTGAAAGCTTCGCCGATAGCGTGAGTACCTGAAGCGCAAGCTGTGGTGGTACAGAAATTATCGCCCTTAAAGCCTGTATGCATTGCAACAGTACCAGCCGCCATATTGCCTATCATCATAGGGATAAAGAAAACCGATACCTTATCAGGCTTTTCGTTGAACTTTGTTACTTCCTTTTCGGTCATGTTAAGACCGCCGATACCAACACCGATTATAACGCCAGCCTTAAATGGATCAACGTCCTTGAAATCAGAGCCGGCCATTTTAAGAGCCTGCTTTGCAGAGCAAACAGCGAACTGAGTAAATCTATCCATTCTCTTTGCTTCTTTTTTATCTATATACTCAGTGCAGTCAAAATCCTTGACAGCGCCGACTATCTTTACAGGAAAATTTTCGGTATCAAACTGGTCAACATAAGACAGGCCGTTCTTGTTAGCCTTGATATTAGCCCAAAATTCCTCTACGTTCTTGCCAAGAGGGTTTACTGTACCCATACCTGTGATAACAACTCTTCTCATTTAAACACTCCTTAGTATCATTTAAAACATATCAAATCTACATTCCGTAAAACAAATCTACATGACGTAAAATGCCCGTCACGGTGAGTGGCTACATCATCAGTCCGCCGCTTATTTCTATTACCTGTCCTGTAACGTAGCTTGCGTCCTTGGAGGCAAGGAAGGATACAACGCCTGCTATCTCGTCAACTTCGCCGTAACGCTTCATTGCTATCTGATTTATCATAGCCTGCTTCTGAGCGTCTGTGAGCTTGTCTGTCATAGGGGTCTTGATAAATCCGGGGGCTACAGCGTTGCAGGTGATACCTCTTGAACCAAGCTCCTTTGCAACTGTCTTTGTCATGCCGACGATAGCCGCCTTTGTTGCGGAATAGTTTATCTGTCCGGGGTTGCCGTAAAGTCCTGCAACTGACGCAAGATTTATTATCTTGCCTGATTTCTGTCGCATCATAACGCTGCCCACAAATTTTGACATATTGAACACGCTCTTCTGGTTTACAGCAACTACCATATCGTACTGCTCCTCGCTCATACGAGCCATAAGACCGTCACGAGTGATTCCTGCGTTGTTTACGAGAACGTCGATAGTGCCGAAACGAGCCTTTACTGCCTTGACTGTTTCCTCTACCTGTGCATAGCTTGAAACGTCGCAGATGAACTTTTCACACTCTACGCCCTCTGCCTTTATCTTATCCATTATATCGTTATCTTCAAACATTGCCTCTGAGATATCGTTGAGAGCAATATTATAGCCGTCCTTTGCAAGTCTGAGTGCTATTGCTGCACCTATTCCTCTTGCAGAACCTGTTATCAATGCTGTTGCCATTTTATCTTCCTCCGTCTTTTACTTGCCGAGAAGCTTTTCTGCTTCTGTGAACATTTCCTCTATCATATCCTTTGCAGGCTCGACCTTCTTTACCATGCCTGCGATAGCTCCGCAGAGGAAAGAACCCTCTTCAAGGTTTCCGTCCTGAACGGCTTTTCTCAGTGAACCGAGGGTTATCTCCTCAAACTCCTCAGGTGTGATAGTGCCATTTGCTTCGCCGCTTGCAAGCTTCTTTGAGAACTTTGTCTTAACGTTTCTGCATGGGTGACCTGTATGTCTGCCTGTTACGATACTGTCTGTATCCTTAGCCTTTACAACAAGCTCCTTATAAACAGGGTTTATCTGACACTCCTCTGCGGCAAGGAAACGTGTGCCGAGCTGTACGCCCTCTGCGCCAAGCATGAATGAAGCGGCTATTCCTCTGCCGTCTGCTATTCCGCCTGCGGCGATAACAGGTATCTCAACTGCGTCAACTACCTGTGGTACAAGACACATGGTTGTGTTTTCACCGATATGTCCGCCTGACTCTGTTCCCTCTGCAATAACAGCGTCAGCGCCTGCTCTTTCCATTCTCTTTGCAAGAGCAACTGACGGAACGACAGGTATCACCTTTATGCCTGCTTCTTTCCATGCAGCCATATACTTGCCTGGGTTGCCTGCACCTGTTGTTACGACAGGTACGCCCTCGTCTATAACGAGCTGAGCGAGATCGTCGGCATTAGGGCTCATGAGCATGATATTAACACCGAAAGGCTTGCCGTTTACAGCCGCCTTTGTCTGTCTTATCTGATCTCTCAGGTAGTCGATAGGTGCAGAGCCGCCTGCGATTATGCCAAGTCCGCCTGCGTTTGAAACTGCGGAAGCGAGAGTATGCTCAGCTATCCAAGCCATACCGCCCTGAAAGATAGGGTATTTTATACCCAAAAGTTCAGTTATTCTTGTCTTTGTAGTAGTCATAGTAGTTCTCCTTATTGTCAAAAGCAAATTTTATGCCATAATACATAATAACAATTTATTATGTACCGAATATAAACTGTATATTTATCATCAATACTCGAAAACAGCCGCACCATAAGTAAGTCCGCCGCCGAAGCCTACAAGACAAACCTTGTCGCCTCTTTTTATCCTGCCTTCTGCAACTGCGTCGCAAAATGCGATAGGGATAGATGCGGAAGATGTGTTTCCATAGCGGTCGATATATACCGGGAACTTGTCCATTGAAACGCCAAGATGCTTTGCGGCAGTTTCGATTATTCTTATATTTGCCTGATGCGGCACTATCCAATCAAGTTCATCAGGGGAAATTTCGATCTTTGCACAAGCCTGCTCAACTGCATTTGGAAGTGCCTTTGTGGCAAACTTATAGACCTCTTTGCCGTCCTGCTTGAAGAAATAATCCTTTGTTTCAGGCATATCCATATCAAATTCCTCGGTATTGGTTCTGAAAGCGTTCTCAGACTTCAAAGCACGGGAAGCAAGATACTTTGCACCGTTGCCGTCTGCGCCAAGGAAACTTGAATATGTAGTATCCTCTGCTGTTTCAAGGACGAAAGCGGCTGCGCCGTCACCGAAAAGCACGCAGGAAGAACGGTCGGTATAGTCAACGAATTTTGAAAGCTCCTCAGAGGCTACCAAAAGGACGGTCTTTATTCCGTCGCCTGTCTGGAGATATCTCTTTGCGGTATCAAAGCCGTAAACAAAGCCTGCACAAGCAGCGTTAAGGTCAAATGCGATACAGCCTATCGCGCCTATCTCTCTCTGGATAAGGCAGGAAAGTGACGGAGTGAAATAATCCCCTGTTACTGTTGTGGCAATAATAAGGTCGATATCCTCTGCCTTTACTCCTGCGTCAGCCATTGCAGCCTTTGCCGCCATTGCTCCAAGATAGTATGTAGGCTCGCCATTTGTGATGTGTCTTTGCTTGATGCCTGTTCTCTGAGTTATCCACTCGTCGCTTGTTTCAACGATCTTTGTGAAATCCTCGTTTGTTGCGACCATTTCAGGCACATATTTGCCTATGCCCTTGATCTTTACGCCTGTTACTTTACTTCCCACTGATTTTTCCTCCTGAAAATTCTATATTATATATTGTATATTTCCGCAATTTGTGCTATAATGTTCTTGTTCATATGGAGCAAGTCAAAATATATTATATCAAAATATAATTAGTTAATTTTTTAACTATATAACACATATCATAACATTATAATTATAAACTGTTTTTTTAGATACGTCAATAACAAATTATGAACAACTCTTGATGAATTTAAACATTTAGAGAATTTTTCACAAGTTTTAGGGCGTTAGTTAATATTATGTGTCTATTTTTGAAAATATCTTGCAAAAATTAAATCATAAAACAATAATTCGGCGTAGATAACTTTCAGAAATTTACAGATATGAGATAAGGCGGCTTTGATTTTATCAGGCGGCTATGTATAAATTTAACCACAAAGGAGTAAAATTTTATGTCAAAAAACATTTTCTTATTTTCCGGTCAAGGCTCACAGTATGTAGGAATGGCTAAGGAACTTTGCGAAAAGTATGATGCTGCAAATGCGGTTTTCGACACAGCGGAAAAGGTGCTGGGATATGACCTGAGAGCGGTAACATTTGACGGCCCTGACACTGAGCTTAACAAGACAGTGAACTCACAGCCTGCTATAATGGCTTGCTCGCTTGCCGCTTTTGAAGCCGCAAAGGCTGAGGGCATCACATTTGACGGCGTAGCAGGTCACTCACTGGGCGAATATGCTGCAATGGTAGCAGCAGGTGTTGTAACTATTGAGGACGGCTTCAAGCTCATCAAGGCGAGAGCGGCTGCAATGCAGAAAGCCGCAGAGGCTAACAGTGGCTCAATGTATGCTATAATCGGTCTGCCTGCTGAAGAGGTCGAGAAGATATGCGAGGAAACAGAGGGCTATGTTGTTCCTGTAAACTACAACTCAGCCGTTCAGACAGTTATCGCTGGTGATAC
This sequence comes from Ruminococcus sp. AM43-6, assembly GCF_003461785.1. NCBI lineage: Bacteria > Bacillati > Bacillota > Clostridia > Eubacteriales > Oscillospiraceae > Ruminococcus > Ruminococcus sp. AM43-6. The sequence continues at coordinate 31,156 of NZ_QTXU01000006.1, forward strand.
TGCGGCTTGCGAGGCGACTGCGGCAAAGTTTGCGGAGATGAAGAAAAAGGCTATAAAGCTCAACGTTGCGTCTGCTTTCCACTCAAAGCTCATGCAGAGTGCGGCTGATGAATTTATTGAAACTGCAAAGACAGTTGAGTTCAAGACTGCAAACGTTGATTTCTACTCAAACGTTCTTGGAACAAAGCTTGAAGATTTTTCTGCTATGCCTGATATGCTTGCCAAGCACATCGTTTCACCCGTTAAGTTCACTTCTGAGCTTGCAGAAATGGAAAAGGCAGGCTATGAGAACTTTATCGAGCTTGGTCCTAACAAGGTGCTTACGGGTCTTGTAAAGAAAACTCTCAAGGGCAAGAACGCTGTGAACATTGAGAACAATGCCACAATGGAAAAGGCTCTTGCTTCTCTGAGTTAAAATATCGAGGGGAGAAAAATGAAAAAGGCTATGAAAAGGGCTTTGCTGTTGGCATTGGCGGTGGCAATGCTTGTTTGTCTGAGTGCCTGTGGAAAATGTGCGTGGGAGATAAAGATAAACGGCAAGGATATACAGATACCGTGTACTCTGGACGATATTGGCGAGGAATATGAATACACGCTGGATTATCCTTTTTCGGGAAACTCAAACGGCAAGGGGATATTCTCGGTGGCACTTATGCAGGACGGCAGTATAATAGGCACTGCGAAGGTAGAAGCAGACAGTGTTGACGATATCGGCAGGAAGTCGAAGATACGTCAGATAAGTGCGGCACAAAGCAGTTCCGACAAAAAGGGAATGAGCATTGCAGGGGTAAAATGCGGCGATGACAAGGCGGAAGTCAAAAAAGTTTTCGGCAAGCCTGACAGTCCCGACGCAGACGCATGGAAATACAAGAAAAGGGGCTTTTTGGCGACTTTCTTTTTTGATGATGACGGCAAGGTGACAATGCTGAGCATATCAGACATTGATGATGAAGATACCTGATAAAAGGCGGTGTATAAAATGAAACGCAATGACTACATATCATGGGACGAATATTTTATGGGCATTTCACTGCTATCTGCACAGAGGAGCAAGGATTCTCACACGCAGGTAGGAGCGTGCATAGTTTCTCAGGATAACAAGATATTGTCAGTAGGCTACAACGGTATGCCTACCGGGTGTTCTGATGATGAGATGCCGTGGGACAGGAACGGTGAGTTTCTTGACACGAAATATCCATTTGTGTGTCATGCCGAGCTTAACGCCATTCTCAACCATGCGGCAGGAAGCTTACAGAATGCCAAGATATATGTTTCACTTTTTCCATGCAACGAATGTGCAAAGGCTATCATTCAAAGCGGCATAAAGGAAGTCGTTTACTGGGAGGACAAATACGCCGACACTGACGGAGTTAAGGCTTCTAAGAAAATGTTTGAGCTGACAGGGGTAAAGATACGCAGGTATATACCTACTAACCGTGAGATAACTATAAGGCTGTAAAAGGCAATTATCCTGCCGAAACAGTTTCAGGCGACAATGCGGGCGAACACTGTTCGCCCCTACTGTACATTGTGCGGTTATTAAGGTTTGTGCAATAAATTGCAAGTTGCCCCTACGGATATACATTATTGATATGCGGAAATTTTTATAAAGAAGGAATGTAAAATGTCAAGAAAATACGCTATACTTGGAGAAACGCTTAAACATACTATGTCGCCCCCTATTCACGCCAGGCTTTTTGAGCTGAAAGGACGTGAGTTTGAGTACGAGATACTGGAGGTAAAGCCTGAGGAACTTAAAGACAAGGCGGAGTATCTTAATTCTCTTAACGGCTACAACATCACTATTCCACACAAGATAGGCATTATCGAATACACTGATGAGCTTGACCAGTCGGCAAAGCGTTATCACTCTGTGAACTGCGTTGACAACAAAAACGGCAGGCACGTTGGTTACAACACTGACTGCGACGGCTTTCTCAGAACTGTTCGTGCAATGAATATCGACTTCACAGGAAAGATACTGCTTATAGGCTGCGGCGGAGTAGGCAGAATGATGGCAATTGAGGCGGCTCTTGCCGGGGCTGACCTTTACATTGCGGTACTGGAGAACGATATGCCTTTGGCTAAGCAGGTAGAGAAAGAGATAAAGGCTATGAAGTCTGACGCCAGGATAACTATTGTTCTAAACACTGAGATACCGACCGACGTTCACTACGAGCTGCTTATGAACGCTTGCCCTGTGGGAATGTATCCTAAGACAAACGCCTGCCCTGTTCCTGATGAAGTTATAAATGCGAGCGGTGCGATATTTGACGTTATATACAATCCTCGTGAGACTTTGCTCATGCAGAAAGCCAAGGCTATGGGCAAGAACGCTGTCGGAGGCATGGCAATGCTGGTTTGGCAGGCGGTTTCCGCTCACGAGATATGGGACGGTGACGAATACACAGACGAGGAAGTTCAGTCTATCATAGACGAAATGGAGATCGCTGTGGAGAAGGATTTTAAGTAAAATACATTATAATAAGGATAGTAAATATGAGACCAATTTTTTTGTGCGGCTTTATGGGCTGCGGAAAATCTACTGTGGGAAAGATCTTGGCGAAAAAAATGGGCTGTCAGTGCGTTGACCTTGACAAGTATATCGAAGATACGGCAGGAATGAGCATACCTGAAATATTCGACAAATACGGTGAGGAGCATTTCAGGAAGCTTGAAACCGAGGCTCTTGCAGCATTTGCTGACATTGGCGGCGTTGTTGCAACAGGCGGCGGAGCATTGCTTTCGGAGGAGAACGGCAAGGTGGCTAAAAGATCGGGCATGGTGGTCTTTATCGACACATATTTCAACACCTGCTACGGACGCATAAAAAACGACCCTAACAGACCTATTGCTTACAACTCCACCAGAGAACAGCTTTCAGAGCGGTTTGACTACCGCAGACCTTTATATCTTGCTCACTCGCACTATGTCATAAGCGGTGGTTATCCGCCTATCGTCATCGCTTCTAAGATACAGAAGCTTTACAAGAGATTTGATTTTGGGCAGGGCTGATTTAGCTCTTCCCTGCAGGGGGCGACCTTCATGCCCCCTGTTTTCGGACTTATCGCAAACCATGCGAGCCTTAAGCCTATGCCCGTTTATCTTGCATTTTTCTTCATACGTCTGCTTGTGATGATGTCAAAAACGGAAAAGCTTTGTCATAATAAATAGTACGGCTTGTGCAAACAGTACCAAATTATTTGTATCTTGGATAATCAAAAATAGCTATTTATAACGAATAATACGAAAAGTCTGCAAGCACTGATAAAAAATGTTGAAAATCCTACCGACATGTTGTATACTTATGGTATGAAAACGTTATATTAAACTGCAATATGACAGAAGGGAGTTGCAAATGGACATACAGAAAACCGTGCTTGTCGTTGACGACAGCACAACGAACCGATCTATACTTTGCGACATACTACATTCTGACTATACTGTGATCCAAGCAGAAAATGGCATACAGGCTCTTACAATGCTAAAAAAACAGGATAAAAAAGTTGACGCTATAATACTGGATATCATAATGCCCGAAATGGACGGATATGAGTTCATGGATAAAATAAAGCATGATAAAACCTTATCTCAGATACCTGTTATTATTCTAACAGAAAAATCAGACAGAGACACTGAAAAGAAGGTGCTTGAAAGCGGTGCGTGGGACTTTGTTCCAAAGCCTTATGACGCTGATATTATAAAGCTAAGGCTCAAAAACGTTATCGCAAGAAGTCAGGTATCGCTGCTCAAAGAGCTTAATAACGTTATGAACTACGACCCTCTTACGGAGATATATTCAAAGAATAAATTTTTCAGTGCATCAAAGGCACTTCTTAAGGCTAATCCTGACAAGCAGTTCGCTTTTCTAAGACTAGATATCGACCGTTTCAAGCTTATAAATTCATTTTTCGGCACTGCGTATGGAGACAGACTGCTAAAGCATGTTGCAAAACGTATAAGAGATTTTGCAAAAACAACGGAATGTTGTACCTTTGGTAGGATAGACGCAGACGTTTTCGGTATCTTCACCCCTTATCAGGGCAAGGAAGAAACAGTAAAGCAGATAGAGCAGGCTGTTGAAAACATGAAAAAACTGTCCGCAAGCTATAACATCATGATCGTTTACGGTGTTTATGTGGTGACTGACAGAAGCCTGCCAATATCCTTCATGTGCGACCGTGCCGCTCTTGCCGCTAAAACTGTAAAAGGGCATTATATGAAAAGCTATGCTTTTTATGATGACAAAATGCGGCTTTCTATCGAAAATGAGCAGAATATAATAAATGAAATGAGCGACGCTCTTGAAAATAATGAGTTCGTGCCTTACTATCAGCCTAAGTATGATGTAAAGACAAACAAGCCTGTGGGTGCGGAGGCTCTTGCAAGGTGGATACACCCTACCAAGGGATTTATCTCACCTGGTGTGTTTATCCCTATATTTGAGAAGAACGGCTTTATCTCAAAGCTTGATTTCTACATATGGGAATGCGTATGCAAACAGCTCAAGGAATGGAAAGACAGCGGAGTTCCGCTCTTCCCTGTGTCTGTAAACGTTTCAAGGGTCAATCTTTATAACCCTAATCTTTCAAAAATAATAATCGAACTTACGAAAAAGTATGACGTTGAGCCTAAGTATTTCAACATCGAGATAACGGAAAGCGTTTATACTGACGACAATGTAATGATAGATGATATCACTAGCCAGCTCAGAAATAATGGCTTTACTATCCTCATGGACGATTTTGGCAGTGGCTATTCTTCCCTGAACGTACTCAAAGATGTTCAGGTGGATATGCTAAAAATGGACATGATGTTCATGTTCAAGGCAAAGTATGACGGCCGTGCAGAAACTATAATTTCTTCTGTTATCAGAATGGCCAAATGGCTCAATATCCCTGTTATAGCGGAAGGCGTTGACAGAGCGGAGCAGGTAGAATTTTTGAAAAGCGTAGGCTGTGACTACATTCAGGGTTTCTATTATTCAAAGCCTTTGCCTGCGGCAGAGTATGAAAAGCTTATTTCAGATCAGGAGGAACAGCCTGTGCCTGAGAACGGGACGTCAGTAAACGACCTGCTGTGGGGCAAGGGCGGAGGATTGCTGGCATATATCGACAGCATCGACCAGCCTGCTACGATATATGAATGTTTTCCGGACGGCACAGTGGTAATGGTATGTTCAAACAAGGCGTTTTCACAAAAATACGGCTATGACAGCAGTGTGTACGGCAAACTCAATGTTATGAACTGCATTGACAGCGAATGCAAAGAGAAATTCACAAGCTCTGTAAACAAGGCAATAGAGAGCAAGGACAGAGCAGAATGTGTTCTCAGTATGCACGAGATAAACGGCAAGAAGCACTGGTTCAAGACGCATTTACGATTTATCAGCGAAACAGGTATAAGCTCTGTGCTTATAGCGTATTTCACGGACGTGACCGACATGGTGTTGACGGATAAACGCATAAACGACTATAAGAACTATATCCAAAACGAAATAGACCGAAAGCACAAGATCCTTATTGTAAGCAACAACAGCGACGCACGCTGTCAGCTCGAAGAGATACTTTCTCAGGAAAATACTGTTTTCACTGCAGAAACCATTCAGGAAGGGAAAAAGCTTCTTCTTAACGAGGATATCGACCTTATTTATTTTGACATACAGCTTATTTCCAAGGACGACGAATTTCCTCTTGACATTGATGAGAGAAGACTCCCCGTTATTGCTATAACCCAGGCTCATAGCGTACTTAAAGGCATGACAAAATTGAAGAACAGAGTTTCAGACTTTGTTATGAAGCCGTATATAGATGAGCTGGTACGTCTGAGAACGAACAATCTTTTAAAGATCAATATTTCAGGCAGTGCAAACGAAAAATATTTTAGCCGGACGAAATGATCTGAAAAAGTCCTCTGCGATAAGCGGGGGCTTTTTTCTATTATTAAGCTGTCAGCTTTATTGACAAAATATACACTATCTGATATTATATAGGTATGAATGCTGAAAGCGAGGGAGAAAAAATGTATCTTGACAAGTGGCGTGTGGCAATAAGAAATTTGAAAAATTCGCTTTTTTCATATCCAAACACGGCTCAAAGCTGTTTCCCTGACCCTATCACGGACGACACAGTGTTTTACTGCGTTCAAGGTCTTGTATATGGCAGTCAAAAGTTCCCTGACGGAAAATTCATACGCAGTTCTCCTGTGACCTCGGTATACTCCGAGGACGGAAAGCTTTTTGCCAAAACAATAAACAACATTTATGAGCTTAAAACGCCAAGCGATTATTTTGACTGCGATATCGCTGAAAATGCCGCACAAAAAACAGGAAGCAGTGAGCTTGCTGAAACAGCTAAAATGCAGAGAGAAAAGCTCACGGCACAGCTTGATAAATTTTTCACGATCTGCCAGAGGCTTTGTGATAATGGACAGGCTGACGTTGCAAATGAGTTACCTGAAGATACTCTTGTTATATGCTATTACGGCACTGACCCACATGGAAACAAGATGTTCTACAAAAAGGAAGATATGGTAGTGCCTGTTTTTGCATATGTGACCGTTGGGCTGGTCATTGATTCTGTGGGGCTTGCGGAAAGCGAGGAAAAGCTGGAATCATGGGATACGCTGGGGAGATATTATATTGACAGCGAGCTTATGGAGTTTTATGACTGTGACACGAAAAACCTTATTTTCTGCAATTTGACGAACTCTCCTATATATGTCACAATCTACGAAAGCTCCGCTGCTATGCTCTGTATGCCGAACACGGCTAAGATAGCTTCAAGAAAAGTAAAAGAAAAATAAAACTTTTATCCGTCTGAGATCTCAGGCGGATTTTTTTATTGCACAATATAGAAAAGAACGTGAAAATTAATAGAATGTTAAACTTTTAACGTGCCATAGCAATTGAATAATCGTCGAAAGTGTAGTATAATTTTCTTATATAGTTGCTTTTTGATGTAAAATAATATATTTAACTATTTTTTGTATCGTGAGGAAAAGATCATGGAAATTTTAAAACAGCGTATTCTTAAGGACGGAGTAGTAAAGGAAGGAAACGTTCTCAAAGTCGATAAATTCCTTAACCACCAAATGGACGTCAAGCTTTTCAACGATATCGGTGAGGAGTTTGCAAAGAGATTTGCAGGAACAGGCGTAAACAAGATACTAACTATCGAGTCATCCGGTATCGGCATTGCCTGCATTGCGGCACAGCATTTTAACAACTGCCCTGTTATTTTTGCAAAGAAAACTCTCAGCAAAAATCTTGACGGCGAAATGTTCGTTACTCAAGTAAAGTCCTACACAAAGGGCGTTACATATGACGTAATGGTATCTGAAAAATATCTCGGCAAGGGCGACAAGGTGCTTATTATAGACGATTTTCTTGCTAACGGCTGTGCTCTTATGGGGCTTATAGATATCGTAAAGCAGTCCGGGGCTGAGCTTGCAGGAGCAGGTATCGTTATCGAAAAGGGCTTCCAGGTTGGCGGAAAGACTATCCGTGACATGGGCGTAAAGCTCGAATCTCTTGCTATCGTTGACTCTATGGACAACGGCACTATCACTTTCAGGGACTAACGCACAAAGCGTTACCAATAAATATTTTATGGAGGAAGATCAAACATGAAGGTAAGACGTATTCTTGCGCTCGTTCTTTCTGCGGCTCTTGCTGTAACAGCTCTTACAGCTTGTACATCTGCTAAGGACGAAGCATCACAGAAGTCGGCTGACAATCAGACGGCAACTCTCAGCTATGACACTGTAAAGATCGGTGTTATACACATCGGCAACCCTGCCGACGGTTCAGGCTACACATATGCTCACGATCAGGGTATCGTTGGTATGCAGAAGGAGCTTGGACTTAAAGACGATCAGATCGTAAGAAAAAACAACGTATCAGACAGCGACCCTGCTGCTACAGAAACAGCTATCCGTGAGTGCATCGAGGAAGGCTGCAACATCATCTTCGGCACAAGCTGGGGCTATATGGACAAAATGGAGTCCCTTGCAGAAGAATATCCTGACGTTTATTTCTGCCACGGCACAGGCTACAAGAACAACGGCAAGAACCTTAACAACTACTTCGGAAGAATTTATCAGGCAAGATATCTCACCGGTATCGTTGCAGGTATGAAGACAGAGTCAAATCTTATCGGTTACGTTTCCGCTATGGGCAGCGAGAACTCTGAGTGCACAGGCGGTATCGACGCTTTCGCAATGGGCGTTTATTCTGTAAATCCTGACGCTAAGGTTTATGTAAAGGTAACAAACAGCTGGTATTCACCAACAGAGGAAACAAACGCTGCAAAGGCTCTTCTTTCTGAGGGCTGCGACGTTATCGCTCAGCACTGCGACACACCTAACCCACAGCTCGAGGCTGAAAGTGCAGGCAAGTGGGGCGTAGGCTACAACACAGATATGTCTAAGGACGCTCCTAAGGCTACACTTACTTCAACTCTTTGGAACTGGTCTGCATACTACACATATCAGGTAAAGCAGATCGTAGATGGCAACTGGAAGTGTGAGAACTACTACGGCGGCATGGCTGACGGTCTTGTAGACATCGCTCCTCTGAACAAGGATCTCTGCACAGAGGATATGCAGAAGGCTGTTGACGAGGCTAAGGCTAAGCTTGAGGACGGCTCATTCAACGTATTTGACGGCGTTATCGAAACAAACGACGGCAAAACAGTTGGCGAAGAGGGCAAAACTCTTGACGACGCTACTATCACAGGCGGAATCAACTGGTACTTCAAGAACGTTGAGGTCAAGTAATAAGGCTTAACAGCTTAACAAAACATTTATACGGGCGGTGCAGGTTGCCGCCTGTTTTGTTAATGATATGAGCATACGGCAGCAGGTAATTCTGCTGTCGGTTTCTGATGACATTAGCAAATCTAAGGAAGTTCATAAAAAGGAGCTGAAAGTATGAGTGAAGAAATATCTGCTGAGATCGCTGTAAAATGCAGCGGTATAACAAAAGTTTTCGGAAGCGTGGTTGCAAACGACGGCATTGATCTTGAAGTAAAATACGGTGAGATACTTGCACTGCTGGGCGAAAACGGATCAGGAAAGACCACGTTGATGAATATGCTTTCGGGTATCTATCACCCTGACAAGGGCAATATCTACATTGCCGGCAAGCCTGAGGCGATAAATTCACCTATGGATTCTATCGAACTTGGCATAGGCATGATACATCAGCACTTCAAGCTTGTGGAGGTGTTCTCCGCCGCAGACAACATTGTGGCAGGCACAAAGGGCAAGCTTAAGAGCAAGGGCGCTGTAAGAGATGAGATCAAGAAAATCTCTGAACAGCTCGGTCTTGAAGTTGACCCTGACAAAAAGGTATACAATATGTCCGTCAGTGAAAAGCAGACAGTTGAGATACTGAAAGTGCTTTACAGGGGTGCTAAAATACTTATTCTTGACGAGCCTACGGCGGTTCTTACTCCGCAGGAAACCGAAAAGCTTTTCAATATCCTGAGAAAAATGAAAGCTCAGGGCTGTGCTATCATTATCATCACCCACAAGCTGGGCGAGGTAATGGATATATCTGACAGAGTGACCATACTGCGGAAGGGCAAGAGCGTTGAAACTGTAAACACTGCCGAGAGCAGTGAAAAGCAGCTCACTGAGCTTATGGTAGGCAAGGCGGTGGAGCTTTCAATAGAAAGACCTGAACCTGTGAACGTAAAGCCGATACTTAACGTAGTCGATCTGACGGTAAAGAACTCTGAGGGAAGCATTGCTCTCGATGACGTAAGCTTTGTTATAAACAGGGGCGAGATACTTGGCGTGGCAGGCATTGCAGGAAGCGGTCAGAAAGAGCTTTGCGAGACTATCGCAGGGCTTCAGAAGATAGAAAAGGGCGCAGTGCTTTACAACAAGGAGAACATCATAGGCAAGACACCTAAGGAGATAATAAATCTCGGCATAAGCATGAGCTTTATCCCTGAGGACAGACTTGGAATGGGTCTTATCGCTTCGGTGGGTATGACGGACAATATGCTTCTTAAAACATACAAGCAGGGCAAGCTTTGCTTTGTAGACAGAAAGCCTGCTAAGGCGCTTTCAAAGGAACTTATAGAAAAGCTTGAAATAAAAACTCCGTCAACGGAGCTTCCTGTAAGAATGCTTTCGGGCGGAAACGTTCAGAAGGTCCTGCTTGGACGAGAGATACACAGTGAGCCTGACCTGCTCATAACCGCATATCCTGTTCGTGGACTTGACATCAACTCATCATATCTTATATACTCGCTTCTTAACGAGCAGAAGAAAAAGAACACGGCTGTGCTTTTCATAGGCGAGGACCTTGACGTTCTTCTGGAGCTTTGCGACAGGATAATGGTGCTTTGTCACGGCAAGATAACAGGTATTTGTGATGCAAAGACGGTCACAAAGGAACAGGTGGGCATGATGATGACAGGCTCGACAATGGAGGAGGTGCTGGGCATTGGCTGATATTATAAAAAAAGAGCCTCTTATAAGAATAGCCAAGCGTGCTGAACGCTCAAACAAGCAAAAGCTTATCATAAGGCTTCTGTCGGTGCTTCTGGCTATTTGTGCAGGCGGAATATTCATTCTTATTCTTGGCAAAGATCCGTTTTCATACTATGCGAAAATGGTAAAGGGTGCTTTTATCGGCAAGAACGCCGCAAGCCCTTTTATGCCGTTCAAAGAGACCATAAAGATAATGATACCGCTTCTTATATCTTCTCTTGGCATTACGCTTGCGTTTAAGATGAAGTTTTGGAATATCGGTGCAGAGGGTCAGATAATAATGGGCGGAGTTTTCGCTTCATACTTCGCTCTTTATCATTACGATATGCCTCACTATCTGCTTTTCATTGTGATGTTCGTTGCGGCGATGATAGGCGGAGGACTGTACGGCATTATCCCTGCATTTTTCAAGGCAAAGTTCGACACAAACGAAACTTTGCTCACCCTTATGCTCAACTATATCGCTCTTTACGTTATAGATTGGCTCACAAAGGGCGCATGGCAGGATCCTGAGTCAAAGGGATATCCTAAGATAGCAAGATTTGACCTTAACGCATGGCTTGACTCGCTAGGCGGTGTGCAGGTAGGCTGGGTGATAGGTCTGGTGCTTGTGGTATTGGTATTTATCTATCTTAAATACACAAAGCAGGGCTACGAGATAACTGTAGTATCAGACAGCCACGCAACTGCAAGATATGCAGGCATGAGCCCTAGCAAGATAATGATAAGAACGATGTTTTTGAGCGGTGCTATCTGCGGTATCGCAGGAATGGTGCAGGCTTGCGGAACAGAACACACACTTTCAACATCTGTTGCAGGCGGAGTAGGCTTCACGGCTATCATAGTTGCATGGCTTGCAAACCTCAATCCATTCGGCATACTCGTGGTGTCATTCTTATTCGCAGTTTTGGAAAAGGGCAGCACTGTTGTATCGTCTGAATTTGTTCTTTCACCTTACTGCTCGGACGTTTTGCAGGGAATAATCCTGTTCTTCGTGCTTGGCTGTGAGTTCTTCATCAGATACAGATTTGTAACAAGAGGAGGCAGGAAAAATGACTAGACTTATTTCATTCCTTGCCCATGCGGTATATATGGGTACTCCTCTGCTTTTCGGCACAGTAGGAGAGATACAGAACGAAAAGGCAGGACACCTTAACCTTGGCGTTGAGGGAACAATGGCAATGGGCGCTTGCGCAGGCTTTATGGTAGCATACAAGACAGGCAGTCTATGGCTTTCCATACTTGCGGCATTTCTTATGGGTGCGCTTGTTTCGCTTATCTATGCTTTTCTTACCATAACAATGATGGCAAACCAAAACGTGACAGGTCTTACACTGACTATATTCGGCACGGGACTTTCAAACTTCATAGGCGAGCAGATGATATCCGCTTCACCTACAGGCAACCTCAAACTGCCTGACGGGGTGATGAGCAGTCTGAAAAACATTGACATACCGCTTCTCAGCAAGATACCTGTTCTTGGAGAGGTGCTTTTCTCACAGAACATTTTCACGTATCTGAGCATTGTTATCGCTGTGATAATGTTTATCTATCTGAAAAAGACTAAGGTGGGTCTTAACCTTAGAACTATCGGTGAAAATCCTGCTGTTGCGGACGCTGTGGGAATAAGCGTTGTGAAATACAAATACATAAACGTTCTTATCGGCGGAGGAATATGCGGAATAGGCGGAGCGTTCTGCTCAATGGTAATAAACGGCGGTGTTTGGATGGCAAACAGCGTGAACGGTCTTGGCTGGATAGCTGTAGCGCTTGTTATCTTTGCTGTATGGAATCCTGCAAGGGCCATTTACGGAGCGTATATTTTTGGTGCATTCATGGTGCTGAAATACTACTTCCCGAAAAACCTCGGCTTCACTGTTCCTGAGTCATTCTTTGATATGCTCCCATATCTTGTAACGGCTCTTGTTCTTATCATCACTTCTGTGAAAAAATCAAGAGAGCGTTCACAGCCACAATCCTGCGGTATAAATTATTTCCGTGAGGAGAGATAGGATATTGAAGCTTGGCATTGTTTTCAAAGTGTAAAATAATTCTCAAGCCCTGAGAAAGCGGGCTGTCGAGGGCGCCAGCCCCTACAATATATTACAGATAATACCTAAAGCAACATATTTAAAAGCTCTGCGTTTTGCAGGGCTTTTATTTTTGCCCTAGTGACAAAATGCAGAAGATGTGATATAATCAGATAAAAGAGGGGGTGAGAAAATGCTCAATATATACGAAAAATGCCCACAGCCTAGGTTTTTCACCTGCGGCTGTCTTGAGAATGATGGTGGTTTTCTGCACATCAGGAGAACGCTTAACTGTGATGTGCTTATTTTTGTGACAGAGGGGACGCTTTTTATCACAATGAACGACACCGATCTTGCCGTGTGTCCGGGAGAATATGTCCTCCTGCCCTCCGGCACAGAACATTGGGGCACAAAGCCATGCGCAGGCAGGCTTTCATATATGTGGGTACACTTCTCTGCTCCGAAAACCCGTGGAGAAAGCTGTCCTGAAAGCGGCTTTGCATACCTTATCCCTGAGCATTTCACCGCCGCAGACCCTGGACGTGTGAGCATCATTTTCAGACAGCTTCTTGACTATCAGCGACAGGAAAGGCTTTACACTGAAATGCTCCCTGTCTGCACACTTTCAATGCTTCTTATGGAGATAACACAGCAATATCTTGCCGCCGGGAATGAACATGAGATATCCCCGAAGATATACAACATCTGCCAATGGATAAGATCGAACTGTCAGAAAAAGCTCACGGCAGAGATGATAGCACGGCATTTTCACTACAACGCTGAATATCTTTCCCTTATCTTCAAGAGGGAAACAGGCTGTACGCTTATAAAATATCTAAGCCGCACTAGAATAGACATCGCCAAAAGGCTTCTTGAAACGGAGGGCATAAGTATAAAGGAAACCGCCTATTCAAGCGGTTTTTTTGACGAAAAATACTTTATGAGGACCTTTCGCAAGCTTGAGGGCATGACGCCTATGCAATATCGTGAGGCGTTTAGGAAAAGGAATATCAACAGCAAATAAAACACAAATTCGTGTTTTATGCTGTGGGGGCGACCTTGGGTCGCCCGTTTATCCTAGCAATGCCATGTAAATTTGTGAAATAAAAAAGCGATACCGCACAAAATTGTGAGATATCGCTTTTTCTGTTATATTGTAAACCTCTGAAATTTTGTTAGGATAAATGGGTAGGCAGGCAAACAGGCGGGCGAACACTGTTCGCCCCTACACAAGGTTTGATAAAAACTTACTTCTTCTCAGAGAAATAAACTGTGTATTCCTCGTCCATAACGTCGTAAAGTGGCTTGAATGTGATGTTATATTCCTGTCCCTTTGTGATATACTCGTTCTGCTTCCATGGGAATGTGCTGTAGGTGTGTTCTATCTGTGGCTCGAAAATATCGGCAGGCTTTGAGTAGTCGCCGTGCAGACCGCAGTCACAGCCTGTTATGCCTGCAAGAACTATCGGTCCGTCAACTGCTGCCGCAAGGTATGGCATATCTTCAAGACGCTCCATTCTTATTTCTGACGGGAAGAAAAGACCAACTGTGTCGTTCTGCCACTCCCCTGCCAGCTTTATATAGCCGTTTGCGATCTCAGCCTTTACTGCATTGCCGTTCACTGTCACTTCAGGCTCACCGCTTACCCATTCAGGCAGGCGAAGCTTCAGAACAAAAGCTGTCTTTTCTTCACAGCTTACTGTGAACTTCATTGACCAGCGTGCCATTGTGAAGTCAGAATGTTCGTCAAAGAAAGTCTGGCTGTTGTAGTTTTTCATATCAGTTGTCTGCTCAATATGAACAGGCTTGTCTGATACTGTGATATCAGCCTTTGAAGGTATATACTGGCTGACAATAACGCCCTCACTGTCTGTAAAATAGACAAGGTCAGGATAAAGAGTCTGAGCCTGCACCATTGTTCCGTGACAGCACCAGAAATCGTGGGTCTTGCTGCCCCATTTTTTCTTTGAGCCGTGTTTAAGAGGCAGGAAATATGTTGGCATACCGGTAGAAGCGTTCTGCTGTGCAAGGAAACCGTTATAAAGGCAACGCTCGATGTAATCTGCATACTTTGTGTCACCTGTCCACTTGAAGAGGTAGTCGGCAGTTCTTACGAGGTTGTATACAGTGCAGAACTCCTGATCTGACGCACCAAGGAAATGACCCTGCTGATGAGGCGGCACCCAGAACTCACCTGAGTTTGCGCCGCTTGTGGCGTATGTTCCACGGTCTGTGACAGCGCACTTGAAAAATCTCTCTGTGCGCGTTTTCCACTTTTCATCCCCTGTTATCTCATACATTCTTGCCGCACCGTGAGAAAGCGGAATACCTGCGTTTGCATGGTCATTTGTAAGAGCGTCGCCGCCCTTATCAAGAGTATCAAAAACGCAGTTTCCGCTGTAGCGTTCGGCAAGCTTCATATACTTTTCGTCTTTTGTTATGCCGTAAAGGTCAGCCCAGACTTCGAGCATACCGCCCTGCTCGCCCTTATAGATGGTGTCGGGTGAACGTTTCAGCATCTCGTCTGTCCAATGAACATACCAATCTGCAAGCTTGCTCACAACGTCAAGAGCCTGCTCATTGCCTGTGTATTTATACACGTCAGTAAGACCCATGACAGTCTTGTGCATTACATACTGAGGCGACCACACATACTGACCTCTTGCCATCATATCGAAATACTTTTCAGGGATAGAGCCTATCCACTCGCCGCCATTGAGCTGCTGACAGCGTGCAAGCTCGCTTATTATCTTATCAAGCTTTGCTTTAAGCTCAATATCCTCATTTGAAGCGCAATAAGCTGCCGCCGCAGACAGCCAATGACCTAGAAAATGACCTCTCAACTGGCAGGTAGGAGCTTCCCAGCCCCAGTGGAGCTTTGCTCCTGCAGGATCGTCCACCACCTGAAGCCCCGGCATTACAACGCCTGCTTCCAGGTAGAAATTCTGCAAAAGGCAAGTGGAGTCAAGCCCAAAAAGATAGTTTCTGTTAAGGTCGGCTCTTTCACGAAAAAGTCCTGAAAGAAGCGACACATTATGTCTGTTCACTTTATCAAGCATAGAAGATACCTCCGAAATTTTATTTTTTCTATACTTGATTATAACAGCAAACCGCATATCTTTCAAGTGGACAAAACCCGAGATTTTATGGACAAAGCTTAGGTATTCATAGCCCAATTACGATACAACAAAAGAAATGGGCGACCAAAGGTCGCCCCTACGCTTTGCTTTGTTATGTTATGATAAACTGTTTTTACTTCGCCTTTGCCGAAGCCACAAAAGATTTGAGCTCCTCCTCAGGCATATAGCCGACAGTTGAAGCAACTACCTTGCCATGTTTCACAACAAAAAGGGCAGGTATGCTCGAGATACCGAAAGCGGATGCAAGCTCGTTTTCCTCGTCAACGTTGACCTTCCCCACCTTTACAGAACTGTCCTCCTCAGAATACTTATCCACCAGCGGTGAAAGCATTTTGCACGGACCGCACCATGCTGCCCAGAAGTCAAGCAGGACAGGCTTTTCCGAGTGCATTACTTCGTTTTCAAAATTATCCTTTGTTATGACCTTTACAGACATTTTTCACAGCTCCTTTTCTAGTCTTTGCTTTTGTAATAGAGCATACAATGGCAGAAGCCCTCAAAATTCGGGTCGGCTATCTGCTCGCGGAACTCTTTGCACATACACTTGTTTTCCTCTGTGCGCTGTATCCTGCACGGACAATAGCCACCTGTGCGTTTAAGCCCCTCTTTTATGCTCTTTACCATTTCTTTATCATCATTAAGACGTACCATTACTACCTATCCTTTGCAGATATGCTTAGATTATTCCTTGACAAATGCCTTTACAATCTCGCCGATATACTGATAGTGATAATCCTTGTCAGAATACCATTTCTCATCGTTTTCAGTATCAACAAAGCACTCTGGCTTCATCTCCTGAACATAAGCCTTTTTGCACACAAGCACCATATCAGCTTCCGCAAAAGCTGTTACCTCCACGCCGTTTTCAGACACGAACACAGGGGTCAGACCTGTTTCCTTTGCCTTATCGCAATCACATCCACTATGTGAGCCACAGAATGAAAGTGCCTTTTTATACTCCTCTTTGAAAAAGCTTATGGTAAAATATTCTGCCTTGTCGATAAATTTCTTTGTATATCTCTGTGGTCTTATAACTGTGGTGAAGGTGTTCTTTCCCCACATAACGCCTGCAAAGCCCCAAGAAGCTGTCATTGTGTTCCAGCCACTCTCGTCGCCTGCTGTTACAAGAAACCACTCCTTGCCTATCTTTTTGTATGGATTGAAGTCAATAGCGTCAAGCTTTTCTGTTACCTCTTTGAAACCGTTGAAACTGCTCATTTTCATTACCGCCTTTCAGTATTATGTCAGACTTATCATACTTATTGTACACCAATATCGTATAGAAAACGTCTGAGTATATTATATATCATTTCTTATGAAATTGCAACCCCTTGAAAACCCTGAAATATTGTACAAAAATCGTTAAAACAGGGCTTTTTTGTGTTGCTTTTTTTGAAGAATAGTGATATAATTGTATTAAGTATTTGTAAAGCTGTTTTTGTGTTTTTGGTTTAGCTGTTTTATTTTATGCCGTTACAGCGCCCGATATGTATATCTTTTGAAGTTTATACAGAATAAATTGTATATTATCTGAGAATATACATCAAAAAGCCTTGAAATGTGTATAAATATAAAATTTTTATGCAAAAGCACTTGACAATGCTGTATAAAGGTGTATAATATTTTTATCGGCATGAGAGCCGTGAAAATATTATACAAACATACTTACTACATACAATGGAGGAATTTTGTTATGGCAAAAGAGATCAAAAAAGTTGTCCTTGCTTATTCCGGCGGACTTGATACATCTATCATCATTCCGTGGCTCAAGGAAAACTACAACAACTGCGAAGTAATCGCTGTTTCAGGAAACGTTGGTCAGGGCACAGAGCTTGACGGTCTTGAGGAAAAGGCTATCAAGACAGGCGCTTCTAAGCTCTATATCGAGGACCTTACAGAAGAGTTCATCGAGGATTATGTATATCCAACAGTTCAGGCCGGCGCTGTTTATGAAAACCAGTACCTCCTCGGCACTTCATTTGCACGTCCGATCATTGCAAAGAGAATAGCTGAGATCGCTATCAAAGAGGGTGCTGACGCTATCTGCCACGGCTGCACAGGCAAGGGCAACGATCAGGTTAGATTTGAGCTTGCTATCAAGGCTTTCGCTCCTGATATGCAGATAATCGCTCCTTGGAGAATTTGGGATCTCAAATCAAGAGAGCAGGAGATCGAGTATGCTGAGGCACACAACATTCCTCTGAAGATAAACAGAGAAACAAACTACTCAAAGGACAAGAACCTTTGGCACCTTTCACACGAGGGTCTGGATCTTGAAGATCCTGCAAACGAGCCACAGTATGAGAAGCCGGGCTTCCTTGAAATGGGCGTTTCACCTATCATGGCTCCTGACAAGCCAACTTATGTAACTATCCACTTTGAAAAGGGTATCCCAACAGCAGTTGACGGCGTTGAGATGAACGGCAAGGAGCTTGTTACAAAGCTTAACGAGCTTGGCGGTGCAAACGGTATCGGTCTTGCTGACCTTGTTGAGAACAGACTTGTTGGCATGAAGTCAAGAGGCGTTTATGAAACTCCAGGTGGAGCTATCCTTTACAAGGCTCATGAAGTTCTTGAAACTATCACACTTGACAAGGAAACTGCAAGAGTTAAGCAGTATCTTTCAATCAAGTTTGCTGACATTGTTTACAATGGTCAGTGGTTCACTCCTCTCCGTGAAGCTATGAGCGCATTTGTTACAGAAACACAGAAGACTGTTACAGGCGACGTTAAGCTGAAGCTTTACAAGGGCAACATGATAAACGCAGGTGTAACATCTCCATATACTCTCTATGATGAAGAAGTTGCTACATTCGATGAGGACAATGTTTACAATCAGGCTGATTCAGCAGGATTCATCAACCTCTTCGGTCTGCCTATCAAGGTAAGAGCTAAACTCGAGCAGAAGAGAAACGCTAAGAAGGACTAATAGCGACGTTCTGTTTCACAGAGCATAAAGGTGTATAGCCTTAAAAAGTTTGTATAATATTTTTCACGGAGGTTTTGATATGTCAGATAACAACAGCATTTTTGAGCCTGCAATAGACAAGAAGGTCGAGATCTCTTATGACAGCCTGCCGAACTCCTCTTTTGAGGACGTAAACCTCGGCGGAGCAAAGTTCTCGAACGTAAATCTTAAGGAAGCCGTTTTCGATGACGTTAATATGGATGAGACACATTTCAACAACGTCAGCATGAAAGAAAGCGACTTTGCAGATATGTATATGGTAAACACAAAGTTCTTGGGCGTAAATCTCAGCAACTCGAGATTTGGCTGCTCTATCATGAACAATGTTGAGTTTAAAAATCCTGATCTTAAGAACTCACAGTTCATTCACTGTGACCTTACAAACGTTGAGATAAACGATTGCAAGATAGACGGTCTGAAGATCAACGGCGTGGATATCCAGAAGCTGCTTGAACAGCACGAAAAGGAAATGTGATCCGCACTTATTGAAATGTATTGGGGCAGGATGATCCTTTGGGGTCATTTTGCCCATACATTTTTTATATTTGATAACTTGAAATAAACATAAAGGACGGTTTTAAAATGGCAGGAAAAATGTGGGCAGGAAGATTTACAAAGGAAGTTGACGAAAGAGTCAATGATTTCAATTCATCTATTTCCTTTGACGCAAGAATGTACCGCTATGATATAGAGGGTTCTATGGCACACGCCACAATGCTGGGCGAGTGCGGTATAATCGAAAAGCACGAAAGCGAAAAAATAGTCCAGGGACTTAAGGGTATTCTTGCGGATATCGACGAGGGAAAATTACAGTTCGACCCTACTGCAGAGGACGTTCATATGTTTGTTGAGGCTGAGCTTACCAAAAGGCTTGGCGACACAGGCAAAAGACTTCACACGGCAAGATCAAGAAACGATCAGGTTGCACTTGACGTGAGAATGATACTCAGAGCCGAAACAAAAGAGATAATCGAGCTTGTGAAAAAGCTTGAACACACTATCCTTGACATTGCAGAGAAAAATCTCACAACTGTTATGCCGGGATATACTCATCTTCAAAGGGCACAGCCTATCACATTTGCTCACCACCTTATGGCGTATGCAAATATGCTTCTGAGAGATATTTCAAGACTTGAGGACAGCTACAAGAGAACGAATATCATGCCTTTGGGAAGCGGTGCTCTTGCATCTACAACTTATCCTATAAACAGACAGAGAGTTTGCGACCTGCTTGGCTTTGACGAGATAACACAGAACTCACTTGACGGCGTTTCAGACAGAGATTTCTGCATCGAGCTTTGCTCAGCTATCTCACTGCTTATGATGCACCTTTCAAGATTTTCTGAGGAGATAATACTTTGGTGCTCATGGGAGTTCAAATTCATCGAGCTTGACGACGCTTATGCAACAGGCTCGTCTATCATGCCACAGAAGAAAAACCCTGATGTTACTGAGCTTATCAGAGGCAAGACAGGCAGAGTTTACGGCGATCTTAACACACTGCTCGTTATGATGAAGGGTCTGCCACTTGCATACAACAAGGATATGCAGGAGGACAAGGAAGCTATTTTTGACGCTATCGACACTGTTAAGCTTTGTCTTAAAACCTTCGACCCGATGCTCGCCACAATGAGAGTTATCCCTGAGAACATGAGAAACGCCGCAGCCAAGGGCTTTATCAACGCTACAGACTGTGCTGACTATCTTGTTAAAAAGGGTATGCCTTTCAGGGACGCTTACAAGATAACAGGCACTCTCGTTCACACCTGCATTGAAAAGGGCTGTACACTTGAAACTCTCCCATTGGAGGAGTACAAGAAGCTTACTGACAACTTTGACAAGGACGTTTATGACGCTATCAGCCTTGAAACCTGCGTAATGCAGAGAAAAGCGGCAGGCGGTCCTGCGCCTGAGTCTGTAAAAGCTCAGATAGAATATGTCAGAAATAAGCTTTGATAAACACCGCTCCCCTGTTAAGGCGGCACTGCTATATCTTGTGCTGTGGGAGCTTGCGACAGTTATAATGTGGCTTTTTACAGCTAAGCTTTTTGTGATATATCCGCTGTTTGCGGTGGGATTTACGGTGGTGTACCCTGTGTGTACATGGTGGGCTTGCTACCGACACGCTAAGAACTACGGCTTGAAATGGTATGTTGCGCCTGTGATGATAGCGGTTTCGGTGATAGAATATATCTTCGTGGAGGAAGCAAGGTCGGTAGTGCCGAACTTTATCGTACTCACTGTGTTGACCGCAGGCTTTGCCGCAGGTATCGGAAACTGCTTTGCAGACAAGGACGCAATAAACGCCGCAAAAGAAGATAAAAAGCGTAAAAAGCTGAAAAAAGAACCTGAATACAAGAACATTTTGGACGATAATTAAAAGTATGCAGACGGCTAAAGAGCTGTCAGCCAAACGGGCGAACACTGTTCGCCCCTACAAAAGTTTGCCTTTGCATGAGCATACAGATTATTGGCAGACAAAATCATAAAGTTTTTTAGAAGGATATGAAGAAAAATGAAAACAAGAGTTTTTATTGACGGCAAAGAGGGAACAACGGGACTTCAGATATATGAGCGTTTTCAGAACAGAAATGACGTTGAGATAATGCTCATTGACGAGGAAAATCGCAAGGACGTGAACGAGAGAGCAAAGATGATAAACTCATCGGATATCACTTTTCTCTGCCTGCCTGACGCAGCGGCAATAGAGGCGGCTTCACTTTGCACAAACCCTGATGTCAGGATAATCGACGCTTCCACCGCTCACAGAACAAACCCTGCATGGGACTATGGTTTCCCTGAGCTTTCCGAAAAGCATAGAGAGAATATCCGCAATTCAAAAAGAGTTGCAAACCCAGGCTGTTATGCAAGCGGCTTTATAAGCCTTGTTTATCCTCTCGTAAAGGCAGGAGTGCTTCCTGAGAATTATCCTGTTACCTGCCACGCAGTTTCAGGCTACAGCGGTGGCGGAAAGAAAATGATAGCCGCTATGGAGAGCGAAAATAAAACAAAGGAAATGTATTCTCCACGTCAGTATGCACTTGGACAGAAGCACAAGCATATCCCTGAAATGCAGGCGGTGTGCGGACTTAAATATAAGCCTACGTTCAATCCGATAGTGGACGACTATTATAATGGTATGGTTGTTTCTGTGCCGCTGGTGACAAGATGTCTGACAAAGAAGTATACACCTGAGAATATCCATGAAATAATGGCGGAGCATTATCTTGGTCAGCATTTCGTTAAGGTAATGGAGCTTGGTGGAACGGAAACGCTTCCTGACGGATTTATCGCAGCAAATACATTGGCCGGAACAAATAATATGCAGATATTTGTCTGCGGAAATGAAGATCAGATCTTGCTTATGTCGAGATTTGATAACCTTGGAAAAGGCGCAAGCGGCGCAGCAATACAGAATATGAATATAATGTTGGGGATAAACGAAGCAACGGGCTTGGAATAACAAAAAAGCAAAAAACAAACCAAAAGCACCGCACAAAAAATCGCCGGTGCAGGGCGGCGTTAGCCCTGCCGAGGGACGGGGGCGAGCAGCCCCAGCGGGGGCAAAATAAAGCCAAAAGCAAAATCAAACCCAACAGGGGGCAGAGCCCCCACCACAAAAGTACGGTCTAAAAAAAGCGGCGGACAAAAAAATAAAACAAACCGAAGTAAAATTTCTCAACCAAGCCTAAAAACCAACAAAACTCCGCCGCTTTTGTCATTTGAACAGCGAAGCGTCTTCAAATGACTCGCCAACGGCGACAATAAGCTCCCCACAAAGGAGAGCAATCCCCGACCAATGAGTGCGAATATAAAAGTGCGGAAAAAATAAGCGGGCGAACGCTGTTCGCCCCTACAGAAATAATTAATAGAAAAAATCTGTCCTGATCTAATTAGTGTGAAAATTTTGTAAGGAGTTTTGAATATGAAAGAGATATCAAAGAAAAATTTCGACGGCTATAAGTATGTAGACGGCGGCGTGTGTGCTGCAAAGGGCTTTAAGGCTAACGGTCTTTATTGCGGCATAAAGGAAAACCCTACAAAAAAGCCTGACCTCTGCCTTGTGGAGTCTGACGTTATGTGTTCAGCCGCCGGCGTTTTTACTCAGAATAAGGTCAAGGGTGCTCCTGTTACTGTTTCTCAGAAAAATCTTGCTAAAACAGGCGGCAAGGCTAAGGGCTTTATCCTTAACTCCAAAAATGCCAATACCTGCAACGCTGACGGTGAGGAAAAGGCTTACAAAATGTGCGAGATGACTGCCGAGAAAATGGGCGTTAAGCCAGAGGAAATTCTTATCGCTCAGACAGGCGTCATAGGTCAGATACTCCCTCTTGAACCTATCGAAGCTAAGATAGACGAGCTTTATGAGGGACTTTCCTATGAAGGCAACGAAAAAGCCGCTATCGCTATCATGACTACTGATACAGTGAAAAAGGAAGTGGCTGTTGAGTTTGAGCTTGACGGCAAGATCTGCCACGTTGGTGGCATGGGCAAGGGCAGCGGTATGATACACCCTAACATGGCGACTACGCTAAATGTTATCACTACAGACTGCGCTGTTTCTTCTGAAATGCTCAAAAAGGCACTCACTGAGATAGTGAAAATAACATACAACTGTCTGTCTGTTGACGGCGACCAGTCAACGAATGATACCTGCGCTGTTATGGCTAACGGACTTGCAGGAAACCCTGAGATAACAGCCGAGGGTGAGAGCTACGAGGTGTTCAAAAAAGCTCTTTATATCGTTATGATGAACATTACTAAGATGCTCGCAAAGGACGGCGAGGGCGCAACTAAGCTTCTTGAATGTACTGTAACAGGTGCAAAAGACCTTGACACCGCTATAATCGTTGCAAAGAGCGTTATATGCTCGCCACTTTTCAAGTGTGCAATGTTCGGTGCTGACGCTAACTGGGGCAGGATACTCTGCGCTGTGGGATACGCTGAAGCTGATTTTGACATAAACAAGGTGGACGTTTCACTGTCATCAAAGGCAGGAGAGATACACGTTTGCCACAACGGTGCAGGCATAGAGTTCTCTGAGGAAGTGGCTAAGACCGTTCTTCTTGAGGACGAGATAACAATAAGCGTTTCTATCGGCGACGGCGAGGGCACTGCCACTGCATGGGGCTGTGACCTTACATATGATTATGTTAAGATAAACGGCGATTACAGAAGCTAAGACATAAAATCAGTATAGGAAAGAAGAATGAGAAATGGACATAAGCAATAAAATCAGGAGTCAGATACTTATTGACGCTCTGCCGCACATTCAGAAATACCACGACAAGATAGTCGTTGTAAAATACGGCGGCAACGCTATGACAAACGCTGAGCTTAAAGAAGCTGTTATGAGCGATATCGTGCTTCTAAGCGAGGTAGGCATAAAAGTAGTTCTTGTTCATGGCGGTGGCCCTGAGATAAATGCAATGCTCAAAAGAGTCGGCATTGAAAGCAAGTTCATAAACGGACTGAGATACACTGACGCAGAAACTATAGATATCGTTAAAATGGTACTGTGCGGAAAGGTAAACAAGGAGCTTGTTTGCGCTTTGCAGCTTCACGGCGGAAAGGCTCTCGGTCTTTGCGGCTGTGACGGTCAGATGATACTTGCGCAGAAGCTTGACAGCGAAGTAGACCTTGGTTTTGTGGGCGACATCAAAAAGGTAACAACAAAGCCTATAGTTGACGCACTTAACAACGGTTATGTTCCTATAATCTCCACAGTTGGCGTTGGCGAGGACGGACAGTCTTACAATATCAATGCTGACACTGCGGCGGCGAGAATCGCTTCTTGTCTGAGAGCGGAAAAGCTTATACTTATGACGGATATAGTTGGTCTGCTGGAGGACAAGGACGATGATTCCACACTTATCCCACAGGTAAACGTCAGCGATGTGCCTTATCTCAAAAAGAAAGGCATCATAAGCGGCGGAATGATACCAAAGATAGACTGCTGTGTTGAAGCCGTAAGACGTGGCGTTAAAAAGACCACTATCATTGACGGCAGAGTACCGCACTCGATACTTATCGAGCTGCTCTCTAACGAGGGTATCGGTACACAGTTTATATAAAATATCAATACATATTGAAAAGAGTGATAAAAATGAACACCATAGAACAGTTCAACGAACACGTTATGCAGACCTATGGCAGAATAGGTCTTGTTATGGAAAGCGGTCATGGTCAGACGGCTGTTGGCGAGGACGGAAAAGAGTATATCGACTTCGGCTCCGGTATCGGCACAAACAGCCTTGGCTACTGCGACGAGGATTGGGTGAACGCTATCTGCGATCAGGCACACAAGATACAGCACACCTCAAACTACTATTACACAAAGGTACAGGCTGACTTTGCAAAAAGACTTTGCGAGGCAACAGGCTATGAGAAAATGTTCTTCGGCAACTCAGGCGCAGAGGCTAACGAGTGCGCTATCAAGCTTGCAAGAAAATACAGCTTTGACAAATACGGCAAAGACGCTGAGAGAAATATCATCATCACCCTTGTAAACAGCTTCCACGGCAGAACGCTTTGCACTCTTTCTGCAACAGGACAGGAGGTTTTCCACAACTACTTCTTCCCGTTCGTTGGCGGATTTGAGAATGTTATCGCTAATGATATTGACGATCTTATGGACAAGCTCAACAAGCTTGACAACAAGGTTTGCGCTGTAATGTTCGAGTTTGTTCAGGGCGAGGGCGGAGTTATACCTCTTCAACAGAGCTTTGTGAACACTATCATGCTTGAGTGTGCAAAGAGGGATATTCTCACTATCGCAGACGAGGTACAGACAGGCGTTGGCAGAACCGGCAAGCTCCTCACATCTGAGCTTTACAACGTAAAGCCTGACATAACCACACTTGCAAAGGGTCTTGCAGGCGGTGTTCCAATAGGCGTATGCCTTGCTAACAAGAAGTGCAGTGAGGTACTTGGCAAGGGTACACACGGCTCAACGTTTGGTGGAAATCCTATTTCCTGCGCAGGCGGAAACGCAGTTCTTGACAAGGTGACAAAGCCTGAGTTTCTTGAAGAAGTTCGCAAAAAGGGCGAGTATTTCAGAGAAAAGCTTGCAGAAATAGACGAAGTTGAGGGCGTTGACGGACTTGGTCTTATGATAGGTGTAAGGCTCAAAACCAAGAAAGCCGCTGATGTGCTTAACAAGTGCTTTGAAAACGGACTTCTTATTCTCACAGCAAAGGACAAGCTGAGATTTTTGCCGCCGCTGAATATCTCATATGAGCAGATAGACAAGGGACTTGCTATACTGAAAAAAGTTCTTGACGAGAAATAACAAAGTGCGTAGGTGCGAACAGTGTTCGCCCGTTTGATACGCAATACCAAATAAAAATCAATTACGGAGGAAATATTATGAAACATTTACTTAAAATGCTCGACCTTTCCAAGGAGGAAATCCTCGACATTCTCAATCTTGCAGAC
Source organism: Ruminococcus sp. AM43-6 (assembly GCF_003461785.1). Taxonomy (NCBI): domain Bacteria; kingdom Bacillati; phylum Bacillota; class Clostridia; order Eubacteriales; family Oscillospiraceae; genus Ruminococcus; species Ruminococcus sp. AM43-6. Next base: position 57,237 of record NZ_QTXU01000006.1, read on the forward strand.
CAGCTCAAATACGAAAACAAAAACGGTATCGAGCATCACATTCTTAAAGGCAAAACTCTCGGAATGATATTCCAGAAGTCCTCTACCCGTACTAGAGTTTCTTTTGAAACAGGTATGTACCAGCTTGGCGGTCAGGCACTTTTCCTTTCAAACCGTGACCTCCAGATAGGCAGAGGCGAGCCTGTTCAGGACACAGCCCGTGTTCTTTCACGTTACCTTGACGGCATCATGATCCGTACTTTTGAGCAGAAAGAGGTTGAGGATCTTGCTAAATATGGCTCTATCCCAATAATAAATGGTCTGACAGACTTCTGCCACCCTTGTCAGGTGCTTGCTGACCTTATGACTATCAGAGAGTTCAAGGGTCGCTTTGAGGGTCTGAAAATGTGCTACATTGGCGACGGCAACAACATGGCAAACTCGCTTATCGTTGGTGGACTTAAAGTAGGCATGGAAGTTTCTATCGCTTGCCCTAAGGATTATCAGCCTGCTGCTGAGGTTCTTGAATTTGCTAAGGGCTACGGCGACAAGTTCTCAATGACAGACGTTCCTCTTGAGGCTGCAAAGGACGCTGACGTACTTTTCACAGACGTTTGGACTTCAATGGGCGAGGAAGCTGAGACTGAGAAGAGAAAGATCGCATTCAAGGGCTATCAGATAAATGACGATATCATGGCTGTTGCAAAGGCTGACGCAATGGTACAGCACTGTCTGCCTGCTCACCGTGAGGAGGAGATAACCGAAAAGGTATTCGAGGCTCACGCAAATGAGATATTCGAGGAAGCTGAAAACAGACTTCATGCACAGAAAGCCGTTATGGTCAAAGTAATGGGGCCGCAGGAATAATTCGCATATGACAAAAGCCGTCCACGCTGGTGGGCGGCTTTTTTGTGTTGAACACATCAAAAAGGTCTTTGATGTGACGGGATAAAAAGATCCGCAGTCCTCAAAGAACTGCGGTCATAGTTAAATAACATTTTCATTTACGATATGGTAGCTTTGCAGAATTTCTGGGTCAAACTGAATGAGTGAGATCATTCTGCGTGCAGGACCGATAGGCTGGTTCGTACCTGTTTCCCACGCCTCAACAGTTTTTGTCGAAACTCCGATCACCGCGGCAAATACCGCCTGCGTAAATCCCAGCTTTTTTCGGATCGCTTTTATATCTTCAGCAGATATATCAGGCAAAGGCTCTATTCTAAGAGTTGTTTTTTAGCAGAAATTTTACCTTTTTCGTAGTCAACTGCCTCGTTAAGTCCGGTAATTATGCTGTCAAACACATTCATATTAAAGCTGGTCTCCTTCGTATTTATTATTGAAGTTGTAATATACTTTCTCATTTGGAAGCACCGCCTTAATCGGATAAACTGACATCCCAAAAGAATCTGTAAAAATAACATCTTCTCCAATATGTTTTTCAAGAAACTCATCAGAAAAATCAGCTATTAAACCAATGCTGATAGCTCCATTCCTTGTAAAATTCAATCCTTCAATTTGTATACTCTTTTCAATCAAAGAACAATCTGAAGTGTGAAAAAAATTCAACAACATTTTTTGAATATCTCGTTCGATTTGAATCTGATTATTAAGATAATATCTGATTGCTTCTTCTTGTTCAAATGAAATTACAGCATCTTTTTGATTTGAGTATATACATAGATACAGGTCAAAAGTTTTATCCCATAATGTAATGATAAAGCTCTTCTTTGTGTACCAATCTGTTTTTTTAATCAAAGTTCCTAATACAGGATGCTCAATTGTAGTTGGTTTATTTTTTTCTTTGTCTTTCCAAAAAAACATAATCTCGCCTTTAAAATTTGTATTGCTTAGCCCATTACGACCTCAACATTTACTGTTGCACCATTTTCAGCTACAGGGAGAACATTGCCCTCTACTGCCTTGCCGTCAACAGTTACGCTCTTTACGCCCTTGCAAACGTGGTCAGGGTTCTTAACAGTGATGTTGTATGTTGCACCTCTGTACTGACGTGTTGCTGTCATGCCGTCCCACTCGTGAGGGATAGATGGATCTATCTTCAAGCCGTCAAAGTCAGCCTGTACTCCGAGAATGTACTGTGAAATAGCTACCATGTTCCATGCGGCTGTACCTGTGAGCCAGCTATTCTTGCCCTCGCCAAATCTGCTTGCGTCCTTACCAGCTATCATCTGACCGTATACATAAGGCTCTGTCTTATGAAGATCAGATATCTCCTCGTTGAATGCAGGAGCTATCTTGCTGTAATACTCGAACGCCTTGTCGCCTCTGCCTGCGTATGCTTCTGCACAGATTATCCATGCGTTGTTGTGTGTGAAGATACCGGCATTCTCCTTATATCCGCCCGGATATGTGGATATCTCACCATACTGGATATAGTACTTTGAGTAAGCAGGGTTGTTAAGAACAAGACCATACTTTGTATTGAGGTACTTGTCGATAGAATCAAGTGTCTTGATGTCAGCGCCCTCGTCCTTGCCTATTTCAGACATAACTGCAAAGCCCTGTGGTTCGATGAATATCTTGCCCTCTTCACATTCCTTAGAACCCATTTTTGCGCCTGTGGAATCGTAAGCTCTCAGGAACCAATCGCCGTCAAATGCAGATTCCATAACGTTCTTCTTCATCTTGTCGATCTCAGCCTGTGCTGCGGCAGCCTCATCGTCCTTGCCAAGGTGCTTGAGGATAGACACATAGTTAGGGCCTGTGTATGTAAAGAGTGTTGCCACCATTACAGACTCAGCTACCTTCGAGTAACCGCCCTCAGCTGCGAACTTAGGGTTTGTATAAGTCTGGAAGCTCTCGCCCGGAGTGTCAGAATAGCATGAAAGGTTGATACAATCGTTCCAGTCAGCTCTCATTGCAAGTGGCAGACCGTGAGGGCCGAGGTTATTTACAACGTGATAGAATGATACCTTAAGGTGATCGAGCATTGGCTTAGCCTTTGACTCGTCATTGTCGTATGGCACCATTTCGTCGAGGATAGACCAATCGCCTGTTTCCTTGATATATGCGGAAACTGAAAGGATCATCCACAGTGGGTCGTCTGAGAAGTCGCCGCCGATATCGGAGTTGCCCTTCTTTGTAAGAGGCTGATACTGATGATAGCAGCCGCCGTCAGGAAGCTGTGTAGAAGCGATGTCGATGATACGCTGTCTTGCACGGTCCGGTATCTGATGAACGAAGCCGAGGATATCCTGATTGGAATCTCTGAAGCCCATTCCTCTGCCGATACCGCTCTCGAAATATGATGCGGAACGTGAAAGGTTGAATGTTACCATGCACTGATACTGGTTCCAGATGTTTACCATTCTGTTTACCTTATCATCAGGTGTGTCAACATTTATAACGCTGAGAAGTCTGTCCCAAGTTGCCTTGAGCTCTTCAAGACCTGCGGCTACCTTTTCAGGAGTGTTATACTGCTCGATCATTGCGAGAGCCTTTTCCTTATTGATAGTAACGCCGTCAGCCTCGAACTTCTTGTCAACAGGCATTTCAACATAGCCGAGGATAAATACAAGGGTCTTTGACTCGCCCGGAGCAAGTGTTATCTTCATGTAGTGTGAAGCGATAGGTGACCAGCCGTCTGCAAATGAGTTGTTAGCCTTGCCTGCTTCAACAGCCTGTGGGTTATGGAAACCGTTATAAAGACCGATAAATGAATCTCTGTCTGTATCATAGCCGTCTATCTCATCATTTACTGTATAGAATGCAAAGTGATCTCTTCTGTCTCTGTATTCTGTCTTGTGATAGATAGTTGAACCTACTACCTCAACACGTCCTGTGCTAAAGTTTCTCTGGAAGTTTGTGCAGTCGTCCTGAGCGTCCCAAAGACACCACTCTGCAAATGAGAAGAATGAGAATGTTTTTTCTTCATTGCTCTCGTTTGTGAGAACTACCTGCTGAACTTCGCCGTTATAGTTCTGAGGAACAAAGAATGTAGCCTCAGCCTTAAGTCCGTTCTTCTTACCTGTGATGATAGTATAGCCCATACCATGACGGCACTCATAAGCGTCAAGCTCTGTCTTTACCGGTGACCAGCCCGGATTCCAGATAGTTTCGCCGTCTTTGATATAGAAATATCTTCCGCCCATGTCGATAGGCACGTTGTTGTAACGATAACGAGTTATTCTTCTCAGTCTTGCGTCCTTATAGAAGGAATAGCCTCCTGCTGTGTTGGAGATAAGTGAGAAGAACTCCTGTGTGCCAAGATAGTTTATCCATGGATATGGCGTTCTTGGATTGCTGATGACATATTCCTTTTTCACGTCATCAAAATGACCAAATTTCATCAATAATTTCCACCTTTCGTATTTTATCTATTGTTAATTAATTTCTTAATTATAACCCATACAAATGCATATATCAATGGGTGACCTCAGTTCACCCCTACTGCATTTTCTATTATTCAGTAAAGAATCTCTGCCAGCACTTGAATGTGTGACCCTTTGTTATCTCCTCATATCCGCTCACTTCGTTAGGCAGGCTGAGATTAGGAGAGTTTATCATAGCTGTCATTGGTTCAGGGCAGAAATATCCTTTATTGCCCTTATCGTTCCACATATTCCAGAACTTAAATTCTTTTGACACCTCGTTGCAAACCTTATGACCATTGTCAGTATCCACAACATAAGAGCCATAGAAGTCCTTACCGTCAAGCTTGTTCATGCCTGCGGTGTACATATCGTTTGAGATATTATGCAGGGTAGGCATTTTTGTACCCTCTTTATATTCAAGGTCTTTCTTTTTAAGAGGCAAAAGCTTTTCTGTTGGCAGACATCTCTTGTCAAGCTCGCACTTTTCGATTATCGGCACGCACATTCTCATTGATTCCTCCCTGCCGCCGTCGCACATTGGCGCATTAAGGCAGGTATGAGTACATATGGAAACAGGCAGAGCCTTGTCGCTGTTGTTTGTCAGGTATATCTCCTGCAAAAGACCGTTTTCAGAAAGCGTAAACGTATAGGATATTTTAAAATCCACCGGAAAATAAGAATACATCTCGTCATTCTTGTCAAAGGTATAAGAAGTAACAAGCACAGCTTTTTTATCCTGTGTTGAATAACACTCTATTTCGTGTTCTCTCTTATGCACCCAGCCATGGATAAAATTATCAAGCTTTTTCTCATTTACAGGCATTTGATACACTGCGTCAGAGGTCTTTATAATGCCCTTATCAAAGCGATTAGGCAGGAAAAGAGTAGGCAGTCCCCATATCTCTCTCGCCTTATTTATAGTCTTGAGAGTGCAGTCATCACGATATCTGAACACCTCTATGCCGTTTTCCTCGTCACGAAGCCTCAGCACAGCAGCACCAAGTTTTGGTGCGATAACGCAGGAATACTTTCCCGACTGCATTCTGACACATTCCGTATCTTTAAACATGAATTTAAGGTCTATATTATTCAAAAAAGTAACGCCCCCATAGTGCAAAGCGATGATCTGCCTCACGCCTTACCATACATTTTTACTTAAACGATTAACATACAATTATTATAACATAGCCCGTCGCTTTTGTCTAGTACAAAACGCAGATTTTTATATAGAATTTTCGCTGTGTTTTTTAGTAGTTTTTTACCAAACGTTCAATGAATAATCCAAAAAAATATGACAATACTACAATTAACAGCCCGCTGACAGACGGACTGCTCTATATTTTTAACAATCAAAGGAGGAGTTTCTCATGATAGATAGGATCGCACTGCTGCTTCTCATAATAGGCGGCATAAACTGGGGGCTTGTGGGCATTTTCCAGTTCGACCTTGTGGCATTTCTTTTCGGAGGTGCTGCGGCGATACTAAGCAGGATCATCTACGTTTTGGTAGCTATTTCGGCTATCTGGTGCATTTCACTGTTTTTCAAAGACAACAGACTTGTCACCGAGCAGTAGTCCCCTGCAGGTCATGGCGGCAGGAGAGGGAGCTTGTTTCAGAGGGCAGCATTTTATCACGGGTTTGCCTGCTGCATATTCTAAAATCGGCTCTCTTTCCTGCTGTCATGACCTTATTTTTTTTGATTTAAACATTAAAATTTGAACATCACAGACGCTAAAAATGGATAAGATATTTTACTTTTTTAAGTCGATTTAAGTTCAGACCTCACGCAGATGTCATTGTTAGCATAATGTCAACGAAATATTTGTGCAAAATCCCGAATTTTCAGAAAATTAACAAGTTCTTTGCAACTTTTTCTTGACTATCGCTACAAAAGAGGTTATAATTTAATTGATGTTAAGGATATTGAACATAATTTGTTTGATTTAACATCCGTTTTGTTGTCTCCTTTCTTTTGTTCTACACATAGTTTTTTTATTTTATTTTCTGCTGAGCACCGTTGCTCAGCATTTTTTTTGCCCATTTTATGCACACGTTGAAAAATTCATATTTTAGAGTTATAATGTTACTTTATGGACTAATAAAACAATATGTCAGTTCTTACCTGTCAAAACGTTTTCGTCGTGAGAGAAAGGAGTAAATAGAATATGAGATATCTTATAGTTGTTGATATGCAGAATGATTTTGTCACGGGCAGTCTTGGTTCAAAAATGGCAGAAACGATCGTTCCTGCTGTCTGTGAAAAAATACGCAGTTACAAGGCTCAGGGCAGCACTGTATTCATGACCCTTGACACGCATTTCAAGGATTATCTTGAAACGCCTGAGGGAAAAAAGCTCCCTGTGGAGCATTGCATAAAAGGCACCGAGGGCTGGCAGCCTGAGACTCAGGTAGCTGAGGCTATCGGTGGAAGCGCAGAGGTCTATGAAAAAAGCACATTCGGCTCGGCTGAGCTTGCACAGCACCTTGCTGAAATAACAAAGGCAGGGGACGAGATAGAGCTTTGCGGACTTTGCACAGACATTTGCGTGGTATCAAACGCTTTGCTAATAAAAGCTTTTTGTCCTGAATGCGAGGTCATAGTTGACGCAAACGCCTGCGCAGGAGTAACGGAAGAAAGCCACAAGGCGGCACTTGTTACAATGGCGTCATGTCAGTGCAGGATAGATAATTTTTGATTTGAGGGGGAACACCGCTTCGGCGGAATGATTTATGAGTGGTTTCAAAAAAGGTCTTAAAGACGGCATACCTATTGCTTTGGGGTATCTTTCGGTATCTTTTACATTTGGACTTCAAGGCGTAAAAGGTGGTCTGAGCTGGTGGGAAACTGTGCTTATCTCTATTTGCAATGTGACCTCGGCAGGTCAGTTTGCAGGACTTGACATTATGCTGTCGGGGGGCGGTTTCTGGATAGAAATGGCTTGTGCCCAGTTTATCATCAACCTGAGGTATGCACTTATGTCAATATCTCTATCACAGAAAGCTGACAAGTCACTGTCGGGAATACACCGCTGGCTGGTAGGCTTCGGAGTGACAGACGAGATATTTGTCATGGCAATGGGAAATATAGGGAAAGTTTCAAGGCAGTATATGTATGGGCTTATCGCTTTACCTGTAGCAGGCTGGTCGCTGGGGACTCTTATAGGTGCGGCGGCAGGAAAAATACTTCCTGAGATAGTCATAAGTGCACTTAGCATTGCAATATACGGAATGTTCCTTGCAATAATAATACCGCCTGCAAAGAAAAACAAGGGCATTGCAATGGCGGCGATATTTGCGGCTCTTCTTAGCTGTTGTTTCAAGTGGCTGCCTATTCTTAATAAGGTATCCGGAGGATTTTCCATAATAATCTGCACCGTTCTTTCCGCAGGGATAATGGCGGCTCTCATGCCTGTGAAAAATGAGGAGGACGGTCAATGCTGAGTATAAGAGATTTCTTCATTTATCTTTTCATTATGGCAGGAGTGACCTATCTTATTCGTGCCCTGCCGTTGGTGATATTCAAGGGCAAGATAACAAACAGATTTGTGCAAAGCTTTCTTTACTATGTGCCATATGCGGTGCTTGGAGCAATGACGTTCCCGTCCATACTATTCTCAACGGGAAACCTTGCGGCTTCCATAGCAGGACTTATAACAGCCTGCGTGCTTGCATTCAAGGAAAAAAGCCTTATCATAGTTGCGGCATTTGCCTGCCTTGCAAGCTTCTGCGTGATACTTATTTGTCAGCTTATCTAAATGTAGGGGCTGGCGTCCTCGACAGCCTACCGGCTAAGGACGTTGCATATGTTCTTTACTGTTATTTAGACATACTTTGACCTTTCTGCTATATGCGGAGAGGTCTTTATTATTACTATTTTTATATAGCATATGAAATGTCGTAAATGGAGTATAAAATTTTCGGCTAGTTTCATATTCTTTTCTTGCAAAAAATTCTGGGCTGTGATATAATCTTATTGTGTGAAAACGTTTACTGTTTTTTTGATCTATGACAAAATATATGGAGGTATTGCAATGTCAGACACAATGAACATTTCTCCTGAGCTCTTGGAGAAAATGAACAGGTATTGGGAAGCTGCCAATTATCTTTCGGCAGGTCAGCTCTATCTGCTTGACAATCCGCTTCTCCGTGAGCCGCTCACAATGGATCACGTCAAGAAAAAGATAGTTGGTCACTGGGGTACTGTACCTGGTCAGAACTTTATCTATGTTCACCTTAACAGAGTCATCAAGAAATATGACCTTGACATGATCTATATTTCAGGCCCTGGTCACGGAGGAAACTTCATGGTAGCCAACACCTATCTTGAAGGCTCTTATTCTGAGGTATATCCTAACATTTCAAGAGATGTTGAGGGTATGCAGAAACTGTTCAAGCAGTTTTCTTTCCCAGGAGGAATCTCATCACACGTTGCGCCTGAAACCCCAGGTTCTATAAACGAGGGCGGTGAGCTTGGTTATTCACTTGCACACTCATTCGGTGCTGTATTCGACAACCCTGACCTTATCACAACTTGCGTTGTCGGCGACGGTGAGGCTGAAACCGGTCCTCTTGCAACAGCATGGCACTCAAACAAGTTCCTGAATCCTAAGACTGACGGTGCCGTACTTCCTATACTTCACCTTAACGGCTACAAGATATCAAATCCAACTGTATTCTCAAGAATTTCTCATGAAGAGATAAAGAGCTTCTTTGAGGGTTGCGGCTGGAAGCCATACTTTGTCGAGGGCGACGATCCTATGACAATGCACAAGCTCATGGCTGAAACTCTTGACACTGTTATCGAGGAAATAAAGGCTATCCAGAAGAACGCAAGAGAAAACGGCGTTACTGAAAGACCAAAGTGGCCTATGATAATATTCCGTTCACCAAAGGGCTGGACAGGTCCGAAGGTTGTAGACGGCAAGCAGATAGAGGGTACATTCAGAGCGCATCAGGTACCAATGACAATGGAAGCTCCTGAGCATTTGAAAATGCTTGAGGATTGGCTCAAGAGCTATCACCCTGAGAAGCTTTTCACAAAAGAGGGCAGACTTATCCCTGAGCTTGAGGAGCTTGCTCCTACAGGCGACAGAAGAATGGGTGCAAACCCACACGCCAACGGCGGACTTCTTCTGAGAGATCTCAGACTTCCTGATTTCAGGAAATACGGCATTGATGTGCCTGCTCCTGGTGCAGTTGAAGCACAGGATATGATAGAGCTTGGCGGATTTGTAAGAGATATATTCAAGCTTAATGAAGAAAGCAGAAACTTCCGTATCTTCGGACCTGACGAGACAATGTCAAACAGACTTGGCAAGGTCTTTGAGGCAACAAACAGAGATTGGAACGCTGACAAGCTCGACAACGACGAGTTTCTTGCCGCTGACGGTCGTGTTATGGACTCTATGCTATCTGAGCATATGTGCGAGGGCTGGCTGGAGGGCTATCTGCTCACAGGCCGCCATGGTTTCTTCGCAAGCTATGAGGCTTTCATCAGAATAGTTGACTCAATGTTCTCACAGCACGCTAAGTGGCTCAAAGTTACTTCACAGCTCCCATGGAGACAGAAGATAGCTTCACTTAACTACATACTTTCTTCTAATGTATGGCAGCAGGATCACAACGGATTTACACATCAGGATCCGGGTTTCCTCGATCACGTTGCAAACAAGAAAGCAGACGTTGTAAGAATGTATCTCCCACCGGACACAAACTGTCTGCTGTCATGCTTTGATCACTGCATACGTTCAAAGAACTATGTAAACGTAATGGTAACATCAAAGCACCCAAGACAGCAGTGGCTCACAATGGAGCAGGCTGTTAAGCACTGCACACAGGGTATCGGTATCTGGGAATGGGCTTCAAACGATCAGGGTCAGGAGCCTGACGTTGTTCTGGCTTGCTGCGGCGACACACCTACACTTGAAGCACTTGCAGCAGTAACTATCCTGAGAAAGAATCTTCCACAGGTAAAGATAAGATTTATCAACGTTGTTGACCTGTTCAAGCTTCAGCCACAGTCAAAGCACCCACACGGACTTTCCGACGCTGACTTTGACGCACTGTTCACAAAGGACAAGCCTATCGTATTTGCATTTCACGGCTATCCTACACTTATCCACGAGCTTCTCTATCACCGTCACAACCGCAACCTTTATGTATGCGGCTACAACGAGGAGGGTACGATCACAACCCCATTCGACATGAGAGTTCAAAACGAGATAGACCGTTTCCACCTTGTTATGGAAGTTATCAAGAGACTTCCACAGCTCGGAAACACAGGCGCTTATCTCCACCAGCTCATGCAGGACAAGCTTGTTGAACACAAGCAGTATATTGCTGAGTATGGTCTTGATATGCCTGAGATCAGAGATTGGAAATGGGATATCTGATAAAAAAGCCTTTCTATTAATTAAATATACCCACACAAAAAGGGACTTCCGTTTATTCGGGAGTTCCTTTTTTGTGCATAAAAATATCCCCCGCCTTGCGACGAGGGATAAAAAGTGCTAAGTCTATAAATTACTTTCTGTTGTTTGCTATCTTTGCAAGAAGGTTCAGTATTTTAAGATAAAGATAAATAACGCCTACGATAAGACCATAGCTTGCATACCATTCATACTGAGCAGGAAGCCCCTGTTCAACTGTCATCTGGATAGTTTCAAAATCGCACATAAGAAGCGCTGCGGCGATAAGAACGCCAATAACAGCGAAAAGTATGCCGATAGGGCCGTTGTTTATTGCAACGATTGAAGTGTAGATAGCTGAATGAGGTGCGAGCCATGCAAGAAGCATGAAAAGCAATCCGCCTATGATAGAGACCCAAAGGCAGGTGATAAGAGCAGTTTTCATTCTGCTTCCCACACGAACGCCCTTTGAATAGATAACTGCAAGCACTGCAACTGTGAGAAGCGTCAGTGTAACGGCTTCAACTATTATGCCTTTCCACTGCATTGCGTAGATCATTGACATAAAGGTGAGGGCATATCCCATGCCTGCGGAATAGATAGAGCCTGTTACCGCCGTTGTTTTCGGAGCGAATGAAGCCACAAGTCCTGCTATTGCTGTTGCAATAAGAGCGCCGACAAAGATAGTATACTCAGTGGAAAAAGCCTGCGCACCACCGCCGAAGAAGTTGTGAATGTAAAAATATGCTCCCATGCCTGCGGCGAAAACTGCAACAAAATACAAGGTCTTCATTGCAATGCCCTTATAGCTTGCCGCCTCCATGCCGTAAGTGGACTGTGCAAAAGAGCGCAGCTTTTTCACTCGTGGATTTGAATAGCTTTCAGAAAAATTATTATAATCGTTCATGAATTTGCCTCCTTTATTTTTTCGCCAATATTTATTTTTTGGCTTATATACTATTATACATATTTTCTTAAAAAAGTCAATATGATTTTTCAGGCAAAAGTGCAAAGTTATTTTTTCGGACTTGTCCGCATATGATATAAACAAAGGCAAAAGCCAAAAAATCGGAAAGGAAGATACATTGTGCTGGATATACTTGAAAAGAAGCTTACGGAAAACCAGACCACAAGAAAGGGGCTAACAACTGCGGAAGCTGAAAAGCGGCTCAGTACGGACGGAGAGAACCGCCTTGCCAAAAAGAAAAAGACCTCTGCGGCGAAAATTTTTGCAGGACAGTTTCATGACGTTATGGTGATGATACTTCTTGTGTCGGTGGTGATATCCGTAGCACTTGGGCAATATGCTGACGCTGTGCCTATCGTGCTTATAGTTATCATTAACGCTGCGCTGGGATTTATTCAGGAATACCGCTGTGAAAAAACTCTGGAAAAGCTTGAAAACATGACCGCTCCCACCGCCATGGTATATCGTGACGGCAGGCTTGTGAAAATTCCTGCATCGGAGGTCGTGGCAGGAGATGTTTTTACTCTCGAAGCAGGTGACAGAGTGCCTTGCGACGGCTACATAAACTCATCAAGGGCGTTATCATGCGACGAATCCGCACTCACCGGCGAAGCTGTGCCTGCGGTAAAGAAATGCCGTACATCTGAGATAGATTTTACCGCTTTGAACAAGGATTACATGGTATACATGGGAACAGTTGTCACAAAGGGCGTTGGGGAGGTCACGGCGGTGGCAACAGGTGAGCGAAGCCAAATGGGCAGGGTCTCAACTATGCTTGATGAGATAAAAGAGCCTGAAACTCCATTGCAAAAGAAACTCGGAGAGCTTGGCAAAACTCTTGCTATCATCTGCCTTGCAGTGTGTGTGATAGTCTTTCTTGCAGGCGTACTAAGGGGCGAACCTGTTCTCAACATGGCAATGACAGGAATAACCATAGCCATTGCCGCAATACCTGAGGGCTTGCCTGCCACTGTGACTATAGCGCTTGCCCTTGCGGTCAGAAAAATGCTAAAGCGTCAAGCACTTGTACACAGGCTTCATTCAGTGGAAACACTCGGCTGTGCGACTGTTATCTGCACTGACAAGACAGGCACTGTGACAATGAATAAAATGACAGTTACTGACATTTTCACCTGCACCGAGAAAAGCCGTGCTTACGGCGTAACAAAAGAGGGAGCAAGCTTTGATGACAAAGCCCTCAAAGCATGGGAAAGCCCTGACCTTGGCAGGATACTTTTGTGCGGCGCAGCCTGCAACAACGCAAGGCTCTGCCCTCCTGAGAAGATAAAAAAACGTGACAGAGGCGGCAGGCAAAGCGAGCTTTGTGCAGAGGGCGACCCTACAGAAACAGCTATACTCATAGCCTGCGCAAACTCAGGTATAAACGTCAGCTCCCTTGGTTACAGACGAACTGACGAGCTGCCTTTTGAAAGTGAAACACGCTCCATGACTGTAATATGCGCTGACGAAAAGGGGGTTACAACGGCATTCAGGAAAGGCGCTTTTGACGTTATCATAAAAGAATGCAGCCACGTTTTTTCTGACAGCGGCGAGCTTTTGACATTTGGCGGAGCAATGAGAAAACAGGCTTTTGACAAGTGTAACGAATACGCTTCAAAAGGTCTGCGTGTGATAGCATTTTCACAGCAGGTGGACGGGGAATGGGCTTTTCTTGGACTAATGGCAATGAAAGACCCTCTCAGGGCTGAAGCCGCAAAGGCGGTGGCGGAATGTCAGCGTGCAGGCATAAAGACAGTTATGATAACAGGCGACCACAAGCTCACTGCACAGGCTATTGCAAAAGAAGCCGGCATTATGAAAGCAGGTTCTATCGCTTTGACAGGCGACGAGCTTGACAGAATGGACGACAAACAGCTTGACGAGGTAATAGAAAACTGCCGTGTGTTCGCAAGGGTGACACCTGAACACAAGCTCAGGATAGTAAAGGCATTCAAAAGCCGTGGGCACGTTTGTGCAATGACAGGCGACGGGGTAAACGACGCACCTGCTATAAAAGAAGCCGACATAGGTGTATCAATGGGAATATCAGGTACAGAGGTCACAAAGCAGGCGGCTGACGTGATACTTCTTGACGATAATTTTGCCACCCTTGTGAACTCCGTTGAGGAGGGCAGGACCATATATCAGAACATAAGAAAATTCGTGCGCTACCTTATTTCCTGCAACATAGGAGAGGTCATTACAATGCTCGGTGGAATTTTAATGGGCCTTCCAATGGTACTGCTTCCAGCTCAGATACTTCTTGTAAATCTTGTTACAGACAGCCTGCCTGCAATTGCGCTGGGGCTTGAGCCTGTGGAAAGCTCGGTAATGAAAAAGCCCCCTAGAAAAGAGGACGACAGCTTTTTCAGCGGCGGTCTTATGTGGCGTATCGTCATAAGAGGGCTTCTTATCGGTATCTGCACCCTTGCAAGCTTCACTGTTCTGCTCACTAACACCCATTCTCTCGGCACTGCAAGAACAGGTGCGCTTATAACACTTGTACTTAGTCAGCTTATCCATGTGTTTGAATGTAAATCGGAAGATAAGACAATTTTCACTGTGCCTTATCTTTCAAACCCATTCCTGCTTTTCTCTGTATTCATATCAGCATTAGCGCTGTTTGCAGGCATATGGCTCCCTGTTCTGCAAAAGGTATTTTTCACAGCCGTTCCGAGCCTTGGAGAGTTTCTTGTGGCGGCGGCAGCGGCGGCTATCGTGCCTGTTGGGGCAGGTATAATACCAAAGCTTTTTATGGGCAAAAAATCTCCTGACGTAACAGTGAACGCCCCGCAGGGATAGCAAAAGACCGACAGGGCAGAGCTTTGTCGGTCTAATTTTTTAATCCATATTTTTTATCCAGTCTTTTAAATATCCTGCCGAAGGGTTTTGATAAAACCAGCAGGAAGAACACGTTGGAAACTGCGTATATAAGGGTAAAAAAAGCTGACGAGCCAACAAGGGCAAGGTATCTGCTGAGAATAAAGGTGTTATCAGCCCACAGACAGCTCCACAAGTCCATGATAAGAGAGAATGCCGTTCCTGAGATTATGCCGTAGGTCACGAGAAGCGGCTTGCTTTTTATAAGCTTATCAGCCAACATTCCTGCAAAATATCCGGTCAGACCCCACACCAGCATTTGAAAAGGCGTCCACGCACCTTGTCCGAAATAGAAGTTTGAGATAAGGGCAGTCATTGCGCCTGTCATAAAGCCCGATTCTCTTCCCATATAGAGGGCGGTTATGATAACGATAGCGGTGCAGGGCTTAAAGCCCGGCAGAAAGCTGAAAACTATCCTGCCGAAAACGGACAATGCGGTCATGGCGGCTATTATCACAAGCTGTGTACTGTCGGAGTGCTTTTTCTCAAAGTGGAGAAAATAGCCTGCCACGGTAAGAATGGCAAGTGCGGCGGTGACGAAAGAATAGAAGCGTTCTCTGAAAAACATTATGCCGCCAAAGCACACAAGGGGTATGACAAGAAGATAGATAAGCCCTGACACAAGTTTTTTACTGCTCATTTAGACCTCTTTTCACCATTTCGAGCCGTTCTCTTACGGCTGTTGACGTCACTGCACCACTGAAAAAGCCCCTTGTGAGCCTTGCGGCGGCGGTGGTGTAAAAGCGATTGTGGGAGAAAAACTCCACGGCATTATCCTCTGCGACTATCTTCCCGTCAAAAAGAAGTCCGCACCTGTCGCAGTATTGTGCGGCAAATTCAAGGTCATGGGTCACGAGAAGTATCGTCCTGCCCTCGGCTTTTAGGCCCAAAAGAATATCACCAAGAGCCTTTTTGGCGAAACTGTCCATGCCTTTTGTACACTCGTCCAGGACAATTATTTTCGGGTCGGCAAGAAGTATCTTCGCAAAGGCACATTTCTGTATCTCGCCGCCGCTGAGATCCCAAGGGTGGCGATCAAGAAGATGTTCTATGCCCATGCGCTGTGAAACATTTTCCACTGTGACTTTGTCACCGCTTTGCAAAAGATCCTCACGGACGCTTTCTTTTACAAACATTGTCACAGGCTCTTGGGGCAAAAATGCAAGCATTTCACGAAAAAGCGAGCCGTTTTTATAGGCTTTCTGCTTTTTCCCGAAAAGTGAAACAGTGCCCATATAAGGCTTGCAAAGTCCGCATATCACACGCAAAAGCGTTGATTTTCCGCCGCCGTTCGAGCCTAAAAGCCCATAGCACTCCCCTTTTCTGATACCAAGGTCACAGCTTTTGAGGATATCGGGAGAGTTTTTTTCATATCTCTGCCACAGATTTTTGCACTGCAGGGCATAAGGCTCAGCACGTTCTGTATCAGTGACAGCCTGCTTTGGAATATCCGTCACGCCAAGCTTTTCAAGCTTCGCCCTGCCTTGTCTTACATTGAGGGGCAGGTCGTCGCAAAGCCCTGAGAAAGCCTTTGATGTTTCAGGAAGAAAACCCTCCAGAGCGTTCTCCACAAAATATTTTGCAGTCAAGGCAGGCGTTCCGAAAAACTCGGTTTTGCCCTTTGCAAGATACAAAATTTTGTCGCAGGAGTCAAAAAGCTCCTCGGGATCATGCTCGGCAATGATGATAGTCACGCCCATTTCTTTGTTAAGGCGGTCTAAAATGCCAAGAAGCTCCCTTGCGGCAACGGGGTCGAGCTGTGCGGTAGGCTCGTCCAGAAGCAGGATATCAGGGTCTGTGGTCATGACGGAACACAGAGCAACGAGCTGTTTCTGACCGCCCGAAAGTGTGGAGATATCCCTGTCATAGAGCGGCTCGATACCGAAAAAAGCCGCCATTTCACCAACACGGCTTTGTATCTCTCCACTTTTCACACCAAAGCTTTCAAGCCCGAAAGCAAGCTCAGCCGATACTTTGTCGCATACCGTCTGGCTGTCAGGGCTTTGCATTACAAAGCCTATCTTTTCGGCACTTTCACGGGCAGAAAGTTCGCTTCTTCCCTTGCCCATACGGGTGATGTTTCCGGAAAGCTCGCCCCTTGGGGAAAGCTCTCTTTTCAGAAGCCTGAGCAAAGTAGATTTTCCGCTTCCCGAAGCACCGCAGAGCATTATTTTTTCGCCTTTTTTCACTGAAAAAGTGCAGTCAGAAATGGCATAGTCCGTGCTTTCGTTATATTTGAAAGCTACATTTTCGCAAGACAATATTTCCATTTTATGCTCTCCTTTACTTCAAGAATAAACGGGAAAACGCATAGTAATGCGAACATTCCCACAGGAAAAACGCTGTTTTCAAGCTTTATCACAGGGTAAAAAGCGGCGGACAGCTCGCCCTTTGCGGAAAATATCAGCACCAATGCAAAGATAACTGCAAAAACCGCCACAAAAATGCCGTCCCATGCTCTGAACTTGAACGAGTGTGCAAAGCTTCGTTTCTGGATACCATAACCACGGGCTTTCATTGAAGCGGCTGTGTCCGCTCCCCTTTCAAGCGTGCCTGCACAAAGGGCTGTGAACACTGTGCAGTCTTTTTTCAGGCGGTCAAAACGGCTGTCGGAGATGTTCGCACCAGAGCAGTTCAAAGAGTCCAAAAGCTGTCTGTGAAGCCTTTTGAGCTTTGGGATAAAGCCCATTGTCATTGTTATCACAAGGGCAGCTTTTGGCGTTTTTCGACCGAAAATGTATAGGAGCTTTTCCCTTGTAAGCACCTTTCCAAGAGCTTTGCACCACATTATCACAGCGGTGAGGGATAAGCCGGCGGTCAAGCCATAAAAAAGTGCTTCCTTTGTGTAAGCCTTGCCGTTTACGAAAAACAGCGGCGTTACGCCCTTATGTGAAAAAAGTGGATTTGTGACAGTCAAAACGGCGGTAAGAAAGATGTAGAAAGCAAGGTCTGATGCGGTCTGTCTACAGCTTTGAGTTATGGCACAGAACAGGAACGCTCCCACTGCCGAGCATATACCAACGGCTGGTGAAAAGCAGAACATTGTCCCCGCAAGCACAGCCGCAAAATACACAAGGGCGGTCAAAGGGTGAAAAGCTGACAACCTCATTTCACCGCCTCCTTTGTGTAGTCGCAAACGTAGTAAAACTCCACGCTGTCACCGTCATTGAGGACATACTGTGAACAGCCCTTATCGGGGCTTTCGCCATTTACCGTATAGGTCCACCCTGAGGACGGACCGCAGGAAAACTCGTAGATATTGTTTATGCCACGGACATACACCGTGTTGTAAATGTTATCCTCTGAGCCTTGATAATCAAGTGGTATCTTCCCGCACCTTGTAGCTTTTTCCAACAGATCAAAGGCGGTGTCGCCCTCACGGAGGACATATTTTTCCGCAGGCATAACAATGCCGTCTGAGGGAACATAGCACTCGTCACGGAGATTTTTGTCAAGCATATCGTAATTATCCAAAATATCAGAGCAATCCACTGTCAGAGTGACAGTGTGAGCGGCATTTGCGGTATCGTCGCTGTGCAGGCTGTAATACTCGTCAACAGACTGGATATCAACTCCCTTTATGACCGCTGCCGCTGCTAAAATTATGACTATGAGCAGAGCGATATCCTTTTTCACTTTTCTGCTCCCTCCTGAACTTTGAGCTTTTTGGCTTTCTTTGCCTGATCTGCGAAATTTTTAACCACTGCCATTTCCTCTTTGGTTATCTCGAGCCTTGAAAATCTCGCCTTTTCGTATATTTTCTCGCACTCTGCGAAGCTTTCCGCCATATCAGCGCCAAAGGTCTTTTTTATGCTCTCGGAAAGCTCCCTTGGCGTATGGTCTGAGAAATCCCTGCCGCAAAGCTTTTTTCTGCCTGCAAAGAACAGCTTCTCCACCTTTTTGCTGTCAGGCAGAGCGGCAAACTTTCTTTTTCTTACCAAAGCTATTATTGCCACAATAAGGCAGAGTATAAGTATTACCGCACCGATAACGATATATACCGCATAGCTTTTCTCCGCAGGTTTAGTCTTGTTCTCCTCAAAGATCTCTTCCCTTGGTTTGTCCTCGTCCTCGGGAGCAAGGGCTTCGCCGCCTTGGTTGGTGGGCTTTGCTTTTACAGAGCTGTCGTCAGTTTTTATCATGCCAACATAATCGGGGCAGACCTCGAAAGGCTGCCAGCCTATGCCGTCTTTGTAATACTCCGCCCAATAGTGGAGCTGTTTTGAAGTGACGGTCAGGGCTGAGTTATCTGTAAGGCCTTTGGTCATATCTGATGTGATAAAATATCCTCTGCAAAGTCTGGCAGGAACGCCCTTTGCACGGAAGATCTTCACAGCGGCGGCAGCAAAATCCTCCTCGCCCCCACGGCAAGTTACCTCAAGCATATCTGCAAAAGAGCTTTCGCCCCCATAGGTCTTTGACCTGTCAAGCACTGTGTCTGACACAAAAAAGCTTAGCATATCAGACCGCAGTTTACCCTGAGAACCTTGCAGATCAAAATGGTTTGCGGCAAGCTGTTTGTCCTCGGCTGATATGTCAAGGCAGGTGGAATAAACATAGTCACGATAACCCTTTTCTGCGGCAAGATAATCCGCAGGCTCAGAAGTGCGCAGGGTATCAAATGTGCCAAAAGGCTTTGTGAGATAGCCTTCCGACACCGCAAGCCTGTAATAGCTTTTGGTGTTCTCAAAGCTTCCGCCTATTATCTTTGGGTCGGAAAAAGCGTTCTCTGCGGCGGTCATGCCATAAGTATAAAGGGGCTTTCCGCCATTTTTGATGTTTACTGTAACATTGCCGCTGTCGGATATACCAATGGCATTGTCAAGCAAAGCGGTCTGAAAAGCCGGTGAGAGATCAAGCTTATCAAGCCAATAAAACTCGTCTGAGTAGGCATATTTCTCCTCACCGCTAAGCTCCCCCCACACGCCGTTAGTTTCTTTCTCAAAACGGCTCTCCAGAAGATACAAGGGCTGTGGGTGCTCCATTATGATCTCATACTCACTTTTCGTATTAAAGCGATCGGCAAAGGCAAAGTTGGAAAGCTTATCAAAAAGCCCTGTCAGGCAGGCTAGAAGCACTGCGCAAAATGCTGTAAGTATAAGCACAAAGGGCTTCAAATCGCCTTTTATGCTGCCGGGAAACGTCAATGCAAGGATACCTAACGCAACTTCTGCAGTGGCATAGTACAGAGGGATATCAATAAAGATACCTGCGCACAAAAACAGCGCAAGCATTGCCACTGTAAAAACTCTGCTGTCAAGACGGCTGAAAATGCTCTGCACTGTGGAAACTATCACTGCACCCACGCAAAGAGCAAACCAAGGGTCTGAGCTTTTTTCCACAAGCATTTCCACTACTCCTGCGCTTTTACCGTGGGCGGTCAAGACGCAGTTCAAAAGCCCTGCAAGGCTTGTTAAAAACTTCTTGTGGAATATCACCGCCGACAATAGTGCGGCAAAAAATGGTATAGGCAAAGTCTTTTTTGATACCCCTGCAAGGGCTGTCAATATGCACACACCTACCAGAACAAAGGCTCGCCAGCCCATACCAAGCGACAATGACAGCAGGAGCATTGTCACTGCACCAAATAGGCTCTGCATGATATAAACACCCTTTGAAAAGTGCTTTTCCACATAGCAAACACTTGCTGTCAAAATTGTCACCTCTTTTACTATTTTATCTCGATAACACGGCTTATACCGCTTCTTTCAAACAGCTCTGAAAACTCCGTCAGTCGCTCTTTTCCCTGCTCAGGCTGTGAAGAAAGAAGGCTGTCCAGAGCGACAGTGAAGCTGTCTGCGCTGTCGATATGCTCGAAAACTTTTCTCTGCTGAGAAAAGCTGTAAAACGCCATGTAATGCCCTATACCGCCGTCTGAAAGATACATTGAAAGGCTCAGTGCCTTTGCGGCAATGCGGTCATAATCTTTTGCGGGGACATTTCCGCCTGTTTCAACGTAGATACAAAGGCTGTCAGTAACAGGCTCGCCATATTCACGGACGTAGATATCGCCAAGTCTGAAAGACAGCTTCCAATGCACCGATTTATAGCTGTCCCCCTGACGATATTCTCTTATTCCGATAGGCTCGCTGTGGTCGAAGCCCTCGTTTTCATTGCTGAAAAAGTCGCTTTCAAGGGCTTCCTTGAGCTTTGCTTCCTCGCTCTCATCTATCTCTGCAGCATCAGGCATTATGTTCACACTGCCCTTTATTTCGCACTGCGCCTTTTTCCATGTTAGCCCTGTAAGATCAAAGGCTCGGAGTGTCAAAAACTCTGCTTTTATCTTTCCGCAGGTGTCGCTTTTTACAGTGATATCCACCTGAGCAGGCTCTCTGCTGATGATAAAATGCACCTTTATATCATCGCACTGCCCTGTGAGCATATTTCTAAGCCGCAGTTTACTGCTGTATTCGCCACAAGTTCCTGTGAAGATAAATTTAAGGCTCATGTCCTTATTTTTCAAGCCTGTGCCGTCGCTTACCAGTGTTGCTGACAGCTTTTTCTTCGAGAATATATTTACACATACTGACAATACAAAAAGCACTGCGCACAGCCCAAGCACCGATATGCCAATGGGCTTTTTCAGCACAAAAAGCAGTATGCCCAAAGCTGTGCAAAGGCAGAAGCATAGCCTCTTCATCTGCGTTTTTCCTCATTCTCAGGGCATTTTACGCTTTTAAGTATCTCGTCAAGCACACTTTCTGCCGCAAGTCCTGAGAGCCTGCCCTTTGCAGAAAGAGATATCCTGTGGCTGCAAACATGGACAAAAAAATCTCTTACGTCCTGGGGAACGACATATTCTCTGCCCTTATAGCACGCCCACGCCTTTGCTATCCTGCAAAGCGCCAAAGCACCTCTTGGGGATACGCCCAGAGAAATATTTTCATTATGCCTTGTGGCGTCGCAAAGGTCTGAGATGTAGTCATAAACGCTGTCGTCAACAAAAACAGCCTTTGCCTTTTTCTGCATTTCTATAAGCTTTTCAGCGGTGCAGACGGCTTTCACATCTGCCAATGGGTCTGAACTGCTTCGGTCTGACATTATGCTTCGCATTGCCGCCTTGTCAGGATAGCCCATGGAAAGCTTTATCATAAATCTGTCAAGCTGTGAAACAGGCAGTGCCGCCGTGCCAACTGTGCCTGTAGGGTTTTGTGTTGCTATAACTGCAAAAGGCTCAGGCAAAGGATATGTTCTGCCGTCAACTGTGCAGGCACGCTCCTCCATGACCTCCAAAAGGGCAGATTGCGTCTTGCCTGAGGTTCTGTTTATTTCGTCTGCAAGAAGTATATTCGTCATTGCCGCACCGCTGTGAAAAGTAAAGCCCTGCGCCTGTCTGTCAAAAGCCGTATAGCCTGTGATGTCGGAAGCCACAGTATCAGGGGTGAACTGTATCCTCTTTGTTTCAAGCCCCAAAGCCTTTGAAAACGCCACCGCAAGAGTAGTTTTTCCCACGCCCGGAACGTCCTCCATAAGCACATGACCCTGCGCCAAAATTGCGGCGAACACCATATCCACCACTTCGTCCTTGCCGATTATGACCTTTTTTACTTCATCTGTTATCTCACGCATTTTTTACCCTTCTTTCTTACCACTGTGAAAACTCCCACTGCGCACAGCACCGCTGCCGCAGATATCACATACACTGTCACGTTTTTATCCTCCGCCTCTTTTATTATCTCGTCGGCAGAAGTAACCTTTTTCCGCTCGCTTTCAGGAAGCTTTTTTATTCTCTCTGCGGTCTTTTCCAAAAGCTCCTTTTTGTCTTTTCCAACGCTGTCAACAGGATAAAGCTCACGGCTTATGATACTGTTAAGGTCTGATATCTCACTGTAAAGCTCGTTTGCCTTGGCGTTCATTTCTTCAAGCTCTGATATTATCTTATCCCTGTCGGAAAGGCTCTCGTCAGCCTTTGCATGGGCTAAAAGCACAGCCGTAGCAGTGCAGTCTCCCGAAGTAACACCGTTTTTTCTCAGGGCTTCAAGCTTGTTCCTGTCGCTTTTTGTAAAGCCTTTCTTGCCCTTATATATTTCCGTTTTCTCGATACTGTATACACAACCGTTTCCATGGTCTGTCTGTGCAAGCTCCACTGTGAAAGCCCTGTCGCTCAAGGTCAGGCTGTATTTTTCTGCCGCATTTTCAAGCTCTGCACCGTATCTCACATATGTGCGTTCGTCACAATCAAAGTCATTGAAAAGCTTCAAGGCTTTTTCTGCGCTCTCCTCGTCTGAGATATCCGAAAGCCTGCCGTTTATGCCGTCAAGCTTTTCACGCTGCAGAACTGAAAGCTCCTCTCTCATATCGTAAATACGTCGCATCGTAAGTTCAAAACGCTTTTGTGCCGCAAGTGCGCAAAGTGCCTGCCCTGTGGCAAGCTCGTCAGAATCGCCGCCCTTTTCATGTGAAAATCCACCGTCGCTGTTCTGATAGGAAAGCAGGGCGGTCAAAAGGTCGGCATTTTTCACAAAACGGCTGTCAGTTTCGGGGTCTATACCAAGCGAGCAAAGTGCTATTACTACCTGCGAATCAGCTTCTGCGCTTCCGAACGTACCTGAGTTGTCCTGCTTGCCGCTCAGATACTCCACCGCTTTGTCAACGCTTTTTCTAACATCGTCACGGGAAAAATCATTGTAATATGGGGCAATCGCCTGCAAAGCCATTGCGGTGATGTCGATATCGCTTTCACCTTTTGACAGCGAAAAGCCACCATCGGTATTCTGCGAAGAAACTATCTCGTCAAGTATACGCTCTCTGTCAAACTCTGCACCCTCCGGGGTCTTGTAACCCATTGTATCAAGGGTCAAAAGTGCAAATATCCAGCCGTTAAGACCCTGTTTGCCTACGGAATTATTTTCATCTCTGCCGTAAACACCGCCTTTTACAAGGTCTATGCCCTCAATGTCGGCAGGGTCGCCTCCCATTGCGGAGGCTGTTATAGCGCACCTCTGCCACTCGGTAGCGTTGTCGGTATCTGAAAGAGCTTTCACACGCTGAGAAAGCGCAGTGAGATAAGCCTCATAGTCCTCCTCAAAACCAAAGCGTGAAATGCCTATGGCAAGCCAATCGGAGCTTCCTATGCCTGCGTTTTGCAGAAAATCCCCCGAAAAAATGCTCTCGTCCTGAGAAATGCCCATTTTGTCACGCTGCCACTGACAGACCTTTTCTGCGCTTTCAGTTATCCTATCACTTTTATCTGCATTCACCGCAGGAACATTTGTCAGAAGCATTACTGCCCCTGCAAACACCGCCACTAATCTGCCAAGAAAACCTCTCGTTTTCAACAATATCCTCCTACCATGTTTTGTCATAGCTATCCTGTGAACCTGTTATATCTCTGCCGTAGGCAACTGTGAACGCAAGCCTAACAGTGTCGCCGTCGGTAAAGTTCACCTTGCCCATGCCGTATGCAGGCATATTGCCGTTTACAGTATACACCCAGCCTGAGCCGTAGGTGTAGTCAAATTCTCCAAGGCTATCGGCATACTGTGTGTTGCTGTCTGCAATGCCGTCATTTTTTATAAGCTCCGCAAGCTCGCTGTTTACTGCTCCACCTGCAAACGCACCATTTTTGTGTATTCGGCTTAGATATCTCTGATCGTCCTTGCCTGTAAAATCACCTGTGAAGCCGTTTTGCTGGAGAAAACGCTCTATAACATCAACGCCTGTGTCCCCCTCGTATATTGCCACCTCTGAGCCTGCGACAAGCTGTCCAAGCCCTATGGTATCGGCGTCAAAGCTCATTGTTATAACGCCTGTCTGCTCGCCCTTTTGTGCGCTGACAGAATTTATGGTATAGGCATGATCCGCATATCTGCCCTCGGGGTCATACACCCTTATTTCAAGAAGATTTGCCCCGCCCGAAAGCTGGAGATAATAGGCTGAGTTCCTGTCCTGTGCGATACACTCAACAGAAAGCCCATTGAGCCAGACCTCTGTCTTGTCGGCATATATCCTTCCACCCTGATAGTCCTGTGCGTTAAATCTGAGGGTGAAGCCCGAGCCTTTCACTGTCTGTCCGTTGGTGACGTTTATATACGTTATCTCAGGTCTTGTGGTATCGTCAGCAATGGGTACATAGGTGACAGTGAAATATCTGTCTATTTTTTTTTCACCGTCTTTTGCATAAAGCCTTATACGGTTATCACCGCTTTGGAGGGTGCAGGTATAATTATCTCTGCCCGAAAGCTTTTTGCCGTTTAGAATAACGCTTAGCTTTGCACTGCCGCTTTGACCTTTCATTCTCGCATAGAAGCTAAAATCGGCGTCATTTACAGTGCGGTCGTAAAGGTCGGTATCGATTGAAAACTCCGCAGGAGTGTATTTTATCTTAAAGCTTTTTTCAGCCTTTGAGCCGTCCTTTTCCGCAGAGAGAGTTATAATATTTTCGCCCTCAGAAAGCTGTGCGGTAAAAGTTTCACCACCGGAAAGCTTTTCACCGTTGACTTTAACTGTCAAAGGTATTTTATCACTGCCGTAAAAAGCTGTGGCTGAAAATGTTATGCTGTCTGAGTCAGTATCCTTATCCGCAAGGTCGGTGTCAAAGGTTATCTCCTTTTTGTCAAAATAAACTGTATAGTCCTTATAAGCCCTTTTCACCTGACCGCTTTTGTCGGTATAAGTGCAGGCAACACGGATAGTGTTTTTTCCTGCGTGAAGGGTAACGCTGCCCGAAAACTGATTTACAACGCTGTCGTTTACAGTGACCTGAACTTTTTGCACTGTGAGAGCTTTGTTTTTATGTGTTATTGTGAACTCATAAAGTGGCTTTTTTACACGCTCGCCCTCTTTTATAGAGGTGGTGAAATATTCTGTGTCGGTGTTCTTTTTGACAGTTTCGGTCTTGCTGTCAGGCTTTTTCTTTACCTCGTCAGACTTATTTTCGCCTTGGGCATTTATGGTAACATTTGTGTTCCCGCCATTTACTGTCGGGGAATTTCCGTCGCTTTTGTCAGCCTGCGGAGAGCTTTCTGTTGTATCTGTATTGCTGTCGCTACTATCAGTGTTATCACTGTCATCTGCCTGTGAGCTGTCCATATCAGAGCTTTCGTCCTTTGGCTGAGAGCTTGTTTCATAGCCTTCTCCGCCCTGTCCGTCCTCCTCCGCAAGGCTTTCAGACAGTACTGAAAACGGATTTTCAGGGGTCTTATAACTGCTCATATTATAAAAACGCATACACAAAAAAGCCGCTGCGATAAAAAACGCCGCTGCTGACAGCATTATTATTTGCCTGTTTTTTTGTGTATGCTTTTTCATAATATTCTCACTTTTCATATCACAGAAAATGCCCGCCCCCTGAAAATAGAGGGCGAGTATCCTGCAAAATAACTTATATCTTAATTGTCTTAATTTTTTACTTTCTCTTTCTTGAAACTGTAAGCGCTCCGCTGATAAGAAGTGCAAGACCTGCTACGCAAACGCCTGCTGTCGCACCTGTGTTAGGGTTAGCCGCACCTGCGTTATTTGCTGTCTTTGATGAGCTGTCAGCCGCCTTTGATGTGTCAGCACTGCTTACTGACTCTGCGGCTGATGAAGTGGCAGAAGATGTATCCTCAGAGTTTGCAGAAGATACTGTGCTTTCGGAAGATACGTCAGATGAGCTTACAGAGCTTTCTGCTTCTGATGAAGAGCTTGGTGTCTTGAGTTCTTCAAGCTTTTCCTCTGCGGCCGTAAGAGCGTCAACATTGCCTACATATTCCTTAAGGTCGCCAAGAGCGTCATAAGCGACTCTTGCTGCCTTGATGTCATTCTCGCTGTCAAGTGTTATCTCGCCAAGGTCACTGATAAGCTTCTCAACAGCCTTTACGCTGTCATAATCCTCTGCTGCAAGAACTGTTACGTCGATAGTTGCTTCAACAGGTGAAACGGCAACGCCGGTTGTGTTTGCAGCGCCCTCGTTTGTCTTATCTCTGTACATACCATACTTGTATGTAACAGTAACGAAATCATCGTCTGCTGTAAGAGCAGTATCGTCGATAGTCACATAATCTGTAACGTCCTTCTTCACGCCGTTTTTGAGAACTGCATAAACCTTCAAGTCGGAAGCGTCATAAGCTTCGCCCTCTTTGCATACTGTCTTAGCATTCTCGGTCACAAGCTTTTCCACCTCTGAGCCGACAGCCATTATGTAGCCTGAATCGTTCTTGAAGTAGATAGTGCCGTTTTCGTCTGCAACAAGGTCAGCTATAGCGTACTGTGCCTGAGCGCCCGTTGGTGTGAAAAGTGACGGAGCTGTTTTCTTTCCGTTTACTATCTGAGCATCAAGAACTTCTGTTACGCCCTTTTTATCCTTTACATAGCGGATAGCGCCTGCTGATGCGTTCTCTGAAAAGTAAACATAGTTATAGCCGTTCTCATTCACAACGCCAAGACCTGAGGTCTGTGGATAGCCCTTTGTTTCTGCCTTGTATGCTATCTCAAAGCTGTCAAGGTCGATAACTGCGATAGCACTGCCCTTATAGTTGCCCCAGCCTGAGCCGTTTACGCCAACATAAGCTCTGCCGTTAAGAACTGTAGGAGATGATGTGCTTGCGCCACCAAGTGCAATGCTGTCAAGCTTTGTGAAATTGCCCTCATCGTCTATTGTTGCCTTATAGAAATAGCCCCCGTTAGATGTGAAATAATAAGCGTCTGTATCCTTATCGTAAGAAATAGTGCTTCTTACTCCTCCGCCTACTGTATACTCAGTATCTATAACGCTTCCTGAGTTTTTGTCAAGAGTAACTATTCTTGCAGGGTCGGTAGTGTTTGCCTTTGCATTTTCCATGCCGAGAACGACAAAATCGTCAGTTGCATATGCGCCTGCCCAATAGAAACCGCTTTTGTTTGTGAATGTCCACTTTGGTGACTTCTCTTCATCTGTTGTGTCAGGATCTTCGTCCTTAACATCTATGCAGACATACTGATCGTCTTTTCCTGAACCATAGTTGCAGAAGCCTGTGTAGATACAGCCGTCATTATAGTAGATAGGGCTTACAGACTGTCCGCCAACGCTGTCCTTGTATACCCACAGCGACTCGAGGGTGTCAGCGTCAAATGCCTGAATTCCGCCGTTAAAGGCTGAGAATATCATGCCGTCTGCATAAGTAACAGGCTGGATAGCGTAGCTGTTCGTGCCTGCTCGCTGTCCGACTACTGAATCCACAACGCCAGTTTCCTTGTTCATTCTCATGAGCTTGTCGCCGGATGTATAAACGATATCATCTCCAACGATAGCCACAGGCGACGGACCATCGTTCCAGCTTTTTCCTACCTTAGTTGCCCAGTTAAGCACTGCGTTATCCGCACTGTCAGGGAGGACTGATGTTGTTACGTTGTTGTTTGTTCCGTCTGAAACAAATGCGCTTACACACACGCTCAGACTAAGAGCAGTCGCAAGAGCGAAGCTGGCTGTTCTCAAAATTTTCTTCTTCATTCTTTTCTGTCCTTTCGTTGATACACACTGTTCCGCCGTCAATGCACTTTTTATGAACACCCCGACCACAGCAAAAAATGCCTTTCCGCCGAAACGAAAAAGCATTCTATCCGCTTTACTGCCTGCACAGCGATAAAGCAGACCGTCATCTTCATCGCCCAAGACAGAAATAGTCAACGAAAACACAGCAGATACCTGACTTATGACAGCGCACAAAAAGCCTGTCAAACACAGTAATGGCGGTTGTGCAGGATTTGGACCTGCTTCCCTGACGGCAAGGCTTTCGCCCTGACACGCTCTACTCAGCTAACAACTTTTCAAACTGTGCTTTCTTAATATTCACATCATGATAATTATACCATATCGCTATGGATTATTCAATAACCTTTTTACACCACTAATAAGCCCGATACAACGCCGTTTTTGTGGCATTTTCATAAACTCATAGACTGAAACTTTGTTGGATATAGCTTTAGGCTATACCCTATGTGTCATCGGCAGAATTTAAATTTTCCAATGCATACTCACAACACTGTATAACGAGCTGATTAAAAGAAATATCATTCTGTGCCGCAAGCTTTTCAAGTTTTTCTATTAGTGTGTCAGGCATTCTTATTGTTTTATTTGATGATGTCGGCTTCTTTATCTCAAACATTTAGCACACCCCGCTGCTTTTAAACTTGTTCCCATGCTATAATTCTAACTAAAAACATTCATAAATAATAGACTTAAAATTGCAAGTAAAAAATACTTGCAATTTTAAAACAAGTATGCTATAATAAGCGTAAAGCAACGCTTTAGTAAAAATAAGAAAAGGGGCATTTATTTATGAAAACAATAAAGTACAGGATATCACTTCCAACGGCATATCTCAAAGGAGAGGTAACACACGAACAAAATTTTGTAAAACTCAAAACACCAAATATTCTTTTCTCCCTTCTTGCCATAGGCACAAAAACTGACGTTATACCTGTAAATCAGATTGCAACCGTAACAAGAACATTTAATTGTATAGGTGTGATACTTCTGTTTGGCATTATACTTATGTGGTCTGGATTTAGTGTTATTTCAGCTTCAAAGATACTTTCACTTTCATCATCACTTGCACCTATCATACTTATTCTTTTAGGTGTTTTAATTATTATAACTTCGTTTCAGACTGTTATTACGATAAAAACAACATCAGGAGAATCACTGAAAATATCAGTCCTGATATTTGATCGGTCAAAAGCTCTTGAAATAGAAAATCTTATAAATCAGCTTATCTCTAATCGACTTGACGACACAAACAATCGTCAGCAAACCGACAGAATAGTTGAAGCAATAACCAACAAATAACAACAAAAAAAGCCCCCATATGTATCGTAAACATACGGGGGCTGAATTATACCCTCAGTTTCTCCTCCAACTCCGTGTCAGGCTTGACAGTGATAGTGTAGTTGTTTGTAAAAATAACCATGCCCGGCTTTGAGCCGTTTGGCTTTTTCACGTTTCTTATGAAAGTGTAGTCAACGTCAACCCTGGAGGAATTTCTTCCCTTTGAGTTGCAGGCGGCGATTATTGCCGCTTCCTCTATTGTCCTGTCAGGTGGCATTTCCCCGTCGCAGGTGACGATAACGTGGCTTCCTGTGATATCTTTGACGTGGAGCCAAAGGTCAGTTTTCTCTGCTTCCTTGCAGGTGAGGCGGTCGTTCTGTTTATTGTTCCTGCCTACCCTTATTTCATATCCGTCAGAAGAACGGTATCTTATAGGCGGCAGAGCCTTTGGAGGCTTGCCCTTGAACTTTGAGCGCTTTACATAGCCCTCCTGAAAAAGCTCCTCACGAAGCTCGGCTATATCCCCCTCCGTCTGCGCCCTCGTGAGAGAATCGAAAACAGAATCCAGATACTTGACTTCCTGCTCGCCCTCTGCAATAAGCACAGTGAGCTTTTTCTCTGCGGTGTCAAGCTTTCTGTACTCCTTATAATACTTCTGAGCGTTCTGTGTTGGGGTAAGCCTTTTGTCAAGTGGTATCTTCACTGTAGGGCAGTTCTCGTCATAAAAGTCCTGCACCTCAGCATACGCCATTCCCTTTTCAAGTGCATAGAGATTTGAAGTGATAAGGTCACCGTAAATGCGGTATTTTTCCCTGTCCTTGCACTCTTTAAGCTCTTCACGCTGATTTTGCACACGCCTTTGAGTTCTCTCGGAGGTGTTTATAAGAAGCTTGAAAAGGTCGTTAGCTTTCTGCTTTATTCTTGAAAGGGAATCCCTCTCCGCATAGAAATAGTCCAGAAGAACACTTGGCGACTCAAAGCTTTTTGTCACCATGAGCGCACCATACTGCGTGATATCGCAGAAGCAGAAATCTTTCAGATTGCCCTCTTTTGTTTTCAGCACTGTGTAGACGTTAGTGCCGTCATTTATGCTGTCACGGACTTTTGAAAAATAAAACCACAGTCTGTCCGCAGTGTCTCCGCTTAGCTGTTCGGCTGTTATCTCAGCACCCCTTGCCGCAAAGAACACAGCTTCCCTTGCGAACACTGGTGAAATGCCCTCAAGCGTTTTCATTATTGCCTTTGAAAGCTCCGCCGTGGGGTTTTCGGCTATCTTTGCAAGAAATTCTTCTTTTGTACATTCCATAAGATTCAGCCTTTGCTCTCTCGGGGGCAAAGCATACTGCGCACCGGGAAGAACCATTCTCACTGATGACATTTCCTGTCCCACACGCTTTATGCTGTCTATTATCCTGCCGTCCTCATGATAGAGGATAAGATTTGAACGCCTGCCCATTATCTCCGCCGCAAGTGTGAGATTCACCCTGTCGCCCATTTCGTTGGTGGCTTCAAAGTCAAAGAAAAGTATACGCTCAAAGCCGTCCTGCCTAATGGCAGTGAGTCTGCCCCCTGCAAGATGCTTTCTCATGAGCATACAGAACATAGGCGGTGTTTTCGGATTTTCTATATCCGCCGTTGTTATATGGACCCTTGCCGAGCCTGCACCTGTGCTGAACATAAGCTTCTGCGCACCCTCTTTAGTGCGGATAGTCATTATAAGCTCCTCTCGTGAAGGCTGATGTATCTTATCCACCCTGCCGTCAATAAGAGGGTCAAATTCTTTTCTGAGCAAGCTCAGATAAATTCCGTCCAATGCCATTTTACTTACCTGCTTTTTATATTACTTCAACTATATCCCTGTTGCTTACGGCTATCTCTACTCTCAGACCGCTGAACTTGTTTTTCAGCTCACCAGCGATAAACTCGCAGAAGATATTTTCCGTATAGAAATGACCTGCGTCTATAACAGAAACACCCATATTTCCGCCGTCTATAAAAACGTCATGCTTTACGTCCCCTGTCAAAAGCACCTGACAGCCTTTTTCTGCGGCGTCAGCAAGGAACGAACCGCCTGAACCTGAGCATACTCCCACACGCCTTATCTCACGCTCGCCGCCGCTGAAACGGACTACTCTACAGCCAAGAACGTCCTTTGCTCTCTGAGCAAGCTCACGGACGTTCATGCCGTCAAACTCGCAGACATATCCACAGCCCACGCCATGCTCTTCATGCAAAGCACTCTCAGGTTTAAGACCAAGCATTTTGCAAAGCACGTCATTCATTCCGCCCTCTGCGGAGTCGAAATTTGTGTGCATGGAAAGAGCGTTCTTTCCCCCTGCCGCAAGTATCACAGCAGGATCGTTGGGCACGAGGGTCTTTAATCCTCTGAAAATAACAGGGTGGTGGGTGAGAACAAGGTCAAAGTCACGCTGACAAGCCTCTCTTGCCACCTCAGCGGTGCAATCCAGTGCCACCAGCACGCTCCTTACCTCTGCGGACATTTCCCCCACGTTAAGACCGCTGTTGTCATAGCCCTCCTGCAAGCGGTATGGGGCTATATCCTCTATAAAACTATAAATATCATAAACTGTTGTCATTTTTGTCAGCTCCTTTTTGTGTGTCTGATGTGCTGTCAGGGGTATTTCTATCCTTGATAACTGCGTCAAGAAGTTCGTAAAAGCCCGTGATGAATGTTGTCACTACGATAACCACCAATGCAGGCATCATAGCGACAAAGGGCAGATAGTTGAGTGCGGGAAACAATGTGCCTCTCGACAAAGCCTCTGCCACATCTTTTTCGCAATGAGTATAGACAAAAGTCATAACAATGGTATGTATAACAAGCGGAATAAATGTAAAGCTGAGCCAGTAAAAGGCTTTGCCCACGTTTGGTTTCTTAAATTTAAAATAAAAACCTATATACGCACCCAAAGCAACAACGCCGCTTAATATCACGCTTGCACCGCCGGAACTTACCATACAGAACGCTACGATAAGCAACACCGAAAATATCGTCACGGAAAGCTGCATGGCTATGCCTATCCCCAAAGCTTTCAGAAATTTCATTTTTGCCCCCATGTTTTTTTGTATCATATTTTTTTCAACGTTTCAAGCTCGCTCTGTGCAAGCTTAACAAGCCTTTCTCCCAGCTCCTTTTTGTCCTCGGACTTCATCATTCCGCTGCCTGCAACAAAAATTCTTTTTGCCTGCCTTGCGATATACTCTTTCCCCTCGCCCTCAGGCTCAACAAAGCCGAACTGCAAATATCTGTCATCACATTCATAAGACGGCGTTTTGCCTGTATACACCGCCTGCATGACAGAATATGCAAACTGCCCCTCTGTGCAGGCAAGCTCTTTTTTTACCTCAAAGCCGTTGTCATAAAGCCACTTTCTAAGCACGTCCCATTTTGTCATAGGCTGTAAAACGAGGTTCACGCTGTTTTTCACCCACGGACATTTTTCAAGCAGTCTTGCAATAAGCTCTCCGCCCATGCCTGCCATAACAACGTCTGTTATGCCCTCCGGCGGAACATTGTCAAGCCCGTCTGAAAGCACCGTTCCAATGCGGTCTGAAAGCCCCTCACGGCGGATATGCTCCTCAGCCGACTTTAGCGGCAATGGTGCAACATCACAAGCGAGAGCCTTTTTGCACATATTTTCCTTTATCATAAAGCAGGGCAGATAACCATGATCTGTCCCCACGTCGCATACAAAATCTCCCGTACAAAGCTTTGCACAGGTCACAAGTCTTTTATCCAAAGCTTTCCTCCAAAGAAAAAAATCGCCGCTCGCCCCCTGAAAAGGCGGCTGGGCGGCGAAAATAGTTCCAAACGCTTATTCTGCAAAATGCTTGTTGAGCTTTTCGAGCATTTCCTCAACAGGAACGCCATGAACAGCACAAGCCTCTTCAAGAGTTTCGCCTCTTGACGCAGGGCAGAACAGACAGTGCATACCCATTTCCATAAAGTATGGTGCTGTATTTTCATCAGCGTCCATTATATCGCCTATAATAGTATCCTTTGTAACTGTGAATGCCATTTTATATTCCTCCTATCATGATAGACCACGCATTGCAAACGCTTTGCGTTATACCTATATTATAACCAATCCTGCGAAAAAAAGCAAGCCCTTTTTATTATAATATATCGCCCTTATCAACATTTATAACAGCGTTATATCTTCCGTCAAATTCTGTGAGCCGTTTTGATATTTTTGCTTTTACCTCGCTGTCTGAAAGTCTGAAATCAAAAGGCACTACCACGTCAAAAATAAGATTTTCACGGTTTTCTCCCTTTGTCATTCTGAAATCGTGTATGCTAAGGCATTGGTCGATAGACTTCACAACGTCTGTTACTATCTTTTTAGTTTCGATAGTTTGCTCGTCATGATCTGCCACCGGATCCATATGTATAGACACTGCGCAGTGATATTTTTCTTTCATGCTATCCTCAAGATCGTCTATAAGCTCATGAGCCGCCATAAAGTCCATTTCGCATGGCACTTCAGCATGAAAGGAGATAACGGTATTCCCTACGCCATAATCATGTATGAGCAGATCATGGATACCGATTATCTCAGGAAAGCTCATTGCGGTATCAACAATATCCTGAACGAACTCCTTATCGGGCTTTGAGCCGAGAAGCGGCGAAACGCTGTCCTTGCAGGTCATAAAGCCTGAGCGGAAGATAAAGAGAGCAACGAGAACGCCCACATAGCCGTCTATGTTTATGCCTGTGAACGCAGAGAATACCATTGCAAGCATAACAGCTCCTGTTGCGACACAATCGGAAAGACTGTCAGCGGCAGAGGCGAAAAGCGAGGTAGAGTTTATCTTCTTGCCAAGCTTTCTATAGAAATACCACATCCAAAGCTTCACAGCCACTGAGCAGCCAAGTATCACAAAGGTCATTACCGAGAAAGCAAGCTTATCGTGGGCAAAGATCTTTGAAAAAGAAGATTTTCCCAGTTCAATGCTCATCATCATAATAATAAAGGATATGACAAGACCTGAGATATACTCCATTCTGCCATGACCGAAAGGGTGATCTTCGTCTGCGGCTTTGGCTGCCATTTTAAAGCCAACCAACGACATTATAGACGAGCCTGCGTCAGAAAGGTTGTTAAAAGCGTCCGCCATAACGGACACAGCCCCTGACACAAGTCCTGCAATAAGCTTACCGAGGAAAAGCATGATATTAAGGACTATACCAGTACATGAGCCTAGGTAGCCATATTTTTTTCGGACGTTTTTATCTTTCACGTTATCTCTGTCTTTTATAAATAATCTTATAAGAAGTGCTGCCATATGAATATCCCCTTTTGTTTACCAAAGTAAACTTATAAGTTTATCTACTATTATAACACATAATATTACAAAATCAAGTGCAAATGCTTATTTATATGGATATTCGCCGCAGCAGGCAATATGCAGCCACTTATTTCTCATTTCAACCACATAATAAAATTTTCTTTTCACTATTGAAAAAATTTGTGCAGTGTGCTATAATAGTCATTAGCATTAATCGTTTACATACGCAAAAAGGAAAGAGGTTATATAAAAAATGAGAAAATTCATATCGAGAGCTGCGGCTCTGCTGCTGGCAGGAGTTATGACAGCGGCTGTGGCAGGCTGCGGAAAAAACTCCGACAGCGAGGCAAAAGACACTGCAAAGAAGTGGACAGAGCTTGACCAGACACAGATAACAGAAGCCATGGGGCTTGGCTGGAACTTAGGCAATCAGCTTGAAGCTTCCAGCGGCGGACTTCCCAGCGAAACTTGCTGGGGCAATCCTGAGATAACAAAGGAGCTTATCGACACTGTCAAGGCACAGGGTTTCAAGACAGTAAGAATACCTGTTTCTTATCTTGACATGATAGGCGACGGCCCTGACTACAAGATAGACACTGACTGGCTGGACAGAGTTCAGGAGGTCGTTGACTATGTTGTTGACAACGATATGTTCGCTATAGTTAATATGCATGGTGACGGATATTACACTGTTGACCACAGTTGGCTGCTTTGTGCTGAGGACGATGACAAGCAGACGGAGATAAAGGACAAGTACGGCAAGGTTTGGACTCAGATAGCAGACCGTTTCAAGGACTATGACCAGCACCTTATCTTCGAGTCCATGAACGAGGAATTCAACAACGACTACGGCAAGCCTGACGCTAATGCTTATGAAAACATAAACGCATACAATCAGATATTCGTTGACTCAGTAAGAGCAACAGGTTCAAACAATGAAAAACGCTGGCTGCTTCTCCCAGGCTGGAACACCAATATTGAATACACAGCAGGAGATGATTACAACTTCAAGATACCGACCGACAACGGCTGCAAGGCTGACGGCAAGCGTATCATGATATCAGTTCACTATTATGACCCATTCAATTTCACTATTGACGAGAACAAGACCGCAAAAACTCAGTGGGGCAAATATGCGGTAAAGAATTATGACAACTGGGGTCAGGAGGATCATGTTGACAGCCAAATGGCACTTCTTAACGAGAAGTTTGTAAGTCAAGGTTATCCTGTTGTTATCGGCGAATTTGGCGCACAGGACAAGACAGAAAAGTTTGCAGACTACAATGAGTTCAGACGTTACTGGGCTGAATATCTTATCAAGGCGGCAAAGAAAAACGGCGTTGTTTGTGTATACTGGGACAACGGCTACAACGGCAACAAGGGCTTTGGCATCATAAACAGATTTGACTACACTATCACACAGCCTGACCTTATCGCAGGCATGATGAGAGCCATAAACTCCACAGACGATTATGAGATCCCGTCACCGGCAGGCTACACAGAGGTAAGAAAGAGCGCAAAGGCTTCATAAGTTTTTCACACGCAAATATGCTGATACATTTGTAGGGGCGAACAGCGTTCGCCCGTTTGATCTGCATGATGAAATAATAAAAGCAGTACCTGTTGGGGTACTGCTTTTTGTTTGTGTCTTACGAAACGAGAGTGGGCGAATTGCGGGCGAACGCTGTTCGCCCCTACTTTTTGCTATTCTATCACAAGTTCCTCTTTTGTGGAATCTGTTCCCTCGATATGGAAAGAATTGAGCACAGGCTCATCTCTGTTCATAAGTGAGAGTATCATATAGCTTGCGGTCTTGTCATAAGCAAGCCTTTTATCCTCATCAGAAGGACGAGAAGGTGACTCAGGGTGTGAGTGCCAGTTGCCCAGAGGAACAAGTCCCTCTGCTCTCATGTCCTTGATAGCAGCAAGCTGCTCCTTAGGGTCAAGAGAAAAATGCTCGTTTGAGTGGTCTATGTTCGTGAGAAGATAGACCTTTTTTATTATCTTGTCACTGCCCTCTTTTACTCCGCCGATAAGACCGCAGGCTTCGTTTGGAAGCTCGCTTTCAGCGTGGTGCAGTATCTTTTCATAATCGCTTTTGCTGAGTTTTATCATAGATGTACACCGTCACATTCTGCCTGTTCATAGTCGATAAGCTCTGTGATAGTAGGGTGCTCGCCGCATACTGCACAGCCCTTTGTATCCTGAGGGAGCTTTACCTTTCTGAACTCCATTTTAAGTGCGTCATAAGTAAGCAGATAGCCTGTGAGAAGCTCGCCAACTCCAAGGATATACTTGATAGCTTCCATTGCCTGCAGGCTTCCTATAACGCCGCCCATTGCACCGATAACGCCTGCCTGCTTGCAAGTAGGAACAGCGTC
Organism: Ruminococcus sp. AM43-6; assembly: GCF_003461785.1. Classification (NCBI taxonomy): domain Bacteria; kingdom Bacillati; phylum Bacillota; class Clostridia; order Eubacteriales; family Oscillospiraceae; genus Ruminococcus; species Ruminococcus sp. AM43-6. The sequence goes on from NZ_QTXU01000006.1 coordinate 94,217, forward strand.
CTTCGGAGGTGGGTTCTTGAACACACATCTATAGCATGGTCCCTGACCTGGAACATAAGTCATGAGCTGACCCTTAAATCTGATGATACCAGCGTGTGAAAATGGCTTTTTAGCCATTACGCAGGCGTCATTGATAAGAAACTTTGCAGGAAAATTATCAGTGCCGTCGATAACGAAATCATAGTCCTTGATTATATCCATGATGTTCTCGCTGTCGATAAAGGTACGGTATGTATTCACCTTGACGTCAGGGTTGATAGCCTCCATTGTTTCCTTTGCGGAAAGAACCTTTGCCTTGCCAACGTCCTGCGTTGTATGGATGATCTGTCTTTGCAGATTTGAGAGATCTACCTCGTCTGCGTCTGCAATGCCGATAGTACCAACGCCTGCTGCGGCAAGATACATAGCGGCAGGTGCGCCAAGTCCGCCTGCGCCTATTATAAGTACCTTTGCGTTAAGTAGCTTTTTCTGTCCCTTTGCGCCAACCTCTTTAAGAATGATGTGGCGTGAGTAACGCTCGAGCTGTTCGTCTGTAAATGCCATTACTGTCCGCCTCCCATGAAGTAAAGAAATTCTACAACGTCGCCGTCTTTAAGAACTGTGCTTTCAAAAGCGCCGCTTTCTACAAATTCGTCATTGATAGTTACTGTAACGTACTGTGGTGTTTCAACATTCTCGTCGATAACGAGCTGTGCCACTGTAAGTCCCTCTGCAACGTCCTTTTTATTGCCTGCTACTGTTATAGTCATGATACATTTCTCCTTAATCTATTGAATTTATTGTTTCGGAAAGCTGTGACTTCTTTACAGCTCCCGTAAGTCTTGCTTTTTCTGCTCCGTCCTTGAAGAACACAAGTGTCGGAACGCTTGTGACATTATACTTCTGAGCGGTTTCCCCGTCAAAGTTTATGTTGAGCTTCACAAGCTTTATGCCCTCCGGGTCTTCCTCCTCAGTTTCCGCAAGAAGCGGTGACATTCGCCTGCATGGAACGCAGGAATCTGAATAGAAATCTGCGATAACAAGCTTTCCTGCCTCGTTTATCTCGCTCTCGAAAGTATCCTTATTTGCTCTTACTGACATTAATCTCCCACCTTTTGTACGATAAGGTCATAAGTGCCGTCCTCATTATCGATGAGCTTCAGTATCTTGTGACCCTCTTCCTTAATGCTTCTTGGAACGTTCTGAACAGGCTCGCCGTCATTCATTTTTATAGAAAGTATCTGTCCGTCGTCAAGCTCCTCAAGAGCTACCTTTGCCTTAACAAATGTTGTCGGGCAAACCACCGTGGTGATATCCACTGTATCGTCTATTTTAAAATCAGCCATTGTTATAAACCTCCAGTATAGTATTTGTGAATTTCTCTCTGCCCACTCTGTCGATAGTGAACTTGAATCTTTCGCCAGCTTTTGCGTTATCGTCAAAGAACTGTATAGCGGTATCGCAAATCTTCATAAGAGTTTCCTTATCCTCGATAAATGGGATAACAGTTTCGCCCTTGTTGATATGGTTGCCGAAAAGTCCGCCGAATGAAACTATATAGCCGTGGATAGTATCCCACGCTTCTGTAGGACAAGCCTTAAAACAGCGTCCGCAGAAATTGCACTTCTCTTTGTCAAGGACTATCTTTCCGTCCTCCATTGTAAGCGCACCCTGACGGCAAGCCTTTACGCACACGCCACAGCCGATACAATCAGCTTCACGCCATTCTACCTTTATGCCGCCCTTGATACCAACGTCATTTTCTTCCGCTTTAAGGCAGTTGTTCTGACAGCCTGTGATGCCGAACTTGAACTTGTGAGGAAGCTCCCTTGCGAAATATCTTTCGTCAAGCTCCTTTGCAAGAGCGTATGTATCTATACAGCCGCTTGGACAGACAGCAGCGCCCTGACAAGCTGTGATAGTTCTTACTCTCGGTCCGCAAACGCCCGGTTCTGTGTCGCCCTTTGCAAGAGCCGCCTTTACCTCGTCAATATCGTCAAGCTTTATAAAAGGTATCTCAACGCTCTGACGTGATGTAAGATGAACATAGCCCTCGCCGTATTTATCAGACACCTCCGCAATAGTTGCAAGCTGTTTTGCCGTAAGGTTTCCGCCCACAACTCTAAGTCTAAGTGAAAAGTTATTCTTCTGCTTCTGGCGCATGAAACCGCCTTTTTTAAGTGTTGCGTAGTCAACTGCCATAGTAAATTCCTCCTAAAGTTTTTCTATGGACTGTTTAAAGTCCTCGATCAGATCCGATGCGTCCTCAATTCCGACGCTTATCCTAATTGTGTCGCCGAACACGCCTGCATTTGTCTTCTGCTCCTCGCTTCCGTGAGCGTAGATAGTGCTTGCAGGGTGGATAACGAGCGTTCTCGTATCTCCGATATTAGTTGCATTTGTTGCAAGTTTCAAGCCGTTTATAAGCTTGAATGCTCTTTCCTTCGAGCCTGCTCTTATGGTGAGTATAGCACCGCCCTTGCCGCCAAGCTCTTCCTGACAAAGGTCATAGAACGGGCTGGCTTTCAGTGCAGGATAGTTCACTTCAATGCCCTCACAGCTTTCAAAAAACTCCGCAAGCTTCAAAGCGTTGTGGCAACATCGCTCCATTCTAAGACCCAGTGTTTCAAGTCCCACGCTGTTCATAAATGCGTTCATCGGAGCAAGACAGCCGCCCACGTTTCTCCATATGCCGTTTCTCAGCTTTGCGATATAAGCAAACTTCCCGAATTTCTTATATTCTGCCAGTCCCTTGAATTTGTCATAATCCCATTTGAAGTTTCCGCTGTCGATTATTACGCCGCTTATGGAATTTCCTCCGCCGTTTATATACTTTGACGTGGAATGTACCACGATATCAGCACCGTAGTCAAATGGATTTATAAGATAAGGTGTAGCCGTTGTGCTGTCAAGTATAAACACCGCACCGTTTTCATGGGCAAGGTCAGCCACCGACTTTATATCAACTATTTCAAGATTAGGGTTTCCGATAAGCTCGGCAAAGACCGCTTTGGTCTTACTATTTATAATAGGGGCTATTTCCTCTTTTGTAACGTGCTTTACGAACTTGGTCTTGATACCGAATGCCGCAAGGTCGCCGAAAAGGTCGATAGTGCCGCCGAAAAGACCTGCGCCGCATATTATCTCGTCCCCTGCTTCAAGAATGTTCAGAAGCGACATTGTAACAGCCGCCATGCCTGATGAACATGCCACTGCGCCAACACCTTTTTCAAGGGTATTCATTCGGTTCTCAAAAGCCGCCACTGTCGGGTTGCTTATTCTTGTGTAAGCATATCCCGGTGCTTTATTATTGAATACTTTTTCAAGCTGCTCAGCCGACTCCTGCGCAAAGGCACTCACCTGATATATCGGAGTGAGCGTTGAGCCTGTTGTTTTCTCAGGTCCAAATCCGCCATGGAGCAATTTTGTATTGAATTTCAAAGGAAACGCCCCCTGTTTTCTTATTATATAGCTATCACCGCACGCCTGTCAAGGTGCGATGTTCTTTGTTACTGTAGATATTATACAACATAAATCATATAAAGTCAATAGGATTACTATAGATTTAACATTTCTTTTAAAATATGCCCTTATTTTTATGAAAACTCTTGACAGTTTGCTCAAAAAAGTATAAAATATATTATGTTGATAGGATTACTATGAATAATAGGACAAGTATAAAAAGCATGAGAAATGATAAGATTGTCATTTCTAGGGAGGTGCAGAAATGAAAATTTCAACAAAAGTAGAATGTGGCATAATTGCCATTGCAGACATTGCAATGAACTCAGAAAACGGCGAAACAGTGACAGTATACAGCGTGGCAGAAAGACGTGGACTTTCAGGAAAATATCTTGAGCAGGTGCTTACTTCTCTGAGGCAGGCAAGGCTCATAAAAGGCATAAAAGGCTCTAGGGGCGGATATATACTCAACAAAAAGCCAGAGAAGATAACACTCAAAGAAATAATCGACGCTCTCGACCCATCGGTGCTTGGAAGCGATGTTGCGGTAGTAAATGACGAAAACACAGAATTTGCACAGGTGCTTGACGATTTTATATGGCTGAGATTAGAGAACAAGCTGAAAAGCTACACAGAATCTGTAACCCTCAGACAGCTCGTTGACTTCTATAATAAAGAGTCAGCAGAGAACGTTTCAGAGCCTATGTATTATATCTGATTGACAAAAGTCGGTTTTCATTTTATAATTAAGGACAGAGAGTGTATACTATATATAAAGGAAGTGTTTTTATGTATGACGTTATAATAATAGGCAGTGGTCCTGCGGGGCTTACTGCGGCGATATATGCAGGCAGAGCAATGCTTTCCGCACTGGTGTGCGAAAAGGACTACATGGGCACAGGTCAGATATCTGTTACAGACAGAGTTGAGAACTACCCGGGTCTTTACGGCATAAACGGCTATGACCTTGGAGAAAAGTTCAGAGAGCAGGCTGAAACTCTTGGTGCTGAGTTTTACGAGGGTGAGGCTGAGAGCTTTGAGAAAACAGCCGAGGGCTGGAAGGTCATATTCAAGGACGGCTCTGTAAAAGAAGGAAAAACGGTTATTTACACCGCAGGCACTTCATATCGTCATCTTGCCGTGGCAGGCGGTGAGAAACAGCGCATTTCTTACTGTGCAGTGTGCGACGGCTTCTTCTATAAGGATAAAGTTGTGGCTGTTGTGGGCGGAGGAGATACTGCACTTGGCGACGCACTTTATCTTTCAAAGCTTGCAAAAACTGTTTACCTTATCCACAGACGTGACGAGTTCAGAGCAAATAAGGCTTTGCAGAAAAAAGTCGCTGAAACAGATAATATCGTGCCTGTTATGAACGCAGTTATAAAAGAGGTAACAGGGGGCGAGAATGCAGAGGGTATTACCTATATACAAAACGGCGAAGAAAAGAACATTGCCGTGGACGGAGTGTTCTGCGCAATCGGAAGCGTGCCGAATACACAAGCTTTAGAGGGCGTTTGCGAGCTTGACGAAAGCGGATATGTGAAAGCAGGCGAGGACGGGATCACCACTGCAAAGGGTCTTTTTGTGGCAGGAGATGTCCGTACTACACCTCTCAGGCAGGTAATAACAGCAGCGGCAGACGGTGCAAACGCACTTTCTTCTGCGGAAAAATATATAATGGAGCTGTAAAAAGCAAAACAAAGCGGTGTCGGAGCGTAAAACTCTGCACCGCTTTTTCTATATCCTTATACAAAGTAACCCCTGCAAAGGGCGACAGCGATTTTGCGGCAGTAGAAACTGCAGGTATAAATGTAGGGGCTGGCGCCCTCGACAGCCCGCTCTGAGGGCGGCAAGGTTTGGTTTTATCACGAATTTGTGTAGACGTGCCGTATAGTGTTTGAAACAATGTGCCAAACGTTGTGTGTAAACCGCAAAAAAAGGACGCTGTCACCAACGCCCCAAATTGCTTTTATATATTCACGCTTTCCTTTTCAAGCAGGCTGTCTATAAACCTCTGCACAGGCTCAGGAGTTTCATACTGGGAAGCCGTCACCGCACATATGCTCCTGGGCGGTATCTGCTCTTTTGTGTTCACCCTGAAGATGTTCCCTGCCTCTATCTCCGCCTTGGTGGTCGCATACTGCATGAAGCCTATGCCAAGATTGTTCTTTACCATTGGCATTACAAAGTTTATGGACGTAAGCTCAATATCAGGTCGCAAAAGCAGATTGTGCTGTCTGAATATGTGGTCAAGATAGTTTCGGGTGGTGGTGGTATTTTTCAGGCATATAAGAGGATATTTCACAAGCTCATGCAGGGATATCTCCTTGTCTTTAAGATAGAAAAAGCCATTTCCTGCGGCAACGATGTCCTGAAGCTTCTTTATCACATTTATGTTAAGCCCCGTTTTGTCTGCAAACGGCGAGGTAACTACAGCCACGTCTATTAGATTTGCCCTCAGCGCTTCTATAGCGTCAGGGGTGGACATACTGTCTATCTTTATCTGTATCTTCGGGTGTTCTCTGTGAAATTCTACAATGCGGTCTATAAGAAAGCTTTGCAGTGCCACCTCGCTTCCTCCAAGCCTTACTATCGCCCTGTCACGCTCGCTTATCAGCGCAAGCTCCTCCTCTGCCGAGAATATATGCTTGCAGGCTATGGATATATGCTTAAAGAGCATCTCTCCGCCCGTTGTTAGCTCTACGCCCTTTTTTGACCGCACAAAAAGCTTACACCCAAGCTCGTCCTCAAGATTTTTTACGCATCGGCTTATGCTCGGCTGCGACAAAAACAGATAGTTCGCCGCCATTGTTATGTTCTGGAACTTTGCCACATAATAGAATATCTTATAATGCTCGAAATTTATCTCTCTCATAAACCGTTTCTCTCCTCTCTATCCATACACTATGAGTATGTTTACAATAGAAAATATCTATTTGACATATGCTTATGATTGTATTATAATATATTCGTAGACAAAAAGCAAGTCTTACATCACTGCGCCCATAGGGGGACGCATACAAAAAATAGTTTTATCATGATAAAATCAATGACGATTGCATTAGACCGCTTGGGGGTAAACGGTGTGGACCTTATTATACCCTTATGAGGCTGGCATTCTTATTGGTTTTATTTTTTTGGAGGTGATAAAATGCTGGAGAGAATTTCCGAAAATCTTTCCGAGGCTATGCAAAACAAAGTAGCTTTCAGGATACCGATTTTCGGAGGCATACCCGTTCCTGTGTCCTGCGTGGTAACATGGATAATAATGGCGATACTTGTGATAGCTTCAATACTTCTCACAAGAAACCTTAAACTTATCCCTGACAGGAAACAGATGATGCTTGAATCATTCGTAGGCTTTCTCAGAGATTTCTTCAGAGAACAGCTTGGAGAAAAGGGTATGGCGTATTTTCCGTTCCTTGCAACTGTCATTATCTACATAGGCTTTGCGAACATCATCGGTCTGCTGGGCTTTACACCGCCTACAAAAGACCTGAATGTTACCGCAGGACTTGCGATCATGAGCATTGTGCTTGTGGAGGTTGCAGGAATAAGAGCAAAAGGAACAAAGGGCTGGCTGAAAAGCTTTGCCAAACCTGTGGCGATAATCGCTCCGCTGAATGTAATGGAGCTTGTTATCAGACCGCTGTCGCTTTGTATGCGACTTTTCGGAAACGTGCTTGCATCTTATATCATCATGGAGCTTATCGACGCCGTTTGCCCGATAGTGATACCGCTGGCATTCTCGGCATACTTTGATATTTTCGACGGCTTCATTCAGGCATATGTTTTCGTGTTCCTCACGTCCCTGTTCATAAATGAAGCAATAGAGGACGACGACTAAGATAACAGAAATTCGGAGGTATGATCTATGTTAGTAGCAATCGGTGCGGCTGTAGCCGTTATTACAGGAATAGGAGCAGGTATCGGAATAGGTATCGCAACAGGAAAAGCAACAGAGTCTATCGCAAGACAGCCTGAGGCTAAAAAGGATATAAGAAGCTCACTGCTTCTCGGCTGCGCACTTGCAGAGGCAACAGCTATCTACGGCCTTATCGTAGCTATCCTTATCATCTTCTTCCTGAAGTAAGAGAATAAGCGTAGAAAAGTAAAAGAATAAAAACGGAGGTATATATCATGTTAGTAGCAATTGGTGCGGCTGTAGCCGTTATTACAGGAATAGGCGCAGGCATCGGAATAGGTCTTGCAACAGGAAAGGCAACAGAGTCTATCGCAAGACAGCCTGAAGCAAAAAAGGATATAAGAAGCTCACTGCTTCTCGGCTGCGCACTTGCAGAGGCAACCGCTATTTATGGTCTTATCGTAGCTATCCTTATCATCTTCTTCCTGAAGTAATAAAACAAAACATCTTTATGAAAGGAGCATAGCTATGATAAGTCTTGATATAAGTTTGGTATGGGTAATAATAAATCTGCTGGTACTGTATCTGCTCCTTAAAAAGTTTCTTTTCAAGCCCGTGTGCAAAATGATGGACGAGAGGTCTGCAAAGATACAAAGCGACCTTGACGGTGCGGCACAGGCTAAGGCGGACGCTGAAAAAATAAAAGCTGACTATGAAGCTGAGATAGCCGACGCACACAGTCAGGCTGTTGAGATAACAAACAAGGCTAAAGCACAGGCAGGCAGAGAATGCGACCTTATGCTTGAAAATGCAAGAGCCGAGTCTGCTAAGATAATGAAAGAAGCTGAAAAGTCCATTGCAAACGAAAAGGAAAAGGCTATGGACGACGCAAAATACCAGATCGCAGACCTTGCTATACTGGCGGCTGCTAAGGTCATTAAGAAAAATGTGGGAGGCGACTCCGACAGAGAAACTGTTGATGAATTTCTCTCCGAGGTAGGTGCTGCCAAATGATCTTTTATCCTGAGGAAGTCTGCGGCAGAGTGCTTTTTGAGCTTTCGCCAAAGGCTGAGAGCGTAAAGGCTTCAAGAGAGCTTTTTGAAAGCTGTGACGAGCTTAGGGATGCTCTCGCAAGCCCTGCTGTGGAAATAAAGGAAAAGGAGAAAGTTATAGACAGGCTTTTTCCTGAGGACATGAGAAACTTTCTGAAAGTTATGTGTCAGTGGGGTCACATGGATAAGATAAGCGACATTTTTGACGCATACGATGAGGAGGTTCTCAAAAGCAAAAATATACTTAAAGCTGAGCTTTACTGCGTCTGCCCGCCTGAAAAGGCACAGACGGATAAAATAAAAGAAACGCTGAAAAAGAAATACGGCGTGAGCGATGTTCTGCTGGAAGTGAATACCGACGAAGCCCTCATGGGCGGCTATCGTCTTGAAGTGAACGGGGTCGAGTATGACAAGAGCGTTCAGGGTATGATAAAAGCTTTGCAGAACAGGATATCAGGGAGGTGAACGGCTTGGCAGGTTCAAGCAGAAGCGATATTATCTCGGTGCTTAAAAGTGAGATAGCTGACTTTGAGGCGAAAACTCAGGTCAACGAAACAGGCAGGATAATATCCATAAATGACGGTATCGTAAATATTTACGGTCTTAATCATGCAATGTATGGTGAGCTTGTTGAATTTGAAACAGGCGTTAAAGGAATAGTTCAGAATGTGGAGAGAAAAACTCTCGGCTGCGTTCTTCTTGGCTCTGACCATGGTCTTACGGAAGGTTCAAAGGTAGTCAGAACAAAGAAAAGGGCAGGCGTCGGCGTTGGCGAAAAGCTTCTGGGCAGAGTTGTTGACGCTCTGGGCGCTCCTATCGACGGCATGGGCGAGATAGAGTATGACGATTATTACCCTATCGAACGTGAAGCCGCAGGCGTTTGCGACAGAAAGTCTGTTACAGTGCCGCTGGAAACAGGTATACTTTCTATCGACTCAATGTTCCCTATCGGCAGAGGTCAGCGTGAGCTTATCATAGGCGACCGTCAGACAGGTAAAACTTCCATTGCTCTTGATACCATTCTTAACCAAAAGGGCAAGGATATGATATGCGTATATGTGGCTATCGGACAAAAAGCTTCCACAGTCGCAAAGTTCGTTGAGGATCTGAAAAAGCATGGTGCTATGGATTACACCATAGTTGTAACAGCTATGGCCAGCGACCTTGCGCCTTTGCAGTACATATGCCCATACGCAGGCACAGCAATGGCTGAATATTTCATGGATAAGGGCAAGGACGTTCTTATAGTATACGATGACCTTTCAAAGCACGCAGTTGCATACAGAGCAATGAGCCTGCTTCTGAAACGTTCTCCGGGACGTGAGGCTTACCCTGGAGATGTATTCTATCTTCATTCAAGACTGCTGGAGCGTTCATGCAGACTTGACGACGCCCACGGCGGCGGTTCTATCACTGCCCTGCCTATAATCGAAACACAGGCAGGCGACGTTTCCGCATATATCCCTACAAACGTTATTTCTATCACAGACGGACAGATCTTCCTTGAAACAGAGCTGTTCTTCTCAGGCGTAAGACCTGCTGTAAACGTTGGTCTTTCAGTATCCCGTGTAGGCGGTGCGGCACAGACCAAGATAGTAAAGAAAGTATCAGGCAATCTGCGTATCGACCTTGCACAGTTCAGAGAAATGGAAGTGTTCACACAGTTCAGCTCTGAGCTTGATAAGACAACGCAGGAGCTTCTCGACCATGGTCACAGGCTCGTTGAGATACTCAAACAGCCGCTCTATCACCCTTATTCAATGCACGAGGAGGTAATTATCCTCTGCTGTGCACAGCACAAGCTTTTGCTTGACGTGCCTGTTAAGGAGATAAGAAAATTCACACTGGATATGCTTTCCTACTTTGAGGCAAATCACAGCGATATAATTGCCGAGATAAACGACAAAAAGGTCATGACAGACGAGCTTGACGCAAAGATAGTTGCTGCCGCAAAGGAATTTAAGCAGGGCAGATAAGGGCTCTGCACCGAAAGGAGGCATAAGGCATGGCAGGAATGAGAGAGATAAGAGAAAGGATCGCAAGCGTAAGCGAGATCATGAAGATCACAAACGCTATGTACCTTATCTCTTCCTCAAATCTGAAAAAAGCCAAGAAAAGGCTTGAAAACACCGAGCCTTACTTTGAAAAGCTCCAGTCTACCATTCACCACATACTGCTCCACACACCTGAGTTCGAGCACAAGTATTTCGACCAGCGTGAGGAGAAAAAGCCTGAGGACAAAATGATAGGCTACATAGTGGTAACAGCCGACAAGGGTCTGGCAGGAGCTTATAACCACAACGTTTTAAAGCTTGCAGAGCAGGAAATGGCTAAGCACAAGAACACCTGCCTTTTCGTTGTGGGACAGATCGGAAGACATTATTTTTCAAGAAAGAACGTGACAATCGACGCCGAATTCCTTTACACGGCTCAAAATCCTACCCTTTACAGGGCGAGGGCGATCGCCGAAACTGTCACAGATCTTTTTGAGAGAAAATATCTTGACGAGGTTTATGTTATTTACACCAAGATGATAAATTCCATGGATATGGAGCCTGAGATGCTCAAGCTTTTTCCGCTGGAGCGTGAGGACTTTGAACACCCTCTGCAAAAGCAGGATCACGATATCGTAACGTTCAGACCAAGTCCTGAAAAGGTAATGGATCATCTTGTGCCGAACTACATGAAAGGTCTTATATTCGGCGTTTTGGTAGAGGCGTTCTCTAGTGAGCAGAATGCCAGAATGACCGCCATGAGCGGTGCTACCACAAGTGCTTCGGAGATGATAAAGGAGCTGTCATTGCAGTATAACCGAGCAAGACAGGCGGCTATCACACAGGAGATAACCGAGATCGTCAGCGGAGCAAATGCTCAAAAGGACGAGAGTTAAGGCTTTCGGGAAAGGTGTTGAGATTAAAATGGAAAAAGGAAAGATCGTTGAAATAATGGGACCTGTCGTTGACGTTGAATTTGAAAACGGCAAGCTACCTATGATAAAGGACGCTCTTACTGTACAGCTTGACGGCAAGAGAAAGGTCATGGAAGTGGCTCAGCAGCTTGGCAACAACACTGTCAGAGCTATCATGCTTGCTTCAAGCGACGGACTTGAAAAGGATATGGAGGTCACTGCCACAGGCGCTTGCATAAAAGTTCCTGTAGGCGACGCTACCCTTGGAAGAATGTTCAATGTCCTTGGTGAGAGCATTGACGGCGGCGAGCCTGTCAAGGCTGACGACTACTGGGAGATACACAGAGAGCCGCCAAAATTTGAAGATCAGAAGCCTGCAACAGAGATCCTTGAAACAGGCATAAAGGTAATAGACCTTCTTGCTCCATATGCAAAGGGCGGTAAAATAGGTCTGTTCGGCGGTGCAGGCGTTGGTAAAACTGTACTTATTCAGGAGCTTATCACAAACGTTGCCACAGAGCATGGCGGATATTCCATATTCACAGGCGTTGGAGAGCGTTCAAGAGAGGGCAATGACCTATGGCACGAAATGACAGACTCAGGCGTTATCAAAAAGACAGCCCTAGTGTTCGGTCAGATGAACGAGCCACCAGGATCAAGAATGAGAGTTGCTCAGACAGGACTTACAATGGCTGAGTATTTCAGGGATAAGGAACATCAGGACGTACTGCTTTTCATAGACAACATATTCAGATTCGTTCAGGCAGGCTCTGAGGTATCTGCACTTCTTGGCAGAATGCCGTCAGCCGTTGGTTATCAGCCAACCCTTGCAAACGAAATGGGCGCTTTGCAGGAGCGTATCGCTTCCACAAAGCAAGGCTCTATCACATCTGTTCAGGCTGTATACGTCCCTGCGGACGACCTGACAGACCCTGCACCTGCTATCACGTTCTCGCATCTTGACGCAACAACGGTGCTGTCAAGAAAGATAGTTGAGCAGGGCATCTATCCTGCCGTTGACCCTCTGGAGTCAACTTCAAGAATACTGGAGCCTGACGTAGTAGGTCAGGAGCATTACGAAGTTGCAAGAAAGACTCAGGAGCTTTTGCAGAAATACAAGGAACTTCAGGATATCATTTCTATCCTGGGCATGGAGGAGCTTGACGACGCCGACAAGACGGCTGTTTACAGGGCAAGAAAGATACAGAAATTCCTTTCACAGCCTTTCCATGTTGCAGAAAACTTCACAGGCATAGAGGGCAAATATGTTCCTCTGAAAGAAACGATCAGAGGCTTCAAGAAGATAATCGACGGCGAAATGGACGAATATCCGGAGGCTGCATTCCTTAACGCAGGCACTATCGACGATGTTATCGAAAAGGCTAAACAGCTTGAAAACGAGTGATGACCCTCACCGAAAGGAGAAGCTGAAATGGTAAAGACATTCAAGCTTGAAATACTTGCCAGCGACCACGTTTTCTATTCGGGAGAATGTGACGAGCTTATATTTCCGGGTCAGGACGGCTCTTTCGGAATACTGCCTAATCATCAGCCCATGATAACCTGTCTTAACGCAGGTGAGCTGCGTTTCAGGACGGGGGACGAGTGGCACTATGCAGTGGTAAGCGACGGTTTTGTGGAGATAATGCCGTCATATGTGACGCTTCTTGCGGACACTGTGGAACGCCCTGAGGAGATAGACGAAAAGCGTGCAGAAGCCGCCAAGGAGAGAGCTGAGGAGAAGCTCAGGCAGAAGCAGAGCATTTCAGAATATTACCACACGCAGGCGGCTCTTAACAAGGCTTTAGCAAGACTTAAAATATCAAGCAAGTATACAAAGCATAAGATAAATATTTAAGTTCACAAAAAATTTACATTAGAAATGTAACAGGCTCTTGACAAAAGGTCAGGGGTCTGTTATAATATTAGAGCATTCGTATCTAAAGACAGTTGGCAGCAGGAAACTGCAGAAGTCCAGCCGAGGAAAGGAATAGCAAAGTAGTTATGACTTTGTATCTCTTTTGTCTTGCGACGAAAGGGATTTTTTCTTTTGTTAGTTTACGGTTTGCGTAAATTAGTTCAAAGAGGTGAAATTGAAATGCCAAGCGAAAAGACATTGTCCGCTAAGAAGGAAAGAGTTGCACAGCTCGTTGAAATGCTCAAGAACTCTGCTGCAGGCGTACTCGTTGATTACAAGGGTATCACTGTTGAAGAGGATACAAAGCTCAGAAAAGAGCTGAGAGAGGCTGGCGTAAGTTATTTCGTTGAGAAGAACACTATCCTGAGATTTGCTCTTAAGGAAGCTGGTCTTGACGGTATCACAAACGTACTCGAGGGTACAACAGCTATCGCTATCTCTAACGACGACCAGACAGCTCCTGCAAGAATACTCGGTAAGTTTGCTGAGGACTGCAAGGACGAAAAGTTCTTCCTCAAGGCTGGTTACATTGGTGAGGACGTTTATGACGAGGCAGGCGTTAAGGCTCTCTCGAAGATCCCTTCAAGAGAAACACTGCTCGCACAGCTGGTTGGTTCCCTTCAGGGCCCTATCCAGAAGCTTGCCGCAACACTTCAGGCTGTTGTGGACAAGGACAACGAGGCTGCATAATTTATATGCCGCTTAACGAATGGGCTTTGACCCGAAAAATTATTTAATAAAAAGGAGATTTTTATCATGGCTTCAGAGAAGATTATGAATTTTGTAGAAGAGATCAAGAAACTTTCCGTTCTCGAGCTTTCAGAGCTTGTTGACGCTATCCAGGAAGAATTCGGTGTAACAGCTGCTGTTGCTGCTGCTCCAGCTGCTGGTGCTGCTGGCGCTGCTGCTGAGGAGAAGACAGAGTTCGACGTAGTTCTGACTTCATTCGGCGATGCTAAGATGGCTGTTATCAAGGCTGTTAAGGAGATCACAGGTCTTGGTCTTAAGGAGTCTAAGGAACTCGTTGAGAGTGCTCCTAAGGCTATCAAGGAAGGTGTTTCAAAGGCTGACGCTGAGGAGATCAAGACAAAGCTTGAGGCTGCTGGCGCTTCTGTTGAGCTCAAGTAATTCTGAGTTTGCACAAATAATTAAAGGCGTTGTAAAAAAAACAGCGCTCAAAGAGCCGAGATTTCCTGCTTTTGGGAAATC
>NZ_QTXU01000060.1:0-4133 GCF_003461785.1 Ruminococcus sp. AM43-6
TTTGTTTTTATTATACTTTGATTGTTTTGTATGTGTCAAGTTTTATTATACAGGATTATCTCAAGTGTTCACCTCCTTCGCCTTTTTGATTTCAATGTCAAGCTTTTCGGTCAGCTCGTCAGATAATTCTTTTGCTGTTTTGACTGCGTCTTCGCAGAGACGATTAAACCGCGGCTCATCCAATGTTCCGATTTGATTCAAAACGATTAAATGGTGGTTTATCTCATCGCTGATACATTTAAGCCGGTTATAATAGCTCTCATAATCAATGATAGGCGTGTGTACAAGCTTGCAGTTTGCAATGATATAACGGATATATTCCGAGCGATTCATACCAAGCCTTTTAGCTTTACGGTCAATTTGCTTTAACTCCTTATCTGTCAACCAAAACTTAATTCTCTCTGTTCTTTTTTCGATAATTACCATCCTTTCTTTTTGGGGTTTTAGGGGCGCGGAAAGCGACCCCTAACAAGTGTGTTTGCGGTGTGTGCACCCAAACGCGATGCTTGCTAATGCAATGCCATTTGCAAGCAAGTAGAATTTGGTGCACCCAAATTCAGTGCTTGCTAAACCTGTGCCGCTAATCTGCGGATTAAAATAATACAATCATAGGCATTACCTCTTTTCTGAAATTTTATATAATAAAAGACCGACTTTTCAGCCGATCCGATATTATTCCTTTTCGGAAGCGGTTTCCGAAATACATTAAACATCCCAGCTTTTTACTTTTCTGACGCGCCGTAAATATGCCGCTATTTCTTTCACGGTGTTGCCGTTGTGATAAAATCTTGCTGCCAGCGTTGCCGCCTCCACGATGGTTTCTTCGCTATATCCATCCTGTGCATACATTCGTCCGAGTTGCTCTATAATTTCATCCTTTTGAATACATAAGCACTGACCTATTTTAAAAATTTCTTCAAGATAGGGTATTTCTTTGTGTTCCTCTAAAATTCCGAATACAGCGGCACGGTAGTATTGGTTGACATGAGTTCTGTGCGTGCGCCCGTCAAATATTTCTAAATCTCTGCCTATGCCTTCCAGGTGGTCACGCTTGTAAACGGTGGGACGACCGCGTTTTTTCGTATTTTCGGAAGCGGCTTCCGAAAATCTTTTTTCTGTGCTTTGCCTGGTTTCGTTCAATTTGGTTTCCTCCCGGTTAAAATATTTTCCTTTTTATCCATATACAGTACAAAGCGAAAAACGAAAAATGTTCCTGAGTTTTGAAAAAATTTTTTAGGTTTTTAAAAATTTTTTTGGATATAAAAAACGGCGGTGCTCCTTTTTCGGGAACACCACCGTAGATTTTTACTTATTCAGTTTTCAAAACCTATGAACTTTTTGAAATCCTTATTCATTATTTTCATCCGCTTGCTGACCGCGCTGTGGGTTTTGTAACCGAGCCGATCGGCAATTTCTTTTTGAGTAAGTCCTTTTTCAGAAAGGTAATATATCTCTTTATCGGTGCTGTTTAAGGTTTTTGCAAATTCATCACGCAGGAAAATATACCGCTGTTCTTCAGCAGGATTATTTGCAAAAAAGTTTTTTACCCCCTCAATATTTGTAGATTCCTCCTCCGACAACTCGCTGAAAAAGAGCGGTGCGCCGAGCTTGGCCTTGCAATGAGTCCACTTGTTGTAGAAGTTAATTTTGTCTTGGTTTAACTGCTCCGAAAAATCTTCGTGCTGCGGAATCTTTTTTGAAATTCCGAAAATTTCCGAAACCTGTTGACCTTGCATAACCGTTTCAATCAGCGTCTCGTCAATCACTCCGGCGACCTTTTCCACAACCTTATGTATTTCATCATCCGCAAGACTGTCAACCTCTTTGCCGACGGATTTTGCATAGCAATCAAGCCCAAGCATAACCGATTCTTCATACATTTCAAAAAATCGGTCTATGTACTCGTTCAGCATTTCGGGATCTGTATAGATTTTTGAAATCTCTTCGGAAAAATAGTCCGCGTCGGCATTCTCCAAAAAGTTTACCGGATGATCTTTGGAGAAGTTTTTCATTTTCCGTTTGACGCCGAGTTTACGGAGATTGCCAAGCCAGTATTCACCGAAAAATTCTTTGGCTCTCTTGAAAACCTTTGCATTTTCTCCTTTGAAATTGTATTCACGTTTCACTGTCATGTTAGCTGTAATATCGTTTTTCTGAAGAAAACCTTGCAGTCCTGCCAACTGTTCGGGAGTTAATTTTATTTTATCGTCCATTGTTCCAACGTCTTTTATTACGAAAATACGATTTGCCGCAAACAGATTTCATTTTTCATTAGCATTTAGAATTCTAATGACGCGTTCTCTTAAAATCTCGTAACGTTTTGCAACATTACCTGTCTTAAGCAATTCGTCGCGATCCCATTTCTTTATATTATGAAAACATAATTTATTCGAAAACTGTTGTTTTGTGAAATCACGCTTTATTCCAAACCTTCTATTCCAATAATGTACAATTCCATCGTCTGTTTCACCACTATAAATAGTTCCACCGTATAGTTCGTTGAATAATAGTGATGTAATTGCACACTGGCCGATAGCAGGATTATCCTTTGTCCAATTGTCCGCATCTTTTCTGTATGCAGTATCTTTTCCCCAAGAAGTATTTAAGGCTTCAATGAATTTATCGTATTTTCCCATAACTACTCCCTCTTTGAAATAAAACCAGCTATTGCTAAAAAAATCGAGCCCACAACGAATAGAGGAATTCCTGTGTTTGGCGGCACTTTATCCATAAACAAACTTAGCACTCCATTCAAGCCAACACCGACAGCGCCTAATAGGCTTAAAATTGCACTAATAATTGGCATAAAGGCTGATTGTTTTATTATTATAGGAACCCTAATTTTGGTTTTCTGCTCTTCATCATCTGACAGAACATTAAAAGTCACTTGCGTTTTCATTTTGGCTGTTTTATTTTTTGGGATAAAGATATATTCCAGTATATCATATCTGCATTCAATTCTGTCTTTATCTCCATGAGAAGACACGAGCATGGTTGTATCATATTGTATTTCAACACTTGCTTCTTTTTCACTATGTTCATTTGAATTAAATTGAACAATTTTGATGGAGTAACCTTTTCTTTCTTTCATTTTGATTCGCTGTATTTTTCGCGGAATTTGATTGTCTGTTTTTAAAAAAATCTTATCGAAGAATTTTTCATATTTACTCAGTGCTTCTATAATCCTAATCCATGCTCGTTCTTGATCGTCCGATTTTTTGCGATTAGTGTTTGAAACTATATCCGGAATGCTCTCTGTAACAAAGACATTGTTCTTATTATTGTCTACAAAGTATCTTTTAGCAAATGCGACATTATCATCATATGAACTACATGCTTTCTCAAACTCGGAACTGAATGTTGGATAATCCTTTACGAAAAATTTGAATATAACTATTCGGTCTATTTCCTCAATTGCATCTATTTCTGCCCATCGAATTGGAACAATAAATGGATCAATATGCTTGTTTTCGTCGGCAGAGTTTGTGCGAAAGGCTATCAATACCCTGGCCCCAGGTTGGAGTTTTTCCGTCAATTGATTGAGTAAGTTTACATCAATATATTCTTTTTTATACCTAAATCGATATTCGCCGTTTTTAGGCGCAGCGATTACATTAAAAATATCTTTCTCATATTGTGGTGTACTATCAGAAGAAAAGAGAACCGCCACCGCAGATTTGTTATCCATAATAATCCTCCATATGAACTGGAATTTCGTGCACAACTAATACCTCATTGTTTTTTAATCGGCACGCAAATGCAGATATCTTCATGCCACACTCAAGACATCCATATAACTCTTTGTAAAAGGTTGTATCTTTGGAAATACTAACAGATTCTATGTAAGGATTTAGAGAGACTATCATATACCATACCGTGTATCCTTTGTGTAACAATTTTTTAAGCTTCTCCAACTGTTCAAGTGATCGTTCGGAAAATACTGTCGGGAATTTGGCATCTTTTTCCATCGACAATACGCTCTTTATTTCGATGATTGTCTCCGTATCTTTTATAAAAAGATCGCTCTTGTATCCATCGACATAATGTTCTGTAATAACTGTTTTTCGTTTTCCTAATAATCCTGTATAATAAAACTTGACACATACAAAACAATCAAAGTATAATAAAAACAA
>NZ_QTXU01000061.1:0-3949 GCF_003461785.1 Ruminococcus sp. AM43-6
CTCTCGCTCGTATCGTAATTGGATATGAGGAGTTCCGCATACTGACAGCCGCCGTCGTATCTCTGCGCCAGATTATTCAGTCTGCTGATCTCCTCAATGTGAATATTAGGCTTATCCCATATCTCACGGATTTCTGGACAGTCATTGTAGGAAACAAGAAACTTGCCCTTGATATCCATTAGCGAATCCCTGAGCCTAATATGATCCTTGGTTTTAAAACCAACGTCTTTGTAGTAGTTTTCAGTTGCAAAGTACGGCGGATCGCAATAAAAAAAGCTGACAGGGCGGTCGTACTGCCTGATGAGCTTTTCAAAATCCTTGTTTTCAACTACTACCTTCTGCAATCTCCTTGCCGCCAAGTCTATCATCGGAAAATCCGACCATATTGAATGCGGCTGACTTCCAAAGCTGTCAAGTCCACTTGCGTAGCTGTATCTAATAAGTTGATAAAACTTTGCCGCCCTGTCAACATCACGAAATCTGCTGAACAGACCTCGCTTGTGAAGACTAGCAATCCAATCGAAATCTTCACGAGAATCGAGGACATACCGTAGTTTGTATTTCAGCTTATTCGGCTTGTCCCTGACACAGCGATAAAGATTGGCAAGATTTCCGTTAAAATCGTTGTATACCTCAAAATCCATACCGGGCGGCTTGCGAAAAAGCACCCAGCCCGCCCCTCCGAAAACCTCGATATACCGTTCATAGTAAGGAGGAAAGCGAGCAAGCACGTCGTCCCTGAGAGCTTTTTTCCCTCCCACCCATGACATAAAACTATTCATGTTTTTCCTTTCTGCCGTATGCCAATGACAGAAAGAAAGTCGCTTTGCTAATTACAGAAGTTTTCTGTCATTGGCAAAACGACTTAATTAAATATTAGATTTTACGCTTAAATATTTGATTTTACGCTGTTTTCAACCCTTGATGATCGGATCGACGTAGCTGAAAATTATTCTTTTCTGGTCAAGATAGCCGTTGGCTTTATTGACCTCGTTGCACAATTCCTTGTACTGCCTTTCCGAAAGTACGGGCTTTGTGGCTCTCAGCATTGCAGGAATACTGCCGAGACAAAACTTGAAGTCCACTTTAGCTTTAATTCTGTTTGTGTGCATCACTTACCTCCTTGTCCAGACGTGCGATCTCTTTTTCAGCAGACTTAAAAGCCACGGCAAGAGAACCTATCGTTGTTCCGATGATAACACCTATCATCATTCCAATGAACAAATACGTCATTTACATCATCTCCATTTCCATATCCTCATCTTCTGTCTGTTCATCATCGATAGAAGTGATCTCAACATACTCGCCGATAACATTCAAGGCCTCATAGTAACTGCTCGAAGATGTTATTCTGCTGCACATTTCCTTTGCCTCATCATACATTCCGTTCCTTTTCAGCGTTTTTGAGGCTATGCCCATAAGATTGAATATATTTCCGTCCTGACCTATCAGCGGACATTTTGGCTTTTTGGACATCACGACATCTCCTTTCCGTAATATTTTCTCAGCAGACCTATGATAAAAAGCTGACCTTTTCCCGTAACAAACGTCTGCTGATAGGTCTTTGTCATAGTCGGAGTTTCAAAAACCGACTCCTTAACAGCAAAATATCCGCAGTCGATAAAAGTCTGATAGGGGAGATTGTTTGCCATAAGCACGCCTTTTCCTTTCAGCCAGCCGTAAAGCTTGTTTCTGCCAACGGGGATATTTTCCGCTCTCGCAAGCTTTGCCATTGCGTTCATGTCGATAAGATTATCGGTATTTGACACCTGATTCGCAAACTCCACCAGCGGCTGATCGTGGCGGATACGTTCATTCAGCTTGTTGATAATGGTCATTTGAAGTCGGAACAGGTCACGGTATGGCTCGTCGAGAAAGGGGAGATAGTTTTTGATGAACATATCCTCGTTGGAAACGTAGCCGCCGGTGCGTCTGATGGTGGGGAGGACTTCGGCGGTCACCCAACGCCTGAACTCTTTGGCTCTCGGCATTTTGCTTGAGAGAACTAAGCTGTAAAAGCCGCTTTCATTGATAATAGTGGTCTTGCTCTTGTAATTTGAACCACTGTCGGAAATCACGACGGTGGTTTTATCCTCGGTATCCACATGACGTGAAAGAGCGTCCCTTGTGTTGGAATACCCTAAAATTTCCGCAACATCTTTTCCTACAAGCCACGGTTCGCCGTCCTTAATGACTGTTCTCACTTTTCCGAATTCCTCATTTTCAAATATTTTTATCATATTCTTCATTTGCGTTTTCCTCCTCGTCAAATTTCAGTAAATTTCTTGCAATAGCTTCAACCACATTTACCGTAATTGAATTTCCTGCCTGCTTGTAAAGCTGTGCGTCTGACATTCCGGTTGCCGCCACCTTGTTGAACTGCTCGTCTGTAAACCCCTGCAAACGCCAGCATTCCAAAGGCATGAGCCTGCGGATATATCCGCAGTAGATCACCCCGTGTTTATCGGTGACAGTTATCGTAAACATCGGCTCGTTTGGAAGTTTAAATCTTCGCCCTTGCTGACGAACTTTCTCCTTTTCGGGAGTAAGCACCGCAATCGGATCGCTAATCACGATCACCCCCGACTTTTCTCCTTTATGGTGACCTATACCGCTGTCCTGCCTTGACGTTATGCACCTCGCAAGCTCTGTAACTTTCGGTTCGGGATTCATATCGATACACATAGCGTAATATCCCTGATTACAGCTTGTTGTCAGCGTGTGTGCTACATCGTGACCTCGTCTTGAATTAATGTTAGGGTAGGCAAGATCAATACTGTCGCCGGGCAATGCTAACTGATAGCCCGACTTGGTTTTGACCTTGATCGGAAGTCCTATGATCTCGTAAAGTCCTGTCTTTCCTCCGAAACCTCCTGCAGTTCCCGTAAGCGTTATGCTCAGTCCGTCGGCGGAGTACACTCTGCAGCCCTCCCGTCCGGGTATGCGTTGTACAAGAGTTTTTGGATTTGCGTCCGTGAAAGACAATACTTTTCCGGCGCATTTTTCTCTAAGAAATCCGATAATGAACACTCTTTTTCGGGATTGGGCGACTCTAAAATTTGCGCTGTTAAGCACCTGCCATGCGACATCGTACCCCAATTCGTCCAGCGAACCAAGGATGGTCGCAAACGTCCTGCCTGAGTCATGCGATAACAATCTGGGTACGTTCTCAAGCAGCAGATATTTAGGTTTTTTAACGGCAGCGATTCTGGCAATTTCAAAGAACAGAGTTCCTCTTGCGTCGTCAAATCCGCCCCTTTTTCCAGCGATTGAAAAGCTTTGGCAAGGGAAGCCTCCGCATATAAGGTCGAGATCAGGCAGCTCTTTTGGGTCGATTTTTCTTGCGTCATCATAAAACACCTCACCTTCTGTATCATACAAAGTTTCATAGGCTTTCTTTGCATACTTATCTATCTCGCAGTAACCGACGCACTTGAATCCGCCTGCTTTTTCAAGCCCTGAGCGAAATCCGCCAATGCCTGCAAAGATATCGAAATATTTTATCATTTATCACCGATCCTTTCTTGTTTGTGTAATAAAAAAACGGCTAAGTCTTTTTCAAAACTTAACCGTTACATTGACATTTCCATTTCTTCGGATTCTTCAATTTCCTCTGTTTCCGTAATTTCGTCATTCAGAGCATTTTCTTCTGCTTGCTCGTCTGTCTGAGCTTGTTCCTGATCGATTTTATGGAACTGATCCACATCGGGGATAACCCCAAGCGTTCTTCCGTTGTCAAATTTACAATGCAGAGTTCCTGCATCGTCCACAAATTGAACTATGCCTTTAGTACCTGGTGGAATCGGACGGGGATCGTTATCCATACTGTCAAGGCATATCCGAGTTCCTTCGGGATATCTCTGCCTGAGCATTTCTACCTTCTTTTCGTTGTAAATCATATAACACCTCACATCGTCATTCCCATATCGGGTTCTTCGGTCATGTCCTC
>NZ_QTXU01000062.1:0-2202 GCF_003461785.1 Ruminococcus sp. AM43-6
TACGACGGCGGCTGTCAGTATGCGGAACTCCTCATATCCAATTACGATACGAGCGAGAGAGCAAGGTCTGTACGCCAGCTCTCGCTGTTTGACGATGAAACAGACAATTTTGGAGGTATAATTTTATGAAAAAGATAATTTTTGCACAGGTACTCACAACAAATGGAAAGACCGAATTTTCGGGACTTTACGATGAAAACGGGAATCCCGTAAGAGTAGAAACAGAGTGCGACGGCGGCGGTGTTTCTCTCACGATATGGCGTAATGCTCCCGAAAGAGAACGCCGTGATTGTGGTATCTCGGATGAAGAGATCGAACGGACTTGCTCCATGCATGATGATTGTGGTAATTGTCCATTGTATGCTTACTGCGGCGAGGAAACGGAGGAATGCAGTGATGAATAAAATTGTACGGGTGTTAGGAAAGAAAGGCAGAATTACGATACCCTATGAAATACGGCTTGCCCTTAATATACGGTCAGGGAATATTCTTAGCTTTGACGCCAAGGGAAATACGATAACTGTTACAAAGGAGAAGCTGTGTGACGACTGCAAATCGGAAAGTGAACCGCTTGATTCCTTTGTAGAGTCACTTGTGCTGGAGGAAAGAGAAAGGCTTTTAAAAACTCTTATGAGACTTAAAAGAAAAGGAGCTGTGAAAAACGTATGAGTTATCTGTACAGACAATCTTTTGAAAACGCAAAACTCACCGGAGAAATTGAGGCATACCGTGAAAGCCGGACGGAAAATATCCGCTGTAAAAAAGCGATAGAATCGGCTATTTCAGATAGTTTCGACGGTTTCACTCTGAATAAAAATGGGGCTAAAAAGGTCATAGCCGATTTCGGTTATGACCGTACAATGTGGGTGCTTGCCGCAAGCATTCTTAATAAGAAAGATGACGGTCGTTTCTCCCGTGAGAACAAGGAGTGGACAAGGTCTGTTATCCCCTCATATCTTCCCCAAAAAGAAATGCGCGAATACTGTGTTTATTCTCATCCCGCCGTGCTTAACGGCTTTATCGATCAGGTAAAGAAAAGATATGACAGGCTCGGACTTGTGGGCGAAAAACAGTGCGTTCAATCCGATAAGCCGCAGGATTACGAAAGAAAGCTGTTGATCCTCAAGCCCGAAATCCTTAACGAACAGTTCAAGGACCCAATAAATCAGTATTTCTACGCAGCAGGCGGCTTTGGCTGCGATCCCGAAAAATCGGGCAGAAAGGTATTCGGGCAGTTCCTTGCGGACGACGAAAAAGCACAATTCTACCGTGAGGATTTCTTCGGAGTTGCCGACTATGAGCAGCTTCCGAAATGGGCGGTTGAACGGCTTGAACAGATCGAGGCTCCGCAGATGAAGATCAGGATTTTTCAGATCGACCATGAAAAGGACCGTAATAAGCTCGCTTTTATGAATTACGACTACACACAATCACATGGCGGCATAAAAGCTGAGAATTACCGTCAGATTTACGGCGGTACTGTGACCTGTGACAGCCTTGAAAGTGTTTTCGCCCTTTGCAATTCGGACAAAACACCTCCCGGATATCTCGGAGAGTCGATGTCAGTCAGCAATGTCATTGAAATCTGCGACGGCAAGGATAAAGGCTTTTACTTCTGCGACAGCGTTGGATTCAAGCCGATAGACTTCGATATCGATAAAACAAATCATTCGGATATAATGAAAATTCTTATCGTGGAAAACGGAAAAGCTCCATATGAAGCTGAAATTCGCAATGATATCCATGCCATGCAGTCGGTGGTCGGAGGATGTATTGAGCCCATATATTTTGAACCAAAGCAGGACGCAATCGTCTGGTGTAATGACGAATTTCTGCTGAACGGTTCAGAGCCTAACAGGATTGTGGGTGCAACACTTGTCCACGGCACTTTTTACATCTCAGGCAACTATCAAAATGAATACGGCGAGTGGGATAGCTGTTCACTTACCGATGAACAGATCGAAAAGTACAAGGAGCAGTTTAATCATGTGGTAGTAAATCTGCCGGGCATAGGGCTTATCGCAGTGAGGGAAACCAAGCCGGAAATAATCGAACCGGACGAAGAATTTGAAGAAGAACATGAAATCGAACAGACCATGTAAAGGAGAATGAAATTATGAAAATACACGCATCTATCAACAGAATGGTAAACAAAGAGGATTCGGCAATCAAGGCATATGCCAGCGTAACAATGGACGGTAT
>NZ_QTXU01000062.1:2212-3939 GCF_003461785.1 Ruminococcus sp. AM43-6
AGCGTAACAATGGACGGTATGTTCGCCGTTCACGGACTGAGGGTCATCGAGACCGAAAAGGGCAGGTTTGTCAATATGCCTTCCACCTCATACACTAATAAGGACGGCAACAAGCAGTACAGCGACACCTTCCATGCCATAACCAAGTCGGCGAGAACTGCCGTAAATCAGGCTGTACTCAATGCTTACGATCTCAAGCTTCAGCAGGTTCAGCAGACGGATATCGAGGTTGAGAACACCCCTGATGAGGAAATGTCCGAGCCTGAAGATGAACCTGAGCCGGTTATGAGTATGTAGTTTGCTAAAGCTTTTGCTGTGTAAATTGTCACAAAGGTAGAACTTTTGAAAAGAGGCTGGATTTACAAGAAAAGGTGTGATATATTGCTTGTCGAAAGGAGTTGATCATATGAAAAGAGCAACGGTCAGATCAATACTTTGCACGGTAATGCTGACCGCCTGCGGAAATGTGTCGGAGTCCGTAGAAAGTGTGGAAACTTCGGCAGTGAGCCAAACTACGACCACGGTCACAGGCTCCGCAGTAACATCTGGAAAGGAAGAAAAGGATACAAGTGAAACCACAACTACTACGAGAAAGAGTTCGCAGACGGTATCCGAGACTTCAAAACCGACAGATATCACAGTAACTACGACCAAGAAATCTGGTTCTTCAAATGCGAACGGAAATTCTAATCAGGGTCAGAATAATAACGGTCAGGAAAATAACTACCAGCCTGCACAGAATAATCCGCAGCCCGATAATTCGCCGTCAAATGATCCTCAGAGTAATAACGGAGCGGAACAGAATAATACCCCCTCTCCTCCGTTAACAACGGCAAAGCCTTCGGTAACGAATCCGCCCACTACTACAACTCCAAAGCCGCAGATTACAGTACCGCAGACTGAACCGCCTGAAGTTGTAATTGAAGATACAACAAACTTGCAAAGTGTTCTGAATTATGTAAATTCACTTGGAAGAACAACCGATGAATATTACAATATAGGTGCAGGGTTGAGCCACGATGGTTCTGATTATGGAAAAGCCGAAGCGGTGTATAATTGGATTCGGGATAATGTCAGCGGAAATTGTCAAGTGTTCTCAGTGGCAACAATGTATGCCTGCAAGGGGATCGGGCTTGAATGTCGGTATGCGTTTTTCTCCCCCGATGACTGGTATGGACACATGGCAAATCTGGTAAATGTGGACGGAGCATGGTATGTGTTCGACACACAAGGCGGCAGATTTTTAAAATCAGATAAATACGGTGATATTACCCGGATATTTGATGAAAGTGATATTACAATTGATATTTCGGTAAGCGAATCTGCTTACTAATTAAGTAAACAACAAATATGCAATAAAGAGAGTCGGATTTCTCCGACTCTCTTTATTTGCGCAAAATCAAAGGAGAAATGCAATATATGTTTAAAATTAAATCAAAGATATTAAAGAAACTCAGCGCAGGGTTCATGGCAGGACTTTGCGTTTTTTCTATGCTGGGCTCATCTATGAGCGGAGTTATCACAGCGAATGCGGCAAGTACGTCAACGGAAAATTCAGCTTTTCCATCAGCGGATACGGTTGTAGCAAAAGCTGCAACTCTTCTCGGCTCGCCGTATACCTTTGGCAATAAGGGCTATTGGTACGCATACAATCAGGGACAGTACACTCCGCTGTCGGTGCAGACGATCAACAACCTTGGTATCGACTGTTCGGGACTTGTGTACTA
>NZ_QTXU01000063.1:0-222 GCF_003461785.1 Ruminococcus sp. AM43-6
CGCTGTGAAAGTATGTGGGCAAGAATGAAAGAAGAGCTATTCTACAGCCGTGAGGACAAGCCGGAGAACTACACTATGAAAGAGTTGAAGACTATGATCTGGAGATATTATATGAGTTACTGGGTCAACAGAAGAATCTGCACCGCCAACGGTGGGCTGCCTCCGGCAGTTCGAAGAAAGCTCTACTATGATCATATCTTTCTCGCTGCATAATTCTTGTTC
>NZ_QTXU01000063.1:232-3822 GCF_003461785.1 Ruminococcus sp. AM43-6
TTTCTCGCTGCATAATTCTTGTTCGAATAAAATGTGTCAAGTGATATTGACAAAACCATAATTATGAAACAAACCAACTACGCTGCCGTTTCAATCATATTTTTGTATACACAATTTTCTACAAGAGACGGCAGACAAAAAGAAAAATGAATTACGAAAGGAATATGTTGAATGAAAAACGAAACCAAAACGTCTGTCGAAAAGGTAGTAAAGTAACCCAAACCGAAGCTAATGAACGTTAAGCTTGAGAAACTACACCCGTTTGAGAATCACCCGTATAAGGTGCTTGACGATAGCTCCATGACAGAGCTTGTAGAGAGTATCAAAGAATACGGACTTCTAAACCGCATTATTGTCCGCCCGATTGATGACAAGCCTGACGAATACGAAATTATATCCGGACACCGCAGAGTACACGCCGCCGAGCTTCTTGAAATGAAAGAAGTCCCGGCGGTTGTTCATTTTATCGACCGTGACCAAGCCACGATTTTAATGGTAGATTCAAACTGTCAGCGTGAAAATCTATCCCTTATGGAAAAGGCGTGGTCTTACAGAATGAAGCTTGATGCGATTAAGCACCAAGGCAAAGCTTTGGGACAAAATGTCCCGAAGTTAGATGATAATAGGACAACGGCAAAAATCGGCGCCGAAAGCGGAGATAACTATAAAACCGTTCAGCGCCTAATTCGTTTAACCCATCTCGTTCCCGAGCTTCAAGAGTTTGTAGACAGTGGCAAAATGAAAATGCTTCCGGCTTATGAGCTTTCCTTCCTTAATGAAGAAGCTCAGCGAGATATTGTTGACCGTATTGACGAAACCGAAAGCTTTCCGTCGCACGCACAAGCCCGCCGTATGCGCGCCGCTTTTGAAGAAGGCACACTTGACTATGATACCGTAGCCGGAATTATGGCAGAGGTTAAACCCAATCAGGTGGAAAAGCTGAAAATCCCGATGGACGATATTCGCAAATATGTACCGTCCTCTATGACACCAGCTGAAATGCTGGAATACCTGCTTAAGCTTGTCAAAAATGAATATAACCGTCATCACAACCGCGACGCGAGATAAGGTGGGCTTATGAATAAGTTTATTGTAGGCTTCGGCGCCGCACCGCAGGAATATGTTATTAACAGTGTAAGATATGTGGTTGAGTCGGGATTTCAAAAGCCCAACTATAAAGAACCCAAAGAGAATACTATGCTGAATAACCGTATAGGGAGTTATCTCACAAGCGATTTCGCAGATTTGCCGTCTGTCGGTACAAGTAATATAATAAGCACCGAATATGATTGTACGGCTGCCGGGATGGAGGATCATAATGCAGCCGAAAAAGAATAACAAAATCGGGATAACGGCGTTTTACTGCCGTTTGTCCCGTGATGACGGAATGGACGGTGAAAGCAATTCAATTGTCAATCAAAAAACGCTGCTTTCGCAAAAGGCAAAGGAAAAAGGATTGACCGATATAAAATTCTATGTGGATGACGGATACACAGGAACCAACTTCAACCGACCGGGATTTCAACAGATGCTCTCCGATATTGAAATGGGATATATCTATGCCGTAATGGTAAAAGACCTGTCCCGACTTGGACGAGATTATGTTTCGGTAGGAAATTATACCTATGTATATTTCCCGGACCATGATGTTCGGTTTATTGCCGTTAATGACGGAATAGACAGCGAGGAGGGCGAGAGCGAAATTGCCCCTTTCAAAAACATCTTAAACGAAATGTATGCACGGGATATATCCAAGAAAATTCGTTCATCGCATCGCTTGCGCGGTTCAATGGGAGAACCGTTATCCCAACCGCCATATGGGTATATGAAATCCGCTGAAAACAAAAAGAAGTGGGTTATTGACCCGGAGGCGGCGGATGTGGTAAAAAGCGTTTTTAAAATGTGTCTTGAGGGCAAGGGCAACGAAACTATCGCGCGAATATTGCAGGAGAAACAAATACTTGTTCCTATGGCGTATTGGCAAAGCAAAGGCTTGCCGAGAGGCGGAAAGAAAACACAGCCTAATCCGTACAAATGGTGCAAGACGACAATACAAAAGATTCTGTCTCAGCAGGAATACTGCGGTGATGTAATCAACTTCAAGACCTGCTCAAAGTTTTTTAAGAACAAAACAAGACTTACGAACGATCCTGAGAATTGGGCGATATTCAAGGATGTTCACGAGCCGATTATTGCACGGAGTGATTTTGAAAAGGTACAGACGCTCATAGCCAAAACCAAACGCCGTGCGCCAAAACCGAAAAACGGCGAGAAAAGCATATTCTGCGATTTGCTGTTCTGCGGTGATTGTCACGGTAAGCTTCGTCATCATACGAATACTATCAACAAGGACATTCACTATTTCGTGTGTGCAAACAACAAGGTAGATTACCGAGGAGAATGTCCCGGCAGACACTATGTCAGAGCAGAAGCCATCGAGCAGGTGGTAATGCTGGAGCTGCGGAGAATGGCAGAATTTTTGGCTGCGGATGAGGAAGCCTTTGCCGAGCTGCTTGCTCAAAAGACCGATAAAGAGCTTTTGAAGGAAAAGAAGCACGACGAAGCAGAACTTCAAAAAGCTATTGCTCGCAACGATACCGTATCGCGTCTATACGAAAAGCTGTATGAGGATAACGCTGTCGGCAAAGTGAGTGACGAATGGTTTATGCAGTTGTCCCACAAGTATGAAACGGAAAGGCTGGAGCTGAAAGCAAAAATTAAAACGCTCCGCCAAAAGCTTTCCGAATGCGGACAGCGCGAACAGGAACGCGAGAATTTCACTTCGGCAATCCGCAGGTTTATGCGAATGGACAGGCTGACCGCACCGCTGCTTCGTGAACTCATCGACCATATTGATGTTTTTGAAACAGAGGGCAAAGGTAAAAACCGAACGCAGAGAATCGTTATCTATTATCGCTTTGTCGGATATGTGGAGATACCCGAAGTATCCCACAGATCGAATATCGTCGTCGATACACGAAAAGGTGTCGCGGTTGAGTATTTAACCGAGCCGAAAACGGCATAGCAAAAGGAGCAGGCGAAAACCTGCTCCGTACATAAAGCCGCATTAAATAGAAAAATCGAGTATTCATAAAGTCAAATCCCTTATGAATACTCGATATGGTGCGGCAAACGGGACTTGAACCCGTACGTCAAGGACACACGCCCCTCAAACGTGCCTGTCTGCCAATTCCAGCACTGCCGCATTTGCTATTCTTTTCGCTGAACTTTTTCGTTTTGTTCGTGTTCCGTGTCATTCAGCTTAATTATTATAGCATTTATTTTTTCTATTGTCAAGGCTTTTTTTTCAAAAAAATTCGACTATTTATAAATATACATATCGCATACTCATTTGTATATGTTCGAGCTTCGCTATTGACAAATCAGTCGGGCGGTATAACAGTTCTGTTGGGCTAGATATTCTAAAGCAAAGCATACTACACGGTATATCTACACAACCTTGTAAAAAAAATTCAAACCACTCCGCTGCCCAAGGTGGAACAGTTTTACTCATTATGAATTTTTTCAACAAAAAAAGGGGCTGTAAAAAAAGTTCCCAAGAAAAAAGGCTGCGATCTTGCCAAAAAGCA
>NZ_QTXU01000064.1:0-3687 GCF_003461785.1 Ruminococcus sp. AM43-6
CATATATCAGTTCATTATAAAAAGCTTAGATTTTTGTCTTGACAACTGAACCACTATATTGTATAATAGGAATTGAAGTTAAATTAGATGCTAAAAATTTGTAATTAAGAAGGAGGGATTCGTCATGTTGGTATTCCAAATGCGTAATGTAGATAAAACATCTACTGTTTTGAAACAGACTAAAAACAGTGATTACGCAGATAAATAAATACGTTAGATTAATTCCTACCAGTGACTAATCTTATGACTTTTTAAACAGATAACTAAAATTACAAACAAATCGTTTAACTTCTGTATTTATTTATAGATGTAATCACTTCAGGAGTGATTACATGAACAAAAATATAAAATATTCTCAAAACTTTTTAACGAGTGAAAAAGTACTCAACCAAATAATAAAACAATTGAATTTAAAAGAAACCGATACCGTTTACGAAATTGGAACAGGTAAAGGGCATTTAACGACGAAACTGGCTAAAATAAGTAAACAGGTAACGTCTATTGAATTAGACAGTCATCTATTCAACTTATCGTCAGAAAAATTAAAACTGAATACTCGTGTCACTTTAATTCACCAAGATATTCTACAGTTTCAATTCCCTAACAAACAGAGGTATAAAATTGTTGGGAGTATTCCTTACCATTTAAGCACACAAATTATTAAAAAAGTGGTTTTTGAAAGCCATGCGT
The DNA here is from genome assembly GCF_003461785.1 of Ruminococcus sp. AM43-6. Classification (NCBI taxonomy): domain Bacteria; kingdom Bacillati; phylum Bacillota; class Clostridia; order Eubacteriales; family Oscillospiraceae; genus Ruminococcus; species Ruminococcus sp. AM43-6. Next base: position 691 of record NZ_QTXU01000064.1, read on the forward strand.
CTGACATCTATCTGATTGTTGAAGAAGGATTCTACAAGCGTACCTTGGATATTCACCGAACACTAGGGTTGCTCTTGCACACTCAAGTCTCGATTCAGCAATTGCTTAAGCTGCCAGCGGAATGCTTTCATCCTAAACCAAAAGTAAACAGTGTCTTAATAAAACTTACCCGCCATACCACAGATGTTCCAGATAAATATTGGAAGCTATATACGTACTTTGTTTCAAAATGGGTCAATCGAGAATATCGTCAACTGTTTACTAAAAATCAGTTTCATCAAGCAATGAAACACGCCAAAGTAAACAATTTAAGTACCGTTACTTATGAGCAAGTATTGTCTATTTTTAATAGTTATCTATTATTTAACGGGAGGAAATAATTCTATGAGTCGCTTTTGTAAATTTGGAAAGTTACACGTTACTAAAGGGAATGTAGATAAATTATTAGGTATACTACTGACAGCTTCCAAGGAGCTAAAGCGCTCGGGACCCCATTAAGTATTTTTAAAAGCATGGTCGCAAGTTTCACTAGCAGCCATGCTTTTATTGAATCATTGTAGGACATTTTAAAGATAATTGCCCACTTTAAAATTAAACATGTGCTTAGAATCGTTCTAGGCAACACCAATAACAATCACTAATCACAAGTGATTTGTGATTAATCACTTGTGATTTACAAGGTGTAACGATATAATTAAATGGAAAACGTGCAAAATATTTACATAAACAGGAGGGAGAAACTTGGAACTAGCATTTAGAGAAAGCTTAAAAAAGATGAGAGGTACCAAATCAAAAGAAAAATTCTCCCAAGAATTAGAAATGAGTAGATCAAATTATTCATTGATTGAATCAGGAAAATCAGATCCGACATTAAAAACATTGGAACGAATTGCAGAATTGACAAACTCAACCTTAGTTATTGACTTAATTCCTAATGAATTAGAACAAGTAGAGTTGCAAATAGAAGAAGAGAAGCAATGATTGTCGTTAATATATTTAACGAAATTGTTGCTTATTTTTTTTAAAAGCGGTATACTAGATATAACGAAACAACGAACTGAATAAAGAATACAAAAAAAGAGCCACGACCAACTTATTTTCCGCCAAGAAAATAAGTTGCGAGCCTTAATTGATTACCACCAATCAATTAAAGAAGTCGAGACCCGAAATTTGGTAAAGTATTTAATTACTTTATTAATCAGATACTTAAATATCTGTAAACCCATTATATCGGGTTTTTGAGGGAATTTCAAGTCTTTAAGAAGATACCAGGCAATCAATTAAGAAAAACTTAGTTGATTGCCTTTTTTGTTGTGATTCAACTTTGATCGTAGCTTCTAACTAATTAATTTTCGTAAGAAAGGAGAACAGCTGAATGAATATCCCTTTTGTTGTAGAAACTGTGCTTCATGACGGCTTGTTAAAGTACAAATTTAAAAATAGTAAAATTCGCTCAATCACTACCAAGCCAGGTAAAAGCAAAGGGGCTATTTTTGCGTATCGCTCAAAAAAAAGCATGATTGGCGGACGTGGCGTTGTTCTGACTTCCGAAGAAGCGATTCACGAAAATCAAGATACATTTACGCATTGGACACCAAACGTTTATCGTTATGGTACGTATGCAGACGAAAACCGTTCATACACGAAAGGACATTCTGAAAACAATTTAAGACAAATCAATACCTTCTTTATTGATTTTGATATTCACACGGCAAAAGAAACTATTTCAGCAAGCGATATTTTAACAACAGCTATTGATTTAGGTTTTATGCCTACGTTAATTATCAAATCTGATAAAGGTTATCAAGCATATTTTGTTTTAGAAACGCCAGTTTATGTGACTTCAAAATCAGAATTTAAATCTGTCAAAGCAGCCAAAATAATCTCGCAAAATATCCGAGAATATTTTGGAAAGTCTTTGCCAGTTGATCTAACGTGCAATCATTTTGGGATTGCTCGTATACCAAGAACGGACAATGTAGAATTTTTTGATCCCAATTACCGTTATTCTTTCAAAGAATGGCAAGATTGGTCTTTCAAACAAACAGATAATAAGGGCTTTACTCGTTCAAGTCTAACGGTTTTAAGCGGTACAGAAGGCAAAAAACAAGTAGATGAACCCTGGTTTAATCTCTTATTGCACGAAACGAAATTTTCAGGAGAAAAGGGTTTAATAGGGCGTAATAACGTCATGTTTACCCTCTCTTTAGCCTACTTTAGTTCAGGCTATTCAATCGAAACGTGCGAATATAATATGTTTGAGTTTAATAATCGATTAGATCAACCCTTAGAAGAAAAAGAAGTGATTAAACTTGTTAGAAGTGCCTATTCAGAAAACTATCAAGGGGCTAATAGGGAATACATTACCATTCTTTGCAAAGCTTGGGTATCAAGTGATTTAACCAGTAAAGATTTATTTGTCCGTCAAGGGTGGTTTAAATTCAAGAAAAAAAGAAGTGAACGTCAACGTGTTCATTTGTCAGAATGGAAAGAAGATTTAATGGCTTATATTAGCGAAAAAAGTGATGTATACAAGCCTTATTTGGTGACGACTAAAAAAGAGATTAGAGAAGCGCTAGGCATTCCTGAGCGGACATTAGATAAATTGCTGAAGGTACTGAAGGCGAATCAGGAAATTTTCTTTAAGATTAAACCAGGAAGAAATGGTGGCATTCAACTTGCTAGTGTTAAATCATTGTTGCTATCGATCATTAAAGTAAAAAAAGAAGAAAAAGAAAGCTATATAAAGGCGCTGTCAGAGTTTTTTGACTTAGAACATACATTCATTCAAGAGACTTTAAACAAGCTAGCAGAACGCCCAAAAACGGACACACAACTCGATTTGTTTAGCTATGATACAGGCTGAAAATAGATAAAGTCCGTATAATTGTGTAAAAGTAAAAAGGCCATATAACAGTCCTTTTACGGTACAATGTTTTTAACGACAAAAACATACCCAGGAGGACTTTTACATGACCCAAGTACATTTTACACTGA
>NZ_QTXU01000065.1:0-3328 GCF_003461785.1 Ruminococcus sp. AM43-6
CTTTCTCGTTGCATAATTCTTGTTCGAATAAAATGTGTCAAGTGATATTGACAAAATCATATCTTAGTTCAGATGAGTTTGAGGTTTCGGACTGATTATTCTTCATTATGATCGTCAGAGTGATAGTACTGACAATAAAAATTCTATGGTCAATCAGCTTGCTTCAAAAGCTTAAAAACTCTTAAAAATCTTTGCTTTGTGAGGCGTGACGGTAGAAATCAAAGACGAGTTTCAATGTCAAAATTTCAGAGTTACTGTCAACGAAAGGTGCTCTCGAAAGTACACAGCGTAACGGAGATATTTGTCCCTAACTCGCAGTAGAGTAAACATACCATCCTCTGAGGAAAAGGGCGACACACGCCGATTGTTGTGGTGTACGAGGGGATTACCCCGCTCCTGTTTTAAAGAAGCAAGCTGTGACAAATTATTTAGCCTAGTAAATCTTCACGGCAAGAGATATCATTTTTTGAACATAATAAAATCATTCTCTCGAACCACTGTCGGAAAACACGGCAGTGGTTTTTCTATGTCGGATCATAGATGTTTACCACCTTACTTTTTACGGTAGGTCGTGATTCACGTCCTACCGCATCGTGTTGTGATAATGCAAAAAACAAAAGTCATCACTGCTCTGTCTATTAGACAATCATACAAAATCTTAAAGAAACTCTGCCAAAAAGGTTGTTAAAACCTCAACTTCTAACCATATACAAGTGAGAGCAAACTCTACAAATAATCCGTTACGACTTTGTTCAACCCTACAAACTTTATGAATTCATTTAGATAAAGGGGTATCAAAACAGCGACTTCTACCCATATACAAGCGGAAGAGCAGTGGTAGTCAAAATAACCGAAATCATATGAGCTAACTTGTGCAAACCTATAAACTTTTTTCAGAAGTTGCCCAAACACTTTGTTTAGTCGGCTACAGTATGAGGAAAAGGAATCTTGACAATTGAATCCCACGAAGGAGAGATACCAAGCGGCGAAGTACAGCGAAGATCGTGCAGGAGGAGCAGAAGCGTACCAGGCTTGGAAATACGTCCTTAAGTCAAACAAGGCTTTCTGACAGGAACTGTACTGTTGTGGGAAAGAAGTAAAAAGAAAAAAAGAAGAGGAGGCTTGATAACTTGAAGAAATTCAACTCAAAGTCCTGCGAAGAAATCATGACAACTGTGTACAAGCCTATCGAGTTTGTTGTAGATGGCTTGCTTGCGCAAGGTCTGTACATCTTAGCAGGTGCACCAAAAGTGGGAAAGTCATGGCTGGCACTTGATATGTGCTTGTCGATAGCGAAAGGAGAAAAAGTTTTAGGTCAGGAAACGGCTCAAGGAACTGCCCTCTATCTGTGTTTGGAAGACAGCTATGCGAGGATACAAAACAGATTGTATGAGATAACAGATGAGCCAACAGAAAACTTGCACTTCACTGTTATGTCTGAGTCGATAGGCAGCGGACTTGAAGAACAGATTGAAAATTTTAAGAAAGAGCATAGCGATTTAAAAGTTGTGTTCATTGACACTCTGCAAATGATTCGTGAGTCAACCGATAACGGTTATGGCTCGGACTACAAAGAGTTATCTGTTCTAAAAAATCTTGCGGACAAGCTTGAAATTGCAATCGTAGTTGTTCATCACACAAGAAAGTGTTCGGACAGCGAACCGTTCAATATGATTTCGGGCTCGACAGGAATCAGCGGATGCGTTGACGAAAGCATGGTTATTGTAGAAACAAAGCGTGGCAGTCGAAATGCAAAGCTATACTGCGTAGGTCGTGATATTGAAAACGCAGAAATAAGCTTGCAGTTTGATAGCGATTTGAAAAAGTGGATAGTCACAGATGAGCCAACTGCTTCGAAAAGCAAAGACAATATTTTTCTCGCCGCATTGTATGTTTACATTCAGAAAAAGATTGATTTCACAGGAACGGCTTCAGAATTGGTAACCGCACTGAAAAGTATTTCAAATGAAATATTCTATCCGAACAGAGTTACAAGAGATTTGGTTCAGAACGGTTACACGCTCAGACAGTATGGAATTGATTTTCTGTACAAGCGGACACGAAACGGCAGACTGATTATTCTTCATTACGACCGTGAGCGTGACAGTAGTGACAGTAAAACCTCGGGCGAAGTTACTGTCAACAGTTTGGCTTTAAAAGTCTGAAAACCATTGAAAATCCTTGCTTTGCGAGGTGTGACGGTAGAAATCAAGTGGTAGTTTTACTGTCAACATTTCAGAGTTACTGTCAATGCAAAACTCTTCATAAACGAGCCAACTACCACCCTGATTCACTGGGAAAAGGTTTCTATAGGGATACCTAACCAATATGCAAACTCTCTAAATCGTCCGCCCCGAATTTGTATAATCATACAAACTTTTAAAGAATTGCTGTCAAAATGGTTGTAAAACCTCAACTTCTTACCCTATACAAGTGAGAGCAAACTCTACAAAAAATTTGTTACGACTTTGTTCAAGCCTACAAACTTTATGAATTAAGGGTTGTCAAAACGGCGACTCCTTTCCGTATACAAGTGAGAGGGAACTCTATAAATAATCCATTCAGATTTTGTGCAAGTCTACAAAATTTTTTCACACACGCATAAAAAGCATCTTTTCATCTGCTACAGTATGAAGGCAAAAGAATCTTGACAACAAAATCCCACGTAGGAGAGATACCAAGCGGCGAAGTACAGCGAAGATCGTTCAGGAGGAGCAGAAGCGTAACCAAGCTTGGAAATACGTCCTTAAGTCAGACAAGATTTTCTGACAGGAACTGTACTGTTGTGGGGCAAACAAAAATAATAATTGCGATACCCTCCGTGTCACAGCGCTATGCCTTTAAGGATTAATACTAACTAATATTATTAATAGCAGAAGAAAGAATAGCTATACTTGCTAAGAGGTGAGTAACAAAACAGAATTGGCAGATAGGTTCGCTGATTGACAGTCCGCCTTTTCTCTTCTGCGAATAAGAATGGAGATGTTCAATAATCAAAAAAAGTGTAATTAATTTTAACCGCAACACAACGGCGATATTTGCCCTCCCAACTCGCAGTAGGGTAAACATACCACCGTAGACGGTATCAGCCACACACGCCGATTGTAAGCGGTGTACGAAGGGATAAACGAGCAATTCTGAAATCAGTTAAAAAGCACATCGGGAACTTGATATGTTGGTTATGCACAAATTCCCGATTCGCCGCATGACGAAGAAAGTGAAATATTTCATTGCAGGTTAAAGTCATGGCGTCTGAAGCCGCCATGACGCTCACAGCGGACAGCAAAGCTGACCGCAAATGTGCCGTAAATACGCAGTCTTCACACAG
>NZ_QTXU01000066.1:0-3243 GCF_003461785.1 Ruminococcus sp. AM43-6
GGACGTTACCATCCAAGTATTTTCGGCGAAGAAGAGCTTAACTACTGTGTTCGGCATGGGAACAGGTGTGACCTCAACTCAAACGCCACCGACTAAGTGAAGAGGAACGAATCCTCAAAATTGAATAATGAAAAAGCTGTTGGTTAAAAGGAGTAGTCATAACCAATAAGGTTAAGCCCTCGACCGATTAGTACTCGCTAGCTAAACACGTCACCGTGCTTACACTTTGAGCCTATCAACCTTGTAGTCTTCAAGGGGTCTTACTCTGTAAACAGAAGGGATATCTTATCTTAAGGGCGGCTTCACGCTTAGATGCCTTCAGCGTTTATCCGTTCCGCACATAGCTGCCCAGCTGTGCCACTGGCGTGACAACTGGTGCACCAGAGGTGCGTCCATCCCGGTCCTCTCGTACTAGGGACAGCTCCTTGCAAATATCCTACGCCCACGACAGATAGGGACCGAACTGTCTCACGACGTTCTGAACCCAGCTCGCGTACCGCTTTAATTGGCGAACAGCCAAACCCTTGGGACCGAATTCAGCCCCAGGATGCGATGAGCCGACATCGAGGTGCCAAACCTCCCCGTCGATGTGGACTCTTGGGGGAGATCAGCCTGTTATCCCCAGGGTAGCTTTTATCCGTTGAGCGACGGCATTTCCATTCACATACCGCCGGATCACTAACTCCAACTTTCGTTACTGCTCGAACCGTCATTCTCGCAGTTAGGCTCGCTTTTGCGTTTACACTCTGACGCATGGTTTCCATCCATGCAGAGCGAACCTTTGAGCGCCTCCGTTACTCTTTAGGAGGCGACCGCCCCAGTCAAACTGCCCACCTAACAATGTCCCCCGACTTGCTTCAAAGCCGCAGGTTAGAATTCCAGCACTCCAAGAGTGGTATCCCAAGGTCGACTCCACACAAGCTGACGCCTGTGCTTCCCAGTCTCCCACCTATCCTGTACGTGAAATACCGAAATCCAATATTAGGCTACAGTAAAGCTCCATGGGGTCTTTCCGTCTAGTCGCGGGTAACCGGCATCTTCACCGGTACTACAATTTCGCCGGGCGGGTTGTTGAGACAGTGCCCAGATCGTTACACCTTTCGTGCGGGTCAGAACTTACCTGACAAGGAATTTCGCTACCTTAGGACCGTTATAGTTACGGCCGCCGTTTACCGGGGCTTCAATTCAATGCTCTCACATCTCCTCTTAACCTTCCGGCACCGGGCAGGTGTCAGCCCCTATACGTCATCTTTCGATTTAGCAGAGACCTGTGTTTTTGCTAAACAGTCGCCTGGGCCTATTCTCTGCGGCTCAATCACTTGAGCACCCCTTATCCCTAAGTTACGGGGTCAACTTGCCGAGTTCCTTAACAACCCTTCTCCCGTTGGCCTTAGAATCTTCTTCCTATCTACCTGTGTCGGTTTGCGGTACGGGCACCTAAGATATTCATACAGCTTTTCTTGTCTCTTTCCATGATGACTTCTCTACTCATTTTCGATCCCTTACGACCGGGTCAACCATCGCCCGGCAACATCACTTCTAAAGCGTCCCTGTACTTAAATCTTTCGGTGGCTACGGAATTTCAACCGTATGTGCATCGGCTACGCGTCTCCGCCTCGCCTTAGCCCCCGGCTTACCCTGAGCGGACGAACCTTCCTCAGGAAACCTTAGATTTTCGGCCATTATGATTCTCACATAATTCTCGCTACTCATTCCGGCATTCTCACTCGAATAAAGTCCACCAGCGCTTCCGCTCTGACTTCACCCCTTATTCGACGCTCTCCTACCACTCTAAATTACTTTAGAATCCCAAGCTTCGGTACATTGTTTAGCCCCGTTGAATTTTCGGCGCAGGGTCACTCGACCAGTGAGCTATTACGCACTCTTTTAATGAGTGGCTGCTTCTAAGCCAACATCCTGGTTGTTTATGCAACCCCACATCCTTTTCCACTTAACAATGTTTAGGGACCTTAGCTGTGGGTCTGGGCTGTTTCCCTTTTGACAATGAGACTTATCTCACATTGTCTGACTCCCGTGAATCAATTATCTGGCATTCTTAGTTTGATAGGGTTCAGTAATCTTTCGACCCCTAGCCCATTCAGTGCTTTACCTCCAGTAATCTTTCACGAGGCTAGCCCTAAAGCTATTTCGGAGAGAACCAGCTATATCCGAGTTCGATTGGAATTTCTCCGCTATCCACACCTCATCACCGGCCTTTTCAACGGACGTGTGTTCGGCCCTCCATGGAGTTTTACCTCCACTTCAGCCTGGACATGGATAGGTCACTCGGTTTCGGGTCTATTGCATACGACTTTTTCGCCCTGTTCAGACTTGCTCTCGCTTCGGCTCCGTGCCTTAAGCACTTAACCTTGCCGCATACAATAACTCGCCGGACCATTCTACAAAAGGTACCCGATCACACTTTGACGTGCTCTCGGTGCTTGTAAGCATAGGGTTTCAGGTTCTTTTTCACTCCCCTCCCGGGGTTCTTTTCACCGTTCCTTCACAGTACTATTCGCTATCGGTCATTAGGTAGTATTTAGGCTTGGAGGATGGTCCCCCCATCTTCCCACGGGGTTTCACGTGTCCCGCGGTACTTTGGATACAGCTCGCTGACTTTCTCTTTCGCTTACGTGACTCTCACACTCTTCGGTACGTTTTCCCACACGTTTCAACTAGAAATTATCAATACTAAATGCTGTCCGAAACCCCATAAGTATTGCTACCTATGGTTTAGCCTCTTCCGCTTTCGCTCGCCACTACTCACAGAATCTCGGTTGATTTCTCTTCCTCGCCCTACTTAGATGTTTCAGTTCAGGCGGTTCCCCTCATATACCTATTTGATTCAGTATATGATGTATGTGCATACACATACGGATTGCTCCATTCGGAAATCTGCGGATCAATTCATACTTGCTGATCCCCGCAGCTTATCGCAGCTTATCACGTCCTTCGTCGGCTCCTAATGCCAAGGCATTCTCCCTACGCTCTTCTTAGCTTAACCATTTTTGAATTATGTCTAATCCTCTTAATTTTTATGCTAATTGCAGGTTTTTTACCCGACTTTAACTTTCGTTATTGTCGTTCATTTTTCCTCATTTGCATTACTTTTGCTTTTCATTATTCAATTTTCAAGTTTCGTTCCTTGCAAGATCTCTCTTGCTGGTGGGCACAAGTGGACTCGAACCACCGACCTCACGCTTATCAGGCGTGCGCTCTAACCACCTGAGCTATGCGCCCATT
>NZ_QTXU01000067.1:0-3234 GCF_003461785.1 Ruminococcus sp. AM43-6
GATAAGTAGAAATGGTAAAAACATTGTATAGCATTTTACACAGGAGTCTGGACTTGACTCACTTCCTTTATTATTTTTCATTTTTTTAAACTATTTAATACTAATGTCTTTTATAATAGCTTTTCATATATTATATAATCAATCTTTATAAGTCCTTTTATAAATTTCTTTTCTACCATTTTCGATAAATTCCTGTTTAATATTTTTAATTCCATAAACAATAGTTTCAATAGGATAATATTCTTCAACTATATCTTGATATTCTTTTGCTTTCTCAATATCTATATTTCCATACATTCTTAATATATCTTCTCCAAAATTTGTTCCTATTTCTTCTTCACTATCTTCAAGTAAGTATATAAAATCACAATATTCATCTATAATTCCAGAATCTCCAAAATCAATTATTCCAGTTAATCTATTATTGCCATCTAACAATAGATGATTACAACTAAAATCATTATGGCATAAACACTTTTTACCCTCAAAAACTGTTGTTGCATTTAGTCTTTCCATAAAACTTTCTATATAATCTTTTTCTATATCAGTTAAATCATTATAAATAGTTTCACGCAACAATATATACTCTTCTAATACATTTTGTTTATTATCAATAGTACATTCACTAATATCTGTATAATCTAAACCGTGCATTTGTCTTAAAAAACTGGCAATATCTCGTTTTAACAAATTTTGTTCTTCTTCTGACATAGTAGAATAAATTTCTGGTGTTAAAAAAGTTCCTTTAATTTCTTTATAACCTAGTATAGATAATTCATCACTAATATACGAATATTCAATATTAGGAATTTTTACATTAGTTTCTAAATTTGTATTTAAAAAATTATATATTGCTTTTTCTTTTGCATAACCTTTTTTCTTATTAGTACTAAATTTTGTTTTAAAAATGTATTCATTATTAACTAAATATGCCACACTATCATAACCACTACCGATTATTTCAATACTATCTACTTTGAAATTATCAAAGTAATGCTCAATTAAATATTTCATTGCCTTAACATTTGTGGCATTATCATCATATCTATATTCCATTAAATAACAATCTTCTTTTTTGCCCTCGTGTAATTCATGTTCTGGCAAATCTTCAATAATTCTAAAACCAGATTTTTGGTATGCCCTTATTGCTCTTGGATTATTTTTATGAGGGTCTAAAATAACTGCATTAGCATTTCTTTCTTTTTTCAAAAATTCAAAAATCAATTTAATATATCTTGTACCAATTCCTTTACTCCAATAATTTGGCTCTCCTATAAATTGATCCATACCATAGACTATCTCATCAGTTTTTGGATAATGATAATCAGTATATAACTCATCATACATTTTATATATTTGTCCATATCCAATAGGAACATTGTTATATTCAATAATTACTCTAAAAACTTCATCTTCCCAAGGCTCTGTATAATGTTTTTTTAATGATTCTAATGTATATTTTTTATCTCTACCACCATAAAATTCTAATACTCTTTCATCAGTTAACCATTTTAACATCAAAGGAAAATCATCATCTATTAAAGTTCTTATACATATTTCATTTTCAACTATATTCATTTATTTATCACCTTTTTCATAATCATATACATATACTATTTCATCTTTATAATCATTTTTACCACCTAATTTTTCATATACATGGCAAGCTCTAGGATTACCTTTATCAGTTATTAAAAACATTTCAGAACAACCAATCTCTTTAGAATATTCCTTAATAAAAGATAATAATTTTGAACCATAACCTTTGTCTTGATAGTTAGGTAACATTCCTATTGAGTGTAAATAAAACATTGTTTTTCCATCAGGTCTTAAAAGTGTATAGCAATATGCAAATCCTATAATTTTATTATTTTCTTTAGCTATAAACCCAAATGAACTGGTATCATTAAGAAATCCTTTTAAATTATCAATATCAAAAACCATATTATCATCAATTAAAACTTCTTCCATAAACTCAGTCAAGTCCAGACTCCTGTGTAAAATGCTATACAATGTTTTTACCATTTCTACTTATCAAAATTGATGTATTTTCTTGAAGAATAAATCCATTCATCATGTAGGTCCATAAGAACGGCTCCAATTAAGCGATTGGCTGATGTTTGATTGGGGAAGATGCGAATAATCTTTTCTCTTCTGCGTACTTCTTGATTCAGTCGTTCAATTAGATTGGTACTCTTTAGTCGATTGTGGGAATTTCCTTGTACGGTATATTGAAAGGCGTCTTCGAATCCATCATCCAATGATGCGCAAGCTTTTGAATATTTTGGTTGATCGATATAATCATGAATCAATCGATTTTTAGCCTCACGCGCTAAGTTAATATCTGTGAACTTAAAAATTCCTTTAACAGCTTCTCTGAAAGATTTTGAATTTTTTTTAGGAATGGTGGTAAAGATATTTCTTAGGAAGTGAACTTGGCATCTTTGCCAACTTACGTTGGTGAAGGATTTTCTAATGGCAGAGACTAATCCTTTGTGCGCATCAGAAATAACGAGTTCCGTACCTTGTAAACCGCGTTCTTTTAGGTATTCAAAAAATGTTGTCCAGGTCTCTTCGCTTTCGCCACTTTGAATCATGAAGCCGATAATTTCACGGTCGCCATCTTTGGTTATTCCAATCGCTATATGACAGCTTTTTGAGAGTACTCGATTTTCTTCTCGTACTTTTATATAGAGTACATCGGTCATTAAGTAAGGATAATTTTTTTCTGATAATAAACGATTCTGCCACTCGTTAACCATAGGTTCTAGCTGTTCTGTTAAGCTAGAAACGAAGGACTTAGAGACGGATTTACCACAAAGTTCTTCCACAATTTTTGATACTTTACGAGTTGAAACGCCTGATACATACATTTCCAACATTGAAGCCATGAGGGCTTTTTCGTTTCGTTGATAACGTTCAAACACTGTGGGTGAAAAATGGCCATCACGTGTTCTGGGTACTTTTAATTCTAGCGTGCCTACACGTGTCGTAAAGCTGCGCTCATAATAGCCATTTCGTTGACTTTGTCGGTTTTCTGTTCGTTCATATTCTTTTGCTTGAATATATTCTGTTCGTTGATTTTCCATTAGTTGATTAAATACCGTTGTTAAAATATTTTTAGAAACGTCATCCTTTACAGAATATTCAATAATGCTTTGAATCTCTTCGCTTTTCAGTGTAAAATGTACTTGGGTCATGTAAAAGTCCTCCTGGGTATGTTTTTGTCGTTAA
>NZ_QTXU01000068.1:0-3215 GCF_003461785.1 Ruminococcus sp. AM43-6
AATTTATGCAAATTCTCAGGCTCTTTCGGCTGACAATATGTTATACTGCAGGCTTGTCCCGTTACTATTGCCGTTATGCCGTAGACCGCACTGAAAATCAACGTTATGAATATGATTTTATGAGTAGTTTTATTTTTTCTGCAACCATTGCACAAGTTAATGTAAATATTCCTGTTACTGCATAAAAGCATACTTCTGTTTTAACAAAATAGAAAATAATGCAGAATATTGTCCATATAAAAAATGAAATCAAAGATTTTTTTCTTAACTTCATCTTCTTTTTCTCTGATATAGGTTTGTTTGGATGTTCAACCGGTGCAAATTTATATAAAATTAATACTGATAAAACCCATAGAATCGGAGATAAAAACCTTATCGTAGCTGTACTAAAAGTCTTTATTATTAAAATAAAAGCAGAAAGTACACACACAAGTGTCAGCATACATCCCCAATGCGTATCAGCATGGTATCCTCCGGCATACATTCTTATAGTTACAAACGCTGTCAAATTAATAACACAAGGAATAAATTCATTGGAAATTAAAGCAATAATAATAGCTATAATTAAGTTGAAGATTGTAGATAACAATAATTCTATTCCATAAGCATAAACTTCAGAATCTTCCACTTCTATTATTTTATTGTCGACAAAAAAACACGCCGTACCTTTTGCGAGTTTTGAAATCATTTTTCATCACCTCGCTTTTAGTATAGCGTGTTTAAGTTATTTTTTTCAATAGTTTTACGTCAAATGACATTTCTTGACGTTAAAGCTCATCTATTTTTATAATTTGTTCATATATAGATTCTTTCTGATTTATTTGATTTCTAATTCGCTGGTTAAATATTTTTATGAAATTTTACAATTACCTCATTATTGAGTTCCGCAAATTTAATATATGGAGTGAAATCATCGTAATAATCAAGACGTTTTTTCCAAATATATTCGATTGATCCATTGTCATTATGCACCAAATACACATTTAATCTTATTGAACCTGATAAACCTGCTTCACTGCAATTTCTTAATGAAATAGTATATTTTCCATTTTGGGTTGTATAACTATTATATTCTTCGAATTCATTAAACTTATACCACATCGTTTCCGAAAAATCAACCATCCATCGCTTAAAAAGGAATATTTGCCTTTGTGTATATGAAATCCGCAACGGCATTGCAAGCCGACTTCTGCTTAACTATAGCCGTCAGAGAAGCGGAGAAGCCCTTAGAGAGCTGTTCTCAATGATTATGAGGGAAATACAATCACTCTAAAAAGCAGGCTCCCAAATCGTTTTTTTGAGAGCCTGTTAAACAGTTAGAGTGTGCCTATTGTGATATGAGATATAGTGGCGATTTTAACTTGTTTGGTTTTGAATATAATTAAGCAATTATTTTTTTTAATTGCAATAATAAATTACTGAAATTATCCGTTTAAAACATCTTTAGACCATAGATACCAATTTCCTGAAAATGGTTTGCTTTTGATTGTGGAATTGTCGATAGCTAAATCTGAACCATGTCCATTATACTCATTATCAATATACACGAGGTAATAATTTCGTATCTTATCATTCTCAATTTTTCTGTTTTTTACTATAAAGTACATCAGCATATTTCCTTGATTATCATAGTTTACACGAATAAAGGAAAACACATTATAAGGGCTGTCTTTTTGGTATTTATTCCGCATATAAGTGAAATATTTATCAAAAGTTTCTTCTCCACAATCAATATATTCACTATTTTTCCCTAAACACTTCTCGATTATATGGTCATCTTGTGAATATATAATCATAGGGATTGAATCATATTTATATTTTTCAAAATAATCAACAATGGATTCCATATATTGTTTGTTATTCTTATAACAGTTTTTAACATACTCTTGATGTACTTTTTCCTTGTAAATAAAACTAATTATGAAAAACAAAGCAGGAATTAATACTATCAGCACAATAATATATTTTTTTTTCATAGTAATTACCCCGGATATATCTTACTGTGAAATATGAATGTAATCATAATCTTTAATCACATTATTGTAAAGATCATATCCGTATCTTACGTATGTTGAATCCTCTGTATTATCAAATTCTCCCGTTGTCACGAATGAATATAAGCTACCACCACTCTCTAATTCTTTTTTCGTAAAGCCACCAGCATGTCCTGCATATCCGAAGAGAATGTTTCCGAATATCTCAGCATTTATAATTATGTCAGAATATAAAAATGGAAATGAACTGGTCGAAAAACGAATATTCGCATTAACAGTTTTCATGAAATTATTCCAACTTCCGCTTGTTTTTACATCATATGGAGCATTATTTTTCACTTGACTAATCATCCAGGAATAATCTCCTGTTAAACGAGCACATTTATTGGATGTGTTATCATATTTTTGACAAGGATAATTAAGACTTTCTACGGGTGAAGGATTACACGAATAATAATGGAAGTGAAATTCCTGTGCTCCATATCTGAGAATTCCATTTAATATTGGCGTATAATCATATACATAAATATCCACCTTATCGTTATATACATTATCCTTATCAAAATCACTCCGTTTAACAGATGATATAAACACTGGATTATTAGGATTTAAACTTGCATTAAATTCTTCCAACGGCATTGTCTTTGGAGTGTAATTTTCATTAAACCATACTATGTCTTCAACTAAATCTGTGAATCCGTTATTTTTTGCTTCTAATAAAATAGCATAATATGTATTAAGATCAATAAAATATGAATCATTTGAATCTTTTTTAAACGAAATACCATCTGAAAATGTACGATGATTTAATTGGAAAAGTTGTGTAGCAGCAATTGACAAACCACCAAAAGTACCGTAAGCCTGATTTTGCATATCAAGATATCCCAAATACTCAAGGCATTTTTGAATAATTGTAACAGTTTCAGTATTGTCAAGAGCAATCATCTGTGAACTATAATTATTTGCTGAAAGTGAATTAGGATCGTAACCATCATTTAATCCATCCCCATCCGAATCCTCCTCACAGGGATTTGACTTAATTGGAAGAATCTCAACGCCATAAAAATATCGATGCATATAACTTGGAATCGAATCACTGTATTCATTCAACACATAAGAAAAACCCTGATCATGAACTTTATTCAAACACTGTTCAAAGGTAGGCAACTGAATATTGCCATCGTTATCCCATGTAATAAGCCCACTTTCAGTGTCAACTTC
>NZ_QTXU01000069.1:0-3122 GCF_003461785.1 Ruminococcus sp. AM43-6
GGACAAGCCTGCAGTATAACATATTGTCAGCCGAAAGAGCCTGAGAATTTGCATAAATTTTTTAAAAAGGAAAGGCGGTGAAAAATATGAAGGCAATTAAAAAGCTCATGTTGAAATATGGTTCATCATTGGCGGCACTTGCACTGATGATAGGCGTCAGTTCCAGTTCTCAGGCTTGCTGGTGGTGGTACAATCAGCCAAAAGAGCCTGAAGGTATGAAGAAATTTGTAAAAGAAGACTAATAAAAAAGCGGTAATGGAGCGCTTCGGCGCTCCGATACTGCGGAACGGAGGAGAAGTTATGCAAGGAAAAAACAACTTCAAACGAATACTTTCCGGCATAATGAGTGTAGCTATGGCAGCAACTCTTTTGCCGAGTTTGCCTGCAGTTGCAGAGGATGCAGCAGAAAAGTATCCCTATACAATGTTTGCCGCTTCTGATACAGAAGGAGCTATCACCATTAATGCTAATAATTTCTGTGTGAATGGAAATATAGCGACAAACGGCACAATTGTTTCAAGCGGAAATATGAATGTCAACGGTACGAAAACTGAGAATGCTGACGAAGAAATGATCTACATTCTCAAAAAACTGAACTACTCGTATTTCAGTGGCGATAACGTTGAAACATATGCTGACGATTACAGCTTTGAGGACCTGAACATCAACATTAATAATCCCATGGATGTTAACGGCACTCTAGAACTTACGGGAAATATTAATCTCAATTCAGGAATTAAAGCTGTTGAAGATGTTACCATCAATGGAGAGGTTAAGAATACGAACAATTCTGTTATTTGCTCCGAAACAGGAGATATCAATATCGAAACAAGCAACGTTAATTTCAGCGGCTTGATTTATGCTCCTTACGGAGATATCAACATCGATACAGATAACCTTAACCTCAACAATGTTATCATTATCGGACAAACTATCACCATCGACTGTCCTAGCATTAATGCTAATTACAGCAACAGTATGGCTGAACTTGTCGGAACAGAATCTGACATTGAGGTTGAGCTTTATGCTTTCGGAGAGTATAACAGCGATGCGAACAGCATAGATATGGAGTGGTACACCAATTACAAAAACAGCAGCTATGAGATATGGAGTTCAGATGATAATGTCAACTATACATCCGTAGCTGTCGTTTCGGATGCAACTACCTATCAGTACCCGATCACCGATGACTTTGAAACAAAATACTTCAAGGTTTCCCTTATCACCAATTACGGCGAGAGAATTGAATCAGTACCTTTTGTTGTAACAAAAACAGAAGATGGCTATTATGTTGATTTTCTTGACAGCGACGGTGACGGGCTTCCGGACATTTATGAGAATATGATCGGTACAGATTTGAATAATCCCGATACTGATGGCGATGGACTGACCGATTATCAGGAAGTATACATAACAGGAACAGATCCTACAAAGTACGATTCAGTAACCGAGGGTGTTTCGGACGCTGATGCAGATTCTGACAGTGACGGATTGACCAATGCCCAGGAAATAGAGCTTGGAACTGATCCAAGAAATGATGATACGGACAATGACGGACTTTCAGATTACGATGAAATTAATATTTACGGAACTGATCCTCTCGTTCCGGACACAGACGGTGATGGCTTAAAAGATGGCGATGAGCCGTATATTGGACTTGACCCGACAAATCCTGAAACATTTGACGTTCCCGATGCGGAATATGTAAGCAATCAGACTATTGCCGAGAACAGCGAGGCTCTTAGGGAGATCAATACTGACGATAGTCCTTACAAAATGTCTATTGAAATTGAATCGACAGGTTATGTTGAGGGTAATTTAAAAGCAAAGGAAACAAGCTACTCAAAAGCAATAAGAAATGACGCCATTCTTGGCATTGCACCGGAGTTAACTTGTGGCAACTCTTGCAATATCAGCAAGGTTGTGTTAAAATTTAATATAGCTGATGAATCCGTAGACAATGAACTTAATCTATTCCCTGATGAGCCGGATTTACAAGGATTAAAACGTCTTACAATCTTCAAATACTTTGAAGATATGAATATGCTTCTGCCCATTGAAACAAAGTATGACCTTGAAAACAATACAATTTACACGGAGGTTGACGAACTTGGCACATACTGTATAATGGACATGGAGAAATGGCTTGCCAACCTTGGAATCGGCATTAACGAAGCTGAACCTATGTTGATGTCCTTTGAGGCTGAAGCGGTAGAAGATATAGCTGCTGAATTCAATGAAGAGTCTACACGTGTAGAATTTTCTGAAGAAACACTCGCTGAAATAAATGACGAGGAAGATACTCTTACTGAAGAAACTTTTGCTCCTGCAATGTTTGCTGCTGCTCAGACCAGAGGCGCTGTTACCGTTCAGACACCCGTTGATATTGCGTTCCTTATTCAGACTTCCGGTCAGCTTGAGGATACATTTAATTCACAATGCGAAATGATTGGTAATTTGATGGATTCCCTAATTGCTCAATACGGGAATGGTAATGTACGTTTCTGTCTTATTACTTATAATTTGAATGGAGCACAAGCTCTGAAATTTACATCTGACGGAAATATATGGTTTACCAACAGTGTGGCTGTTAAAATGGCTCTTAGCGCACAGCAATATGTGTACACTTCAGGTTATACTGATAGAGGTAATGCGTTTAAACTATTACAAAATAATGTTATTTTTAAAGAAACATCGGCAAAATTTATTTTTCAGGTAATGAATGGTTCTACGAATGTTGGTTCAATGTATTTTGATCAAATAAATACATGTGCGAAATTAGGCATAAATTATTCCGAGTTAATGCCGGCAGGTTACAGTTACATTGATCCTTCTTATGGACAGCAGGTAGATAATGCGATAAAGAGTACTGGCGGACTTAATCTAACATATGGTACAAATTCAGAGAGTAGTGTTTATAATCATATTGTGGGTAATGTTGCTCCACCTCATGTTGAATTTAAAGCCGTATTGCCAACAGGTTGGGAAACTATTAACCTAGTCAATGTGTTAGATCCTAATAATGGAGCAAAATCAGATAATGATGATTTAACCGACTGGGAAGAAGTTGACACTGAAAGTGGGCTTATTACATGGGATAACGATGGCAATATTCAGTTGCC